>JAFEIL010000033.1 GCA_017495105.1 Emticicia sp. | reverse complement strand
CAAAGGAAATGTTTAAAAAACCTTGCACTTATGTACAGAAAAATCAACTTAACTTATTTATAGTCAATGACTTATGCTTTTTCAGCAAGCCCTAAGTATTTATTTTCAAGAACAGCGAATATTTGTAAAGTAACGATACTAAAAGAAATAATTTATTAGTATTTTAAGCAACTATGCGACGAAATTAAGCCATGCAATGTATAGCCTATAATTTAATATGGATGTAGATGCGTGAGTATGATTGAAAAGCTTATTAGGTATGTTGCACTTCAAAATGCAGAGAAAATATGTAAAATTAAGAAAGTTATTGAAGATAATGCTTTAAGTTTGCTTGTAGTTTTAAAAAATTGCAACATTTATTATAGTACCAATGAGGAGGTTTTACAGCTGGAGTGTAGTATTTTTGTTTACAAACACAAATAAATGCCAGATAAACTAACTAAAGAGAGTAAATAAAGGATAGCTGACAGCATTTTTTCAAAGCCATATTGTCAGTTTTTAAACAATTGTAGCAGGCTATTGGCTTGATTAAAAGCATAAATAAAGAGAACACTCTTTAAAAGTACATTATACCAATAAACCAATACAATTGACATACATAGCTAAATTGGTAGAATTATAAAGAACGAATCTGTAGACTTATTTGAATCGAATTATTCTAATATTCTTGATTGATTGGCAGCCTTTGGGGTATCCTTTACAGAAATAAGTTTAAGTCCTAATGACTATGATTGTATCCATAAAAAAATGAAAATAAAATATATTAAAGAATTGTTAGGGTTTTATGGAAAGGTAAAACAATAGAAACATTAATAAAGGTAATTGCAAAAAAATGCCATAATTGAATAAGATGAGAATAAGTTTTTGGTGATTTAATTAGAAATAAAAATCATTTTATTGACTATGAAAATCGAGATAGTTTTGGGAAAGGAATTGGCTCTGACAGAATGAAAAAAACAGTTGATTGCCCGAAGCCCAAAATACGGTATGAGTTGGTCGTAAAAGCCTTAATTGCTCACGCTTTTTGAAGTCTCAGTCCTTGAAGAGTGCAACGAATTATTTTAAGTAACAAATTTTTAAAAGTTTTTATAAGTTTATGAATTGGAAAAATAAAGCCTTAATTATGAATATCCTCTCCAAATTACCCTTGGGTGAGTTTTTGTACATAACAGTACAGCGTTTATTTGGGAGATTAAATTCGAGTCCTTATTCAAGAATTCCACATATAATAAAAATGTTGTCTTGGCTTAAAGCTCAAGGTGATTTAGTAAATGATAAAATTCTATTCGAGGTTGGCACTGGTCATATACCATTATTACCAATAGGTTTTTTCTTAGCCGGTGCTAAAAAGGTTTATACATACGATTTAAATAAACGTTTACAGTTAAATATGCTTACTGAAACGCTAGAACATTTAATACAAACTAAAGAACAAATAAAAACACTTTTTCTTGATTTTGTAACTGAGCCTATTTTTGAAGAGCGATTTAATATCATCATTGAATATCATAAGAAACCTGAAGAGTTTTTGAAACGTGCCAATATTATTTATGTCGCACCAGGAGACGCTGCGGAATCTAAGATGGAAGATAAGTCAATAGATTTGCATTTTAGCTGCACTACTTTTGAACATATTCCATTTCAAATTTTAAATAATATTATGATAGAGTGTATAAGAATATTAAAGGATTCTGGCAAATCCATTCACTTTATTGATCCAAGTGATCACTTTCAACATCAAGACAAAACTATTACCAAAATAAATTTTTTGAAATATAGTCAGGAAGAATGGGCTAAAATAGGAGAAAACCAATTCGCATATTGTAACCGACTACGATATTTGGAATATAAAAAAATATTCACAAATTTGGGTTTCAGAATACTAAAAGAAGACAAATCATTGTGTTTAGAAAGTATTGAAAGCATAAAACATGGATTTCAAATACATAAAGATTTCGAAAGTTATAGCATAGAGGATTTATGTGTAACATCATATGATGTACTTCTTCAAAAATAGCAAATTATGATAATATGGATAATAACCACAGGCGAGCAACTTCCATATATTGATGGAGAAAATATACGCCTTTGGCGTTCGGTGTTGCTTTCTGAAGCATTGGTAAAAAAGGGACATCAAGTGGTTCGTTGGTCTTCCAGTTTTGATCATTCTATAAAAAAACATCGTTTTAATGAAGACAAAGAGATAACGGTTAATAATAATTATAAAATTAAATTTATAAAATCTTTAGGGTATAAAAGAAACATATCGATAAAAAGAATAATTGACCATATTATTACAGCAAGAAGATTTGCCAAATTAGCCTTAAATGAGCAAAAACCAGATGTAATATTATGTTCGCTACCAACTATAGAACTTTGTGTTGAAGCTACAAATTTTGGGAAATTTTTTAATATTCCAGTTGTTATTGATGGCCGTGATATGTGGCCCGATATATTCATGGAAACCTTCCCTAAAAAGTTGCGATTTTTAGGCCGTTTATTATTATATCCGATGTTTCATCAGATTAAGAAAGCCTGTCAAAATGCGACTTTTTTAAGCGGCATTAGTGAACCATATATTACTTGGGAGCTAAAATATGCCAATCGTGGTCGAAAGCAGTACGATAAATCATTTACACATGGTTATGTAAATAATCCACCTGCACAAAACGAAATAAAAAAAGGGTTCGCTTTTTGGCAAGAGATAGGGGTAAATATGAACGATTTTAATATTTGCTTATTTACTGCCATGGGTAATGTTATTGATATGGGAACGATTGTAAATGCAGCGAAGATATTATCTGAAACATACCCTAAAATTAAATTTATTTTGTGTGGCGATGGTGTGAAATTAGAAGAATTTAGAAATATGGCAGAAGGTATTGAAAATGTCATTTTTCCTGGGTGGGTTAATAATTATCAAATATGGACATTGATGCGTTTATCAAAAGTGGGAATTTTGCCATATTGGAATATAGATAATTATAAGAATAATATACCCAATAAACCCATCGAATATCTATCCGCAGGTTTACCTGTAATTTCAAGTGTCAGCGGTTTAGTACAAGAGCTTATAGAAATTAATAATTGTGGTTTTTATTATAAAAATGGTGATTACAATACATTAACTTGTATTATTGTAGAGTTATTTACTAATTTTGCTCTACAACAGGAACTTTCGTATAATGCAAAAACATTATTTGAAAGTAAATTTATTGCCGAAATCGTTTATGGACAAATGGCTGATTATCTAACAGAAATAGGAAATAACTTTAATGAATAATTTTACAACAGTTACTGAACTTCCTGGAGGAGGTGCTACACAAGAACAACTTTCAATGGCTATTACTCGCTATAATTTAGCCGCTACACTTGGTAAAGATAAGACCATATTAGAGATAGCATCGGGGCCAGGCATTGGGTTTGGCATTATGGCAAACAAAGCCGCAAAAGTAGTAGGATGTGATATAGACCCTTTTCAAGTCAAGATGGGAAAGGAGTACTACAAGGGGCGTTTCGAGTTGCTTGAACTTTCTGCTGAGAATTTATCGTATACCGATAATTCCTTTGATTTGGTTATCATTCTTGAAGCTATCTATTATATCCAAAATATTGATGCTTTTATCAATGAAGTTAAACGTATCCTTCGTCCGAATGGACAGATATTAATTAGTTACCCCAATAAAGAATGGGCAAACTTCAATCCAAGTCCTTATACGTACAGGTATTTTGAAATAGAGGAAATGCATCATTTTTTACAACAGCATCGCTTTGATAGTACCAGCTACTTGGGATATTTATACAGAACCGATACTTTGAAGTCTAAAATCTTAGATAGTATAAGGAGCTTAGCTGTGAAATTTAATTTAATACCCAAGTCATTTGTGTTTAAAGATATTTTAAAAAGAATATTTTTAGGGCAACTAAAACCAATACCACACGAATTAAAAGAATCTGATGGCGAGTTATATCCAATAGTGGAATATAGTTCTAATAAAGCTGATTATCAATCATATAGAGTTATTTATACAGTAGGAACACTAAAAACCAAATAATTTTAATCATGTCAATACGCAAAGTGCCTTTTTTTAATTATCCTTTTCTTTTTAAGTCAAGACAAGAAAAATTTACAGAAATTTTTACAGATGTTTGTAGCAGAGGGGCGTACATACTACAAAAAGATTGTTTAGAATTTGAACAAGGCCTAGCAGAATTTGCGGGAACCAAATATGCCGTAGGGATGGCAAATGGAACTGATGCTATCTGGATTGGCTTAATGGCAGCTGGCATCCAAAAAGATGATGAGATTATCTTTGCCTCCCATACATACATTGCGACGGCTTCTTCAATAGTTTTTGCAGGTGCAAAGCCGATACCAGCTGATTGCGGAAAAGACCATATGCTTGACCCAGAGTCCGTAAGAAAAATGATTACAAAAAAAACAAAAATGATATTACCAACTCAAGTCAACGGTCGCTGCTGTGATATGGATGCTTTGCGTGAAATAGCAAATGAGTATGGATTATCAATATTTGAAGATGCGGCACAAGGCCTTGGGGCTAAGTTTAAGGGTGAAGGAGTTGGTACATTTGACTTGGGTGGTACTATCAGTTTTTATCCAGCAAAAAATCTTGGAAGTTTTGGCGATGCAGGTGGATTTGTTACAAATAATGAAGAAATGTATGAAAAAGTTAAACTCATGCGAGACCATGGCAGAAATGATGATGGTGAGTTTGTAATGTGGGGGTTTAATTCACGAATAGATAATTTACAGGCAGCCATTTTAAATTATAAACTAACTTATTATCAAGAAGAAATAGAAAGACGTAGAGAAATAGCTACGTTGTATCAAAACCTCTTAAGTGGTATATCTGAACTACATTTACCCCCTGCCCCCAATAGTGATAGTCGGTATTATGATGTTTATCAAAATTATGAATTAGAGGCGGAAAATAGAGATGGTCTTAAGAAGTATTTGGCTGATAACGGTGTAGGAACATTAATTCAGTGGAGTGGTCAGCCTGTTCATGGCATTACATCGCTTGGTTTTAGTGGGACTGGATGTCCTTACACAGACAAAATGTTTGAGAAATGTTTAATGATACCAATGAATACCTCTCTTTCTAACGAGGATGTTGCTTATGTGGCTGAAAAAATTTCAAATTTTTATAAAAACAAATAGATGATACAATTAGCCGAATTAGCTAATCCAGCAGCCTATCAACATCCTCTTGATATTTCATTTTGTACAAAAGAATTCCTCTTATATCAATTAGAAAGTATGTTGATTATAAGAAAATCTGAAGATATTATTTCTGAAAATTTTGGAACTGGAGTAATCAAGTGTCCATGCCATCTTGGCATCGGTCAAGAGGCAATAGCGGTTGGTATTAGTACACAATTACGTAAAACCGATAGAGTTTTTGGGGCACATCGCTCGCATGCACATTATTTGGCATTAAACCGTAATAGTTTTGGTCTTTTTGCCGAAACATTAGGGAAATATGCAGGAAGTTCTCATGGAATGGGTGGCTCAATGCACATAATTGACCGGAAAAATGGTTTTTGGGGCTCGGTTCCTATCGTAGGGGCAACTGTACCAATTGCTACAGGTGCTGCATTGGCTGCCAAGATGGATGGGAATGGTGACATCGCCGTAAGTTATTTTGGTGATGGGGCGACAGAAGAAGGAGGCGTACAAGAATCTTTCAACTTGGCGGCCAGTATGAAGTTGCCAGTGCTTTTTATATGTGAAAATAACCTCTTTGCAAGTCACCTTCACATTGATTTAAGACAACCAACCGATGCGACTATAAGATATGCAGAAGCTCATCGCATTAAATGCGAGTTAGTAGACGGTAATGATGTAATAGAAGTAAGCAAAGCCACCGAAAGAGCTGTAGAATATATTCGCAGTGGTTTTGGACCTTATTATATTGAAATGGTAACTTACCGATGGAAAGGGCATGTGGGAAATCGTGATGATATAGATGTGGGTGTACAACGTAAGGATAACCTACTTAAATGGAAGCAACGAGATCCGATTAGACGCTTAACAGAGGCTATGATTCAACAGCATTTACTAAGTTCTGAAGAGTTAGAAATATTGAATGATAAAATTCAATCAAAATTAAACGATGATTGGAATAAGGCACTTGATGCTGAATATCCAAAGTCAGAAGCACTTCTTAGTTTAGTGTACGCTTAACTTATTTAAAATGAAAATTTCTTATGCACAGGGCATTTTAGATGCCCATAGATATTTACTTGCAAACTATTCTGAGGTTTTTGTTATAGGTCAGGGTCTTTGGAGTCCTTGGTATGTAGGTGCCACTATGACCAATTTAGATATTGATTTTGGAAAAGATAGAATTATTGATACCCCTGTGTCAGAATTGGCAACAACAGGGGCAGCAGTAGGTGCTGCAATAGGTGGTTATCGTCCAATCATAGTTCACCCACGTATGGACTTTATGGTATTAGCGATAGATCAAATTGTTACACAAGCAGCCAAATGGAGACACATGTTTGGGGGTGAAAGTTCTGCTCCAATTACGGTAAGAGCAATAATAAATAGAGGGGGAGAACAAGGAGCACAACATTCACAGGCCCTACATTCTTGGTTTGCACATATACCTGGACTAAGAGTAGTCATGCCTGCAACTGCCAAAGACGCCCGTGATTTGTTGATTGCCAGCGTGCTTTCAAACGACCCTGTTATGTATATTGATGATAGATGGTTGTATGAACAAGAACAAGAAGTAGAACCCATAATAGAATTAAATCTGGCAGATGAAGGTCCAAAAATATTGAGAGAGGGGAATGATTTTACCCTCGTTGGGGCAAGTTATACGACTAAGTTATGTTTGGATGCAGCAATTATTTTATCAGAAATAGGAATATCTGTTGAAGTAGTAGATTTACGGGTACTAAATCCACTTAACTACGAAAAAATTATCGCATCAGTACAGAAAACAGGTAATTTATGTGTAGTTGATGGTAGTTGGCGAAATTGTGGATTGGCAGGTGAAGTAATTGCAGGAGTAATGGAATGTATTTCATTAAGTGATCTCAAATCTGCTCCTGCACGAATAACACTACCAGACGCTCCTGCACCAACGAGTAAGGTTTTGGAGGCAGTTTATTATACAAAGGTCGAAGATATTGTTTCTAAAGTTCAATCAATTTTAAATCAATAAAACAATCATGTTTAAACGTTTACTTGATATTTGCCTATCTTTTTTAGGCTTACTCATTTTTAGTATAGTCTTAATTCCTGTAATGTTAATTGTTTATATGCAAGATTACCATTCGCCGTTTTATGTGGCAAACCGAGTTGGTTTAAATCATAAACTATTTAAGATGGTTAAGTTGAGGTCTATGATTAAAAACGCGGATAAATCAGGGGTTGCATCTACCTCAGCTAGTGACAATCGCATAACTCCAATTGGGCAGTTTATCCGTAAATATAAGTTAGACGAAGTTACACAATTATGGAATGTTTTAATTGGAGAAATGAGTTTAGTAGGACCAAGACCTAATGTAAAGCAAGAGGTAGATATATATACAAAAGAAGAAAGTAGGCTTTTAAGTATAAAACCAGGGATTACAGACCTTGCATCTATTGTTTTTTCTGACGAAGGTGATATATTAAAAAATAAAGTCGATCCGGATTTAGCATATAACCAATTAATTCGTCCTTGGAAAAGTATGCTAGGGCTTTTTTATATTGATAATCGCTCTCTGTGGTTGGATGTAAAGTTAATATATCTAACCATTATTGCAATAATATCCAAACAAAAGGCTTTACAAGGTGTCAATACAATATTAGTAGAAAAATCTGCTGATTCAAAATTGATTGAAGTATCTAAACGAGAAACTCTTTTGGAGCCTTCCCCACCACCAGGTTCGTCTAACATTATAACCGTTTTAGATTATAGATAAAAAATCTTGTTGTTATTCAAGCACTTTATTAATTTATGTCTTCTGAAATACCTCTGTATTTTCAAATTTTTGACTTAGTTAATGTTAAACTGACTAACATCGAACCTCAGAACAACATAGTGTTTTTTAATTAACTTAAGATTGTAGTA
>JAFEIL010000358.1 GCA_017495105.1 Emticicia sp. | reverse complement strand
GCTCAACACTAAATCACTTTTCCCATTTATAATTTCGATTCTCTTTAAATACTGCTCAACTTTAAATAGTATTGAATTAAAATGTGAAAATTTAGACTTTGCATCAATTTGAAACCTTTCGATAATTTCAAATAATACGCCTTTTTTATAAATATCAAATATTTCTTCATAACTATCTCTTGGAGAAATAATTAAAATAGTTGGAATTTCAGGATAGTTAAGATGTAGCCCCCATGCAAAGTCAAGGGTTTGGTTGCAAGTATTAAAAAGATTTTCATCTATAATTATTGCATCATAATTGTTTTTGTTATTATCCAGTAAATCAAATATTACTGTTGCATCCAACTCCTGGGAAATAGTATGGTTTTTTCTTAACCATGATAAGAAATCAAGCCTCTCATTGAAATACTTGCCTGTCAATAACAAGTTCATAAATTATAACATTATAGGAAAACAAAACTAAAATGACTCTTATATAAACACTTAATTTTCAATTACTTATAACCAAAATCTTGAAGCTATTTAAATCAGACTTTAGGACAAAAAAATCTCTAACTTCAGACAATAAATACACGTGTTGAATATACTTGTATGTAAATTTATATAAATTGGATATGGATGTCAAATATTTATAGTGCCATTATTGATTGACATAATAAATAATTACAATAATTAATTAATTAAAGGTAAAATTGTGTAAAGGCGGTTAAAACAATACTTCAACGAGGAAGAGGAAAAGGCTTGATAATGAATGAATTACAAAAATAAACGCAATAAAAAAGCGATTTGAAGATAAACAAAAGTAAATAAACCTATAATTTAGGCATTTTTAGGTATCAAATAAATAATAATTCTAATTTAAAGATTTAGATAAGAAAAATCAGAATAACTGTATGCGTAAGTAAAAGTTCTGGTAGTTTGACACTATAAAAAAACAAAGTTTTCAATCATTAAATCCTTGATTTTGGAACATTTTATCAAGATGAATAACGATTCTCTCTAAGTCCTGCTCATTATTAAATGACAGGAATATAGCTCCCTTTTCTCCGTCATTGTCTATTTTTACTTTAATGTCTGTAAGCCTGCTTTGATTTGAGGCAAAAAGTTCGTTGTTAATATATTCTTGAAATTCTTGATTAGTAGGAAGTGATGGGGGGTAAATTTCTTTTTTATGCAGAGTCTTAACTAAATCTTCGACTGTTCTTACTGATAATTGCTCGTTTAAAATACGTTGTATTATTATTTTCTGATTTTCAACGCTATCTAAACCGACTATGGCTCTGGCATGGCCCATTGAAACTTTACCTAAAATAATTAATTTTTGAATCTCAGAAGGTAGCTTTAAAAGTCTTAAATAATTATTCACAGTACTTCTATCTTTACCAACTTTACGACCTAATTCGTCGTAAGTAAGGCTATATTCATTAAGAATTCTATCAAATGTTATGGCAACTTCCATAGCATTCAGATTTTCTCTTTGAACATTTTCGACTAAAGCCATTATTGCGGATTCTTCATCAGTTGTATCTCTTATAAATGCTGGAATTCTTAACTTTCCTGCAATAATCGAAGCCCTCAACCTTCGTTCTCCAGCAATTAGCTCATATTGATTATCTTTTAATCTAATGGTTATAGGTTGAATTAAACCATACAATCTAATAGAGTCTGCAAGTTCCAAAAGTTGTATCTGATTAAAATCCCTTCTTGGTTGCAGAGGATTGATAATTATTTTCGAGATATCAATTTCTTCCACACCTTTAAATTTTAAAACTGGATGTTGAATATCTTGATTATCAGAAAGCAAGGAGGATAAGCCTCTTCCTTTATTATTGCTATATAAATTTACGTTCATTTAAGTATTTTAAGTTATTTCGACTAAGTAATTCTTTTGCCAAATTTAAATAAGCTATTGCACCTGCATTTTCAAACAATAAATCTTTATGTTCAGATTTATCAAACCTTTTGTCAACAAAAAAAACTGGAACACCAAAGCTTGGTGCATCTGCTAACCTAATATTTCTGGGAATAATGGTTTCGTAAGTTAAATCATCGAAAGCATTTTTAATTTCTTTCACAACTTCATGCGAAAGATTAGTCCTACCATCAAACATTACTGGAACTATCCCCTCAATCTCTAAATATTTATTTACTTTCTTTTTCACAAGTGTGATTGTATCCATTAGCTTAGCCAAACCCTCTAATGCGAAATACTCACATTGAACAGGAATTAAAACCGAATCGCAGCTTACTAATACATTTATGACCAACAACCCTAAAGATGGTGAACAATCAATAAAAATAAAATCATAGTGGTTTTTAAGTTCTATCAATTTATCTTTCATTATTGACTCTCTACTCATTTCATTGATAATTTCAATCTCAAAGCCAGCCAAATCAATGTGTGATGTGATAATTTCCAAATTTGGTATAAATGTCTTATTCACAACTTCATTGATTGTTGCATTACCAGATAAATAAGAATAAATATTATTATGTTCAAAATCTCTTTGATTAAGCCCTAAACCAGATGTTGCATTTGCTTGAGGGTCACAA
>JAFEIL010000442.1 GCA_017495105.1 Emticicia sp. | reverse complement strand
GTATTATATATTCTGCACTTTTGAACCAAAATATTACTCGCACTTAAAGTCATTGAAGAGATACTACATCCAGAAATATATGACCCAGTCGAGCTACTTACGTTTGACGAAGAAAACGTTACACTGCTATTGATTGTACTCTGGTTTGTTCCATTAAAATATCCCGATCCAATTACAGATACTTTTTTCTGTGCGTTAAAACCACTATATACACCAGGGTCAAGCAAAAACACTGAGTTTACAGGATTTGTATCAATTAAATTTTGGATATTTTGTCCATTAGTAACTCTAATAACATTTTGGCTTTTTACCGAAAAAAACACCATTACTAAAGCCAAAGAGAAGTATATTTTCATTTTAAAGTATTTCATAAGTCATTATTTATTGGTAATAAATTTAATATTTTTAAGAATCTTTATCATTGATGCGAATTAGGAGTTAAAACTATAAATATTGTTTATTCTCAATTAAGACATTACGTTTACCAATTATTCACAACAATCTTAATTGTCGAAGAAAATTCTCTTTTAAGACATCTCCCGTTTCTTTTGAAAATTTTATTTCTTTGTTTTTAATACTTATAATTGTTGTTTCCATAATATTATTGATTTTAATTTTTAACACCCCATAAACTGATACTCGGCTGCCAAGCCCAAAAGCTCATTTGATTTTGCATAACTAGATAGATATAATTTATAAAGAGAGCCTGCATAATGGTCTCCACCTTCAAGTAGTATATCAAGTTTACCATCACCATCTATATCACCAGCAATCTTAATCGTTGAAGGATACCTTTCGTTAAATTGTTTTACACTAACCAAAGTTTGGCTAATCAAAACACCATTTTTGATACCTTTTAGTTTTAAAGTATAATTTTTCGCATTCAGCCAAGGATCAGACTTAAAATTTCCTGGAAGGCCAGCACATGCTACGGTATATTTATTTGTACCATAAACAATATTTTGAATGTAATTAGGCTTTAAAAACTTTCCCTTATTAATATTTACAAGTTCAAATTCATGAGGTTTGATATTTGAATCAGCAATTAGTAATAAACAACTATCGGCTTGGAAGGCATTTACTGTTTTAGAATCAGGGTCTTCTTCTCCACAGTATTCATGACCTTTTGAAAGCGTTAAAAAGGTATTCTTTACTTTTACTGAATTATCGTAAACAAACAACCCAAGATATTTCTTTTTAAAATGGTCTTGCCCAAACTCATCTTCATAGTAGCTGGAATTTGGAAATAAGAAAGTAATTTTTGAAGTATTCAAAAAAAACATATTTAATATTAAAAGGTAGATTATCATGGTTTGCCTTGTATATTTTTAGAAAATAAAGTTCTTTTAGTTAAGAATACATTGAATTCCTAATTTGAATTTTTGAGCATTTTTATCAGGTATTACATCTTCGATATATTTCTTATTATAAAGGTTTATACGATAACTCTTTATCTCGTTTTGAGATAAAATAGTTGCTTTCTCTTTTGGCAACGCATAGTAAACAACCATTTGGGTATCTATTTTATTTCCAGAAAAAGAAAAATCTATTTCAGAATTTACATTCGATTTAAACTCTAAAACGTCATCGTTTTTTAGCATCAAGTATAATGGAGCATCGGGGTCAACCATTAAAGTGTGGCTTCCTGGTTTCGATACATACATTAATATTGATAAGTTTCCCCCTTCATTAATTAAGACACTTTTTATCTCAGCATCTTCAATACCTGCTACTGAAGAAAGAGTTCCTAATAGCATTGTTATAGGTTTCCAACCTCTAATATCAATCCATGCTGTTTTGATTTTTACTTTTTTAAATTTGTCAAACCATTCATCACATTGAATTTTATAGTTTGTATTATTACTTTGTATCGTGCTTTTCTCATCTTTCCTTGATTCTGCTGTTCTAAAAACTGAATTTAGTTTTTTCTCTTGAGGCTTTTCCGCACTTTTTAGATTTGTTGAACTTTCAACTTCGGCAGAAGTCTTCACAGTCATCATCGCCTTTATTATTGGTTCGGGTATTTTAGCCATTTTTAGTTCAATCAAACCATCAGAACTTGTATCAAATTGAGAATCTGAATATTCTATTTTCTTTTGAATTATATTTCTCGATACTTTATTTTGATATATGTCAATTATATCTTGGTTTTTCAGTACTGGGAGTTTATTAGATGCCAAAAGCATTGCCTCCATTACATTATCTTTAACTAATGCTTTTGAAAGTGATATTAACCCAGAAGTACTTAAATCAAACTTATTTGGACTGCTCTTGATTTTCTCTATAATGATGTCAGAAGAAATCTTTACGGTGGACATCTGAATAATGCTTTGATTGTTTAAAGTTTCTTGTCCAAGACCTTCCAAAAAACAAAAAACAATGATTACAGGAATTAAAATTTTCATTTCATTAAACCATTTTGTAAAAAAATTCATTTACTTCTGTTACCATATTTAATAGAATATCTACAAACCATTTGCATGATAATTCTCAGCAAGTTTAAAGACTTTTTCAATAATTATTCGGCGTTTTTTGTGAAACCGCCTTTATTTTTT
>JAFEIL010000287.1 GCA_017495105.1 Emticicia sp. | reverse complement strand
ACACAATCAATTTATTACATCCACACAATCAATTTATTACATCCACACAATCAATACATTACATCCACACAATCAATACATTACATCCACACAATCAATTCATTACATCCACACAATCAATTCATTATATCCATACAATCAATCCATTACATCCACACAAACAATTCATTACATCCACACAATCAATCCATCGGGTGCTAGCGGCCGGCACCCGGTGATGTTTTTCAGACTTCTTTTAATAATTCCTGTCCATACATTTCAATTACCTCGGCCATTTCTTCGACTACTTCGCCAGTATATAAAAATCGTAAAATTTGTAGTAAATAAGCATTGTAATGCTCTTCTGGAGCTTCTTCAAAAATTGATTTATAAACAGTTGTGCCGATAATCAAATGAAATTGTTCATCTCGTACATCATAAATTACCATCGGCAAAAAGCGAGAATCTTTTTCAATATCGAAGCAAAGCAAGAATGCCGGAAAATCAAGTAAACCCATGCCGTTGAGGTTGTGCATCATATCGGCATCGAAAAAATCGTAGTATTTGAACTCATTTTTTACTCCTTTGCTGTCCAATATTTCACTCAAAGTTCTTAGTTTTTCAACAATCAAATCTATCGGAATTTGAGACGAGTCAAACGCTTTAAACGGAATCCAAGCATCGGTAATCAAATCAAGGTATTGGAGTGTTGGTTTGGCCAAATCAAGCTTATAATCAAACAGCGGATAAGTTGGTGCAAAATACCCTGGGTAAAAAAAATGGAAGCCATTTTTTTTACAGAAATCCATTTTGAGGTACATCAAATATTTTCCGAGACTATATTTTCGATAATCGGCGTCATAAAAACACGAAATTCCAGCGGCACTTTTTTCGCCTAAATCCAAAAAACCTGTCCCAATTAACTTGTTTTCATCATAAATATTTATCTCTACGGTATCAAAAATTCGTAATAAAGCACGTTCTTCTTGATGCCCATAAAGTAAGTTTTTGACCGATGGAGCAGGATCGAAAGTCATTTTTTCTCGATATTTACTAAATAACTCTTCGTGCTGTTCGGTCGGATTGGCCATCTGAATTTCAACCCTAAATTTAGCATTTAGTTTTTCGATTTTTTGTTGAGTTTTGCTTTTTTCACTATTCAACAAATCCATTCTGAGCCAAATTGATGAATAAACTTTATCATGAAAACGCAGAAAATTTGTAGTAAAAATAGATTGCCCCATTCTGAACCAACCATTGGCAAGGTAAACATCAAGTTCTTGTGCAGATAAATACTCTGGGTAATGTAATTCGACAAACATTCGTATTGGACTAAGTGAAAAGATTGGCAAATTGGCAAAAAGAAGCACTAAAAGCAAACGACGAACTTTTTTTAGCCTAAAAAATCGTTTCTAAAAAAAAATTTACAAATTATGAGCAAAAAAACGACCAAATTCAAGCCAAAACCAAAGATTTTTTGAAAAACAAAAACTCTTTTTCGTTGGAACGGCCAAGCTCAATCACTTGGTTGGCATACAAGGCGAAGGAAAATTAAAATTATCAACAAAATAAAAACGCTATCAATTTCGCTGGACATCCTGCGGGAATTTTTAAGTAATTTTCTTTAACCACATAGTAAAAAACATCGTAAAACTGTGCGTCATACACTTCAATGCAACTCCGTGGTAAAATAAAAATTCAACCAACATGAAACTTTTCTCTGAAAGAAATGTTTTTATTTTAAATATCGACTGATTAGTCAATCTATTTAATGAGTAAAGAAAAAAAAATACTTGATACAGCCTTAAAACTTTTCGTTGAATTTGGGTTTCATGGTACGCCTACGAGTAAAATTGCGAAAGATGCAGGAGTGGCGAATGGGACACTTTTTCATTATTTTGCTACAAAAGAAACCTTAATAAAAGAGCTTTATGTGGCTATAAAAAATGAGTTAAATCAAATTTTGGCAAGCCAAACCAGCCCAACAGATAGTATAAAAGAAGCTTTTAATAAACTTTACTTCTCGACAATCAATTGGGCTTTGGTCAATCAAGATAAATTTTATTACATTCAACAAGTACATTTTTCTCCTCATTTAGCTCAAATTCCTGCCGAAGTACTGCACGAACAAAGCAAAATGCACATCTCTTTTATAGAAAAAGCAAAAGCTAGTGGCGACATAAAAATAATGCCCAATGATTTACTTTACACACTCATAAACAGCCAAATTTTGGGAATTTATCAATATGTTTTAATTCAACCAATAGCACAGCAACAAGAAATTATCGGACAAGGCTTCGAAATGATTTGGGATTTAATTTGCAGTCAACAGTCGGCATTCCACGAGTCAATATCAATATAATTTATTGATAATTAAACATTTACAAAAATTAGATTTCCCAAAATATCAAACCTATTATTTAATTAAAAATGAAAATAAGAGCAATAATTACGGGAGCAACGGGCATGGTAGGCGAAGGGGTACTGCACGAGGCTTTGAACCATTCGGAGGTCGAATCAGTTTTGGTTATTAATCGAAAACCTTGTGGTGTCATTCACCCAAAATTGAAGGAAATCATTCATACTGATTTTTATGATATTTCGCCAATTTTAGGTCAAATAAGTAACTATAATGCTTGTTATTTTTGTTTGGGAGTTTCGTCGGTGGGCATGAAAGAAGCTGAGTATTTCAAACTTACGTATACGCTTACGCTCAATTTTGCAGAGAAATTGAATTCAATAAATTCAGGAATGACATTTTGTTATATTTCAGGTTCAGCAACAGATAGCACTGAAAAGAGAAAATCAATGTGGGCAAGAGTAAAAGGAAAAACCGAAAACGATTTAATGAAACTACCTTTTAAAGCGGTTTATAATTTTCGACCAGCTTTTATGTTGCCAACCAAAGGTTTGAAAAATACATTGCCTTATTACAAATACATTTCTTGGATTTACCCAATCGGACGAAGACTTTTTCCAAATTATTTCAGTACCTTAGCTGAACTTGGACAAGCGATTATAAATACCTCAATCAGAGGATATTCGAAGCAAATTTTGGAAGTAGAGGATATTTTGTTGATGAGTAAATAAGATGAAATTTCAAACCAATCATAAATAAAACGAATGAAAATAGACTTTAAATTAAACGGCAAACCGACGAGTATCGACGTTGACCCTGCCATGCCGCTTCTTTGGGTGGTCAGGGACGAACTCAAACTGACAGCAACCAAATTTGGCTGCGGAATGGCCATGTGCGGAGCCTGCACGTTGCATATTGATGGAGAAGCAGTTCGTTCATGTTCAGTTCCGGTCGAAACCATTGCAGGTAAAAACATTATAACCCTCGAAGGTCTTTCGGATAGCGAAGCTAATTTACACCCTATTCAACAAGCTTGGATGGAAGAACAAGTTCCACAATGTGGTTATTGTCAGTCTGGATTTATGATGGCTGCAGCGAAGCTCATCAAAGAAAACCCAAATCCAACCGACGATGATATTATAAACGGTATCACTAATATTTGCCGTTGCGGAACACATCCACGCATCATCAAAGCCATTAAAAGAGCAGCCGAAATCAACAACCAAAACCACTAAAAGCTATGTCAACAGAAAAAAAATCTTTTTCACGTAGAAAATTCTTACAGAGAGGAGCAATCGTTTTAGGCGGGTCTGTCGTTGCAAGTTACTTGGGCTGCTCACCAATGCGTCGTTTTACGGCACAGAAGGTAGAAAGCATGGATTTACCTGCATCAATCAGCTCGCTAAAGCCTGATTTTTGGTTTGAAATATTAGCTGATAACACAATTCTTCTTAAATCACCTAAAATTGAAATGGGCCAAGGAGTTTGGACAGGCTTGGCAATGATGGCCGCCGAAGAACTCGAAGTTTCGCTGGATAAAATTAAAGTCGAACACGCCAATACTGGCAGTGGCCTAATTGATAATGTAAATACGGGCGGAAGTAGTTCAACATCAAGCCTTTACGAGCCTGTCAGAGAAGTAGCAGCGACCATGCGAGAAATGCTAAAAGCAGCTGCAGCCAAACAATGGAACGTAGATATTTCGGCTGTAAAAACTGAAAATGGCACACTTTCTTCAAGTGGGAAAAAAGCAACTTATGGTGAAATTGCTACCTCAACCAAAGAATGGGACGAACCAAAAACGCCAACACTTAAGCCAAAATCAGCTTTTAAAATAATAGGAAAAGTGGTAAAGCGAGTAGATTTGAAGCCAAAAGTAATGGGTACAGCAAAATATACACTTGACAGTGAATTGCCCGATATGCTGTATGCGGTTTTGGTAAAGTCACCTTACCTTGACGCTACAATTAAATCAGTCGATAGCAACGAAGCAACAAAATCTGTTGGTGTAGTAAAGATTGTTCGTGAAGGAAATTTGCTCGCTGTTGTCGCCAAAAGCTTTTATGCCGCCGATTCTGCAGCAAAAAAAGTGGTTGTTGAGTGGAATACACCCAACAAAACTCAGCAAACTGATTTAATCAAACTTGTTACAGTTGGTAATGGAAAAGAAGCAAATATTCAAAAAGAAGGGAGTGCAAAAAGTATTTTAAAAGATAATAAAACTGAGGTTTTCCGACAAGAATACCGCACCCCAATGGCCACTCACGCCCAAATGGAGGTTAACGGAGCAATTGCTCATGTAGAAGCCAACAAAGTTTTGATTATTACAGGTTCGCAAGGCCCAAGCCAAGTTCGAGATGTGGTTGCCAAAGCGATTGACATTAAAAAAGACAATATTGATGTACATACGCCATTGCTCGGTGGAGGTTTTGGTCGAAAAGCAGCCCCTGGCTTGGCTGCAGAAGCGGCAATCATTTCAAAATTGGTTGGTAAGCCAATTAAAGTTTATAATAGCCGTCAGCACGAATTTCAAAATGGTGTTTATCGCCCAAATACCCACCATGTTTTGCAGGCAAAAATGACAAAAGATGGTACGATTGAAGCCATCACTCACGACCAAGCTACTCCAGATATGTATGTGAGAAATATGGTCGGAGAAATTGGTCTGAAATTACTTGGTTCAGATTTTCTTTCGGCAGGGCATGGAGCAAGCCTGATGTACAATGTTCCAAATAAATCAGTTTCGGTTTGGAATACCGATGTGCCTATTCCGATTAGTATTTGGCGGGCTGTTGGTATGTTTCCCAATACTTTTGCCATTGAAAGTTTTATCAATGAACTAGCACATAAGGCGGGAAAAGATGCGATTGATTTTCGCCTTGATATGCTAACCGATAAAGATGATAAAATTATTGAACGTAGCAGAAAAGTTTTAGAAACCCTCATCGAAAAAAGTGGCTGGAAAACGCCAAAAGCCGATGGAGTCGGTCGTGGGATTGCAATCGGAAATGACAGAAAAAGTATCGCCGCCGCCGCTATTGAGGTAGAAATCAAAGAAGGAAAAATAAAAGTCAAGAAAGTAACGAATGTGCTTGATATGGGACAAATTATTAATCCTGAGGGTATAAAAGCACAAATAGAAGGCTGTGTCATGATGGGAATCAGTGCAACTCTTTACGAAGAACTGACTGTAAAAGATGGCCAAATTGAACAAGCCTATTTCAGTCAATATCCTTTGGCAACACTTGCGGACGTTCCCGAAATTCAATCATTTTTACTCGAAGGAGATGATGTTCCTTATGGTGTCGGAGAGCCTCCACTCGCTCCTATTGCTCCAGCTATTTTTGGTGCAGTTTTAAATCTGACAGGGAAAGCCTTGCGATCATTACCACTTCGTTTGAGTTAAATGTTACTGGTTATTGAATAACTGCTTACTGGAAAATTAGTTACTGGTACATCCTTTTTGAAACGAGTTACCCAATAACCTGTTTCCCAGTCAACCAATAACAAAAAATACATTTGTAGCTTATTTGAAAAAAGGTTATTTTGCAATGCGAAATAACCTTTTTTTCGTTTTCCTCTATTCAAACCTCATGAAAAAAACTACAACAAGCATTTTTGTGCTATTCCTTTTTGTATTAAATGGATTTGCACAACAAAGTAAAATCATTGCCAAAGGAGCAATACTCACCAAACTTTCGGGCGAATATGCCTTTACTGAAGGCCCAGCCGCCGATGCAGAAGGCAATGTATTCTTCACTGACCAACCCAATGACAAAATCTACAAGTGGTCGGCGGCCGATAATTCTATATCACTTTATATGGATAAAACTGGTCGCTCAAATGGTCTTTATTTCGACCGAGCAGGAAATTTGCTTTCGTGTGCTGATTTAGAAAATCAACTCATAAGCATTGATAAAAATCAAAAAATCACAGTTTTAGTCAATGATTTTGAAGGCAAAAAATTCAATGGGCCAAACGACCTCTGGATTGCTTCAAACGGTGGCATTTATTTCACTGATCCATTCTATCAAAGACCTTACTGGACTCGTAAAGGCATGGATTTGCCCGAAAAAAGAGTTTATTATCTTTCTCCTGACAAAAAAATGGTGACAATTGCGGCAAGAGAATTTGTAGCACCCAACGGTATTATCGGTACGCCAGATGGCAAAACTTTGTACGTAGCAGATATTGGCGATAAAAAAACATATTCTTATAAAATCAATCTTGATGGTACACTGAGCGACCGTAAACTTTTTGCTCCGATGGGTTCCGACGGTATAACAATTGATAAAAAAGGCAATGTATATGTAACAGGAAAAGGCGTAACAGTTTTCGATAAAAACGGCAAACAAATTGAGCAAATTGAAGTAAAAGAACCATGGACGGCCAATATAACTTTCGGAGGAAAAGACCGAAAAACACTTTTTATTACGGCCTCAAAGGCTGTTTATACGCTTAAAATGAAAGTGAAAGGTATTTGAACAGTTATCAATTTTCAGTAAAAAGTTATCAACCTTAATTTTAGAAATCTAATCAAAAAAAAACTTATGGAGTCTTCAAATATTTCTCGTAGAAATCTCATAAAATCAAGTTTGGCAACTGGTGCTGGATTGGCACTCGGTTTAGAAAATACTGCGGCTCAAGCACCAAAAACGGCTAAAAACAATTTTAGCTATTGCTTGAATACAAGTACCATTATGAAGCAAAATATCGGTCTAATGGCCGAACTCGATGTGGCTGCTAAAGCTGGATATTCAGGTATAGAAATTTGGATAAAAACCCTAGAAACTTACGCAAGTAAAGGTGGAAGTTTAAAAGATGTTCGTCAAAAAGCAAAAGATTTAGGACTGACCATCGAAGATGCAATTGGATTTGCGACTTGGATTGTTGACGACCCAAATCAAAGAATAAAAGCTCTTGAACAAACCAAACGAGAGATGGGTATGTTGGCCGAAATCGGTTGCAAACGCATTGCAGCTCCACCTTTTGGGGCAACCAATAAAGCAGGAATTAATTTACAAAATGCAGCCGCACGTTTCCGCCAAATGCTTGACTTAGGCGATGAAATGGGCGTTTTACCACAATTGGAAATGTGGGGTTTTTCAGCAAATTTACATCTTTTCGGTGAAGCACTTTTCGTAGCCGCCGAAAGTGGACACCCAAAAGCTGTTATTTTGTCCGATGTTTATCATTTATATAAGGGCGGCTCGGAATTTAACGCCTTGAAAATGCTCAATGGGCAGTGTATGCAGATGTTTCACGTAAACGACTATCCTGCTAATGTTTCGAGAGAAAAAATCAATGATAGCTACCGAGTTTTTCCAGGTGATGGAGTTGCTCCGCTTACGCCAATCTTTCAGATGTTGAATGAAAAAAATGTTCCGATTGTACTTTCTTTAGAGCTTTTTAATGAAGATTACTGGAAAATGCCAGCTCTAGAAGCAGCCAAAGTTGGTTTCGAGAAAATGAAGACTTCGGTTGAGAAAGCAGTTGGTGCTTGATTTTTTAGTTTAAAAGTCCTCTTTTTTAAAGTTAAGTGGTCGAATTTATCAGCCGACCACTTAATAAATCTTCAAGTATTACCAGCAATAATAGCCATCAGATTCATTTTTTTCACAAATCATTTAACCAAAGCAAATCTTCACAAACATACATTTATCCGATGAAAAAACTTTATTCTTTCTTAGTTCTTTTATCTATTTTAATTGTCACTTTTTTTGTTTATTGGAATCATTTCAACAATACTTTTCATTTTGATGATTCTCATACTATTG
>JAFEIL010000332.1 GCA_017495105.1 Emticicia sp. | reverse complement strand
CTATAATTTATTGAGATTCAAACCTTTATATTCGTTTACTTGTTTAGTTTTTGGCTTAAATTTATCATAATTTATGAAACTGCTTCGTTTTTTTACACTCAATTCTTGGATTATTTTTCTGCCTCTTGCAAGTAATGCCCAAGTATCTCGTGCGTATATGCTCGATGAAGCCGACACTTATTTCAAATCTGGGCGTTATTGGGATGCCTTCTTTAAATACCGTGAATGTGCAATTTTACCAGAATTTGAGGCCTCAAGCCAAATCAGCGAGCAAATAAAGAATAGTTCGCATGCACTATATCTAACCAAAAAATTTAAGGATTATTTTGCTCTGCAAAGATACGCACCTGCCAAAGAAAACCTATTGGAATTGGTAAGTATGAATCCGAATGACCCAAATCGTGGACAGATTGCTCATATTACATTGGCTCAAGGAACTGAGTTACAGCGTTTGGCGATGCGTCAGCGTACACCAGCCGCTACGGCTGATATGCTCAAAAAAGCAATGACTTATTACTATCAAGCCGCCAAAGAAGGTTTAATGGAAGAGTCGATTTTAGCTATTAAACAATGTGAATATTCGATTAAAGAAACAAAAGTTCCGATGGAAGAAACATCATCGCCGCTACCAACAATGATTGATAAAGACACAAAACAACCAAATATTCCAACCCAAACCACACCAACCGTAAAACATCCAAGAAAACCAGTTGAGGTTATTATAAATCCTAGTCTTAAAGGGAATTGATTTTGGTTATTGATTACTGGGAAACTAATTTTGAAAATTAAACCGCTGTCAAACCAAAATTGACAGCCGTTTAATTTTTTTGCTGAACTATTAACTAATAACCAATCACAAGTAACAAATAACTAATCCACTACCAAAACCACCGTAGGATTCATTGGGTAGCGGCCGAATTTATCTCCATAAATCGCCAAACCACCTGCTAAACTTTCATCTACTTCGAGTCTGATGATTAATTCACCCGTTGTACGAGCCAATTCTAAGGCTTTTTGCGGAATATTTACTCCCAAACGATAACCATACGAACCTGCTTCATACAATTTTTTGTCTTGTGGTTGATTGTGCCACGACAAAACACCACGGTGGTCGGCTGGGTCGTTACTGAGGTCGTATCTTCCTGCAAAAATACCATTGATTTTTACCGAAACTGCACTTGGGTAGCGTGAAGTATCGGTCATCGGATAAGCATTTTTATTTTGACTTGGCTCGGCTTTTGCCCCCAGCATGTAGTCAGTATTCTTTATTTGAGAATTTTCTTTGTCTTTGGCAAAAAGCTGTTTTGACGAAACCTCCGCCACAAACGATGCACTTTCAAATTTTGTATCGGTTGGAATCTTGATTTTATACTCAAAGTACCCACTTCCTGCACCATTTACTTTTAGTCCGTCGAGAATATTCCATTGTTTTTTGCTCCAACGGGCATCGCTAAAGTTTTTTGGTTCGATGCTTATCAATTTTGCTTTTTTGCCACTCAAAAGTGTCATTTCGCTCGGAGTTTTGCCTTCAACAATAAATGTTGTAAAATTGCGATGCACAACATTTCCTGCGTTATCTTCCAAGATCAAGGCCACAATCACTACTGATTTTTCATCGGGCATAGTTAATTTAATCGGTTCAAGTTCTTTTTGTAGCCATGCTTGATACGGAATAGTTTTGGTCATATTTCCCCAAGTTTTTTTCTGACCCAAAGCATCATAACCATACAATTGCACTTTCAGATTTAGGTTATTCCCTAAATTTTTATCAGTCATAACTGAAAGATACAGCGGTAAATTTATCTCCTCTTTTGGTTTTACACTTCGACTGATTTCATTGCCCGCTGAAATATAAATATCCGAATGAAAATCTTTGATTGACATGCCATCAACCAATTCACCAATGCCCGTTTCTTTCTCTGAGCGGTCGAATCTGAAATAGCCATTCCACTCATTAATTACATCATGATGTTCGGTATAAAGCCAGCCCGCAATTTTTGGGTATTTTCTGAAAGTATTAATCATTCGGTGATAATCCCAACTCCAATCTACATCACCCGTACTGCCTTCATAGCCCCAAACATTGCCACATTCTGAATTGATATTTGGCACATCGGTTTGAGTATAGCCCTTCTCATAATGAAACTGACTACCCACAAACGTTTTTTCATCGATTTCCTTCAAATGTTTTTCCCAGCCAGAACCTGGCAAATATTCGTGCCACGAGTTAATATCAGTTTCGGTATGACCCGCTCCGCAGCAAATTGAGTTATCTTCCACCAAACGAGTAGCATCAAGCGATTTTGCTAAACGATACACCGAAGCTACCCATTTTTGGGTTTCGGGCAGATATACGCTTTGTTTTTTGCCATTAACTTCTTGTTTTGTTTTCAAACCCCAAGTTTCGTTAAAGACAATCCAAGAAAAAATTGCAGGGTGATTATAATCGCGTTTTATCATCTCATGAAGTGTGTATTCAGATTCTTTTTGAGCGTTTTTATCGGGTTCTCCCCAGAAATTCGGCAAATCAGACATCACCAAAACACCCAATTTATCAGCCCAATAAAGTTTACGAGGCACGTCAACTTTAATGTGCGTCCGAATGCCATTTAAGCCAATATTTCGAGCTAAAAGGATTTCGTTTTTCATAAATTCATCTGTCGGAAAAGTATAAAAACCCGTTGGATGATACGATTGGTCGAGAGCCAATTGCATATAAACTGGCTTATTATTGAGAGCGATGTATTTATAATTAGTATTTGGCAGATTGACCGTCGAAATCTTACGCATTCCGAAATAAGATTTAACTTCATCATCTGCCAATTTTACATTTGTTTCGTACAAATACGGATCCTCGAGAGTCCATAATCTTGGCGATGAAATTGGCACTGTAAATGAATGTTGTGTTTTACCTTTCGGAAACGTCTCACGTATCGAAATCTTCTGATTTCCGTTAATCGTCAATTCTAAATCAAGGTCTTTCGTTGCTGGGCTTCCTAAGTAAGTCGTTACTTTAACTTGATTTTTGTCAATATCTGGCGTAAAATGCACTGCATCTAAGAAATTTTGTCCACGAGCTTCTACATAAATCGTTTGCCAAAGTCCACGAGCATTACCGTAGCCTTGCTTACCATAAAGCGTAAAATCACGGCGTTTGTCATCGACTTTTATCACTAAGTTTTGCTCAGTTCCGTGCTTTAAGTTGCTCAATTCAAACGAAAAAGGCGTGTATCCACCTTCGTGACTGCCAAGTTCTTTGCCATCAAGCCAAACGGTAGTTTTCCAATCTGATGCACCGATAGTTACAAAAACTCGTTTGCCTTTCCATTCGGGTTTTATTGTTATTTTTCTAGCATACCACGCAATATCTGCTTCATCTTTCACGCCCGAAAGTGGCGAACCCCATGGAAACGGAACGGAGATTGTTTGCGTAAATTTCTTTGTGCCTTTATGCCACTGTGCCTTTTCACCTTCATCTTTTTTATCAAATTCAAAAGCCCAATTTCCATTCAAATTAAGCCATTCTGAGCGTTCAAAATCTGGTCGGGGGTGTTCGGGAAGTGGAATGTTCTGTTGAGAGAAAGACTGCTTAATAACAAGTAGGAAAAGTAACATTAGCACCAGCCTTTTGAGAGGTATCGTCATAAGTTTTTTAGTTTTGAATAGTTTGGTTGGTTTATGATTAAAAAACGAATTTTTCGTTTCAAACCTTAACTCAAAAATAGTGTTTTTATACCATTTATTAATATTTTTTAAAATCTATTTTTAAGAAAAATACTGCCAAAAAATCTGTAGAGAGTCTTTTAAACTATCATTTGGGCATTTGTAACGCTTGGTACATAATTTTTAAACCTGTTTTTTTCTTCTCAATTGATACTTCTCAAAGACCTTCGGTATGAAGAATATAACAAAACAACTTTTGCTGTAAAATATAGAAAAACTGCATGATAAACATATTCCTAAATTATGTCCAATAGAACAAAATCAGACACTCCTTTTGGGGTGGCTTATTTTTTACTATTTTTGGAAATTATTTAAGATAACAAAACTCGATATGCTTTTAGAAATAGGCGATACTTACCGCCAAAGTTTTAGTTTTTCGCAGGAAGATGTAATAAAATTTGCCGAAGTCACTGGCGATAAAAATCCTTTGCACCTCGATGCTGAATTTGCGGCTACCACGCGTTTCAAGCGTCCGATTATACATGGACATTTGAGTAGTAGCGTATTTACTCGCATCTTGGGAATGGAATTTCCGGGTGAAGGTTCGATTTATATGAAGCAAGAAACTGAGTATATGTTTCCGATGTTTGTCAATACTGAATACGAAGTCATTTTTACTGTTATGAGCGTTGATCGTGAAAAACACGTTGCAGAAATCACAGGTGAGGTTTACATCAAAGGTACTTCTCGTCGAACAATCAGAGGTTTAGCTACACTTATGCACTTGACCAAAATATAAAATAATTGAATAGAATCGGGTAGGTCGGTTGCATACTTACTCATCCGATTCTATTCAATTTTTAGAGTAAAAACAATAAAAACTTCTCTTTAGCCGTTATAAATTTAATAGCTTAAAAAAATACTCTCAAAAACTTTCTTTATATACGATGATTGTATCTTGACTTGTCCTTTCCCCATAATTATTTCAAAAGACAATGAACAAGTACTTTAAAACCATGAATCGTCTGCTTCTAGTGGGTTTATTTTTCCCGCTTATAGGCTTCTCTCAAACCCACCGAGCATACGCCGACGAACTTTTTAAAAAAGGAGATTATTATCATGCTTTCTTTCTGTATCGTAACCTTTATGGTACAAATCTAAGCGAAAATCAGTTTGCACAGCGATGCAATACTGCTATTTCGCTCACCAAGCAGTTTCTTGATTTACGTGCTTCCAAGCAATATTATGATGCAAAAACTAAGCTACGTGAACTACTCGAAATAAATCCTGATGATTTTCACGCACCGATTTTGCCACAATTATCAATTGAAGAAGCAACTTATTGGCAGAAATTGGCTTTTAAGCAAAATTCGGCAAAGGAAGTAAATCTAATGCTTGAAAAGGCAATTTCGCTTTATGAACAAGGAAAAATCGATGGATGGAATCAAAACGAAATAGATGATGCGATAAAACTATGTGAAGCGTCTAAAATAGGTAATGGAATCAGTGAAAGAGTTGCTGTCGCACAGAAAGTTGAGATTGTTCCACCGATTGCTGAAACTCCAGTAGCTGAGGTAAAACCAATGACTCCACCAGCACCAACGCCAGTTGTGCAAGTAGAGCATGTAGAGAAAAAACAAATACCACAACAAAGCAGGATAGTAAAGACTCGCAGCAAGAAAATGCTTCCGAAAAGAGAAGTAGCTACAATAAAATAGTGTTATACAGATTTTGCATAAAAAAAGATGTATTATTCGCAAGAATGATACATCTCTTTTTATTTTGGGGTATGCTTTCTATAATTAATCCTTTGCCAAGACTTTTTAAGCCGATCGCTAAGGAAATACTTTCTAGATTTCAATAAACAATCTTTTTATATATATTGCGAGTATATTCTAACAAAACTACTATGAAAAAACTTTCCACTTTTTTACTTTGTATATGGGTTTTGCAAGTAAATGCCCAAAACGTAGAAATATGGCTTACCAAAACCGATAAATCTGTTTTATTTCAAAAACAATCTAATACCCTTAATTTTGATAAAATCAGCAATACTTCACCTAGCATTTATGTAGATGATACCAAAAAATTCCAACAAATAGATGGTTTTGGTTATACACTTACGGGTGGAAGTACGCAACTTTTGAGCCAAATGAATGCCACCGCAAGAGCAAAAATCCTAAAAGAATTGTTTGCTACAGACGAAAATAATATTGGAGTAAGTTATTTACGTATAAGCGTAGGAGCATCTGACCTTGACGACCATGTTTTTTCTTACGATGACCTTCCTGCGGGTGAAACTGACCCAAAACTAAGTAAATTTAGTTTGGCAGAAGACAAAAAACACTTGATTCCAGTCTTAAAAGAGATTCTGGCAATCAATCCAAAAATCAAGATTTTGGGTTCCCCGTGGTCGCCACCAGCTTGGATGAAAACCAATAATAATTCTAAAGGGGGAAGCTTAAAGTCTGAATTTTATGGCGTTTATGCTCAATATTTGGTAAAATATATACAGGAAATGAAAAAAGAAGGAATCATGATTGATGCATTAACGATTCAGAACGAGCCTCTTCATCCTGGAAATAATCCAAGTTTACTGATGCTTCAAGACTCACAAGCATATTTTGTGAAAAACAATCTTGGTCCAGCATTTAAACTGGCAAAAATTTCAACAAAAATCATCATTTACGACCATAACGCCGACCGTCCCGATTATCCAATCAGTATTTTGAATGATACAGAAGCTCGAAAATACATCGATGGCTCGGCTTTTCATTTATATGGTGGCAATATAGAAAATATCAGGAGTGTCCACGAAGCCCATCCCGATAAAAACCTTTATTTTACCGAGCAATGGATTGGTGCACCAGGCAATTTTGCAGGCGATTTTTCGTGGCATATCAAAAACTTAGTCATCGGTGCTTCTCGCAACTGGTGCAAAACAGTTTTAGAGTGGAATTTGGCATCCGACCCAAAGCAAAACCTACATACTGATGGAGGATGTACTGAATGTTTGGGAGCCATAACGATTGGACAAGACATCGCTCGAAATCCAGCTTATTATATCATTGCTCATGCTTCAAAGTTTGTTCGCCCAAATTCTATCAGAATTGCCTCAAATATTATAATTTCGCTGCCGAATGTAGCCTTTAAAACTCCCTCAGGCAAAACTGTTCTGATTGTACAAAACGAGGGTGGTAAAACTCAGGAATTCAATATTCGTTATCATAACAAACAAGTAACTACCACGCTTGATGCCGGCTCGGTGTCTACTTATGTTTGGTAAAAAGAATTATTTGTTTTTAAATTGTTTTGGTTAAATTTGATTAGAAAGATGACAGAACTAGAACGAATTATTTTAGAATTAGATTTAAAAGGATACAAAGAATTACTCGACTTCTATAATTGGCGATGCGAGATTGAAGGTGAAAGTGAAGAAATCAGAGAAGCGATTTATATGCTTTTAGATTTGATTTTGGAGGTTAAGTATAAATTAGAAAATGAATAATTTTATGAGCATTAAAGCAAAACAAACAGAACTTTATCAAGAATTCAGAAAGTTTAAAGACTTGACAGAGGCTGAAAAGGTAGCATTCAAAGCAAAAATTACCCAAGATGCCGCTCAACGTACTGATGCAGAAAAAGAAGAGTATCGACACGCCATAAAAGCGAATGTGTTAGATATTAAAGAGAAAATTATTGAAATTAAGGAAAAACTGAACAAAAAGTCGGTGGCTTCAACCTAACACTATTCGCTATCCAATAATAATTATGCTAATATTTTTATACCTCTTTTTTGCTTCTATGAGTATAACCCCAAGTATCAATTTACAGAAAAACATCTGGACAAAACTTCCAGAAAACCATTTCAAAAACGCCACTGATGGCAAATCTTCGAGCCAAACAACCGAAGTGAAATTAAAAGCCGACGACCAATATTTGAGCATAGAGTTCAATTGCTTACAAAACCCTTTTATAACACAAAATTCATACACAAAACACAATAGCGAAATGTATAATCAAGAGGTTTTCGAGGTTTTTATTGCCGAAGGCTCGGATACGCCCACTCGTTATTTAGAATTAGAGATTAATCCAAACAATGCCCTTTTTGCGGGCTGGATTGAAAACCCGACCAAAGAAGCTCCTGAAAGTTGTGATTTTGTGAGCCATGAAGATGCAAAAATCATTCATTCGGTAAGCAAAACAGGAAATAGTTGGTCAGGAAAAATGCAAATTCCTTGGACTTTGTTAGGTGGTAAGAAAAACACTTATCGAGTCAATTTTTATAGAATTATCTCGTTAAAATCGCATATAAACTCTGACTGGTCAGGTACACCCGCAACGTGTGCATATTTGTGCTGGAACCCAACCATGAGTGGTGAAGTTCCTCGTTTTCACCGACCTGAAGCTTTTGGGATTTTGAAGGTGGAAAAATAATAATATCTTTTAGAAACCTATTAAAATAGGTTTCTAAAAGAATCAAAGGTTTAGATAATTTTCATC
>JAFEIL010000114.1 GCA_017495105.1 Emticicia sp. | reverse complement strand
ATATTTTTGCGTTTAAAAAATTCCAACGACCAGCATTATGATGGTTTTTGGAGTGATTTTAGAGTTAATCTGTTAATTATCAAGCCTTTACATAATGCTTAGCGTTGGAAGCCAAAGATTGTTGAGTGCTTTTCTGATATGATGTCACCAGCCAACTAAGTGACTCAAAGATACAAAAAATGTAGTATAATCAGAGAGGTTTTTGCGAAAAAAGCCTTTGCATACCACGCTTTAAAAATGTCGCAAGCCAAAATAGAGAACAGAAGACCAAAAAATGGCGAAGTTTTCGAGAATAAACACTTGAAAACTTCGCAAATTTGATGTCGCCAAAACTAAATGAACATAAATTTTATGCAATATTAAATGTATTTGCAAAATAAAATATCATAAAAATTAGAATGAACGCTGATGCAATGAGTAGAATATCTTTGAATTTTGATGATTTTTCTTTTAAAATAATGTATAAACTGTATATTATTTCAACAAAACCCAATAAAATAAAAAATTCTCTCACAAAGTAATATACAATATCACTAATTAATTTTGAGATTTCAAAACTTCTTGACTCTTTGGTTAAGAAGTGGAGAATTAAAATACCAATTATGACAAAAATGTTTAAAATCGAAAGAAAGTATTTCATTATATTATCTGTTTAAATTGTTCCAAAGTGAAAAATTCCATTGTCTAAATTGTGCATTGGCTGATTTTAGGTAATTACTATTTTCCTTGCTTCCTGTGGTTAAGTTTTGATAACTACCATTTTCTAAATTCCAAACCCCTGCTTGAATTCTTTTACCTGAATAAAAAAGATTTGAAGGATTGTTTGATAATATTCGATAATCCAAATTACCTTGAAAAATAGTTATTTTATTTCCGACAGATTGAGCTATTACTTGCGTGTGATTTACACCAGTACCTTCGCCTCTCGTTTCTAATAAAATAATATTACCTGTATCTGTATTTGATTTTTTTGTATTCCAAGAATTCGATATATCTTTTGCTGCACTTGTAGTAAGCAATGCTATTTTGAAATCTTCAAAGTTTTTAAATCTTAAATCCGAAGAAGTATAAGACCCTGTTCCATTAAAAAATACAAACGGAAGACTATTCTCATGTGCAAAATCAACTATAAGAGATAATGCAAAATCTTCGCACGTAAATTTACACCATTCTTGAGAAGAGTAAGTTTGAGTACGAGTAGCTACATAATTTTGATATTTTTGTATATAATTAGCGTCCCATTTATTTGTAGCTTCCCATACTGGCTTCCCATCATCGCTATTTTTATAGCTACCACTAAAACTTACACTACCAGTAGTGTTTCTACTATCCAACGTACTATATCCATCTGAGTATTGAAAACTATTAGCTTCTTGTGGCTCATTTCCATCGGGGTCAATAAAACTTAATGGATTATTAAAACTGATACTGTAAGGAGAGTATCTTCTCATTTGGTCACTTAAAGCGTCCACACCCCACCAACGATTGATAGTTTTATCAGCAAAACGAGCATCAAAATCATTGATGCTTGATAGCTCAAATAGTGCCAAAGATTCTTTATTTTGATATTTAAAGCGATTTTCGGTAGGATTTTCAATGCCGATACTTTTTAATTGGATTCCTGTTGGGTCAAAATCTGAAATATCATTTACGATTAAATTCTGACCATCAGCACTAAATGAAATTCTTGAATTACCTAAATTGTCAGTGTAGAAAAACTCGTAATTCCAGTTATTATTGGCATAAGTTGCTCTGCCTTCGGGCGTAGCCATTTGATAAAGAACGTTATTTTTATAAATAATTTTTCCGACAAAATCCCAAGTTTCAGAGGTTGAAAATTCCCTATTCAAGAGCTTTCCGCTACCGTCATAAATCATTTTTATCCAACGGCTATTTGTTAGCTGAATTTCAATAGGTTTGTCTAAATAAGTGTCATAAATGATATTTGTAATTTCTTTGTTTTCATCAGATTTCAAACTTCCATCATTATAGTAGGTATAATTTCCGCTACCTCTTTGCACAAAGTCAATTTCATGGTCGCCACTAATGGCATCGGTTACAGCATTTAAACGATTACCATTATACGAATAAGTCAAATTATCAAGCAAATCAAATGAGCTTCCCGATTTTCCTTTTCGTTGTAGGTTGGTAATATTTCCGTTTTTGTCATAGCTGAAATTAGGCATTGAGAAATTTTCTCCATTTATGCCTGTGTAATTGGCTGATAATAAGCGGTTTGCATCGTCATAATTGAAGTCGTAGTAGCGTAAAGCATTATCTTTGCTCGTTTTCCAAGATTGTTTACCTATATTCCCATCATAAAAACCTGCCGTTTCGTAGTCAAGTTTGTAGCTAAAAATATCACCTTGTGTAACATCAGGCGTAGGAGTATTTGAGCCGTCAAGGTTAATTCCTCTCAACATTCCTCTGATATGGTAGGTGAAATCTATTGTTTGTAAGCCATTGATTTCAGTACCTTGCGGTGCGTTAGGGTCAATTTGAGCAAGGTAAGAATTTAGAGTTATCGCATTTATTTCTAAATTTGGCTCTAAAATAATAGCTTTTCTTGCTATATCTAATGTATTATTTTGTGTAACAATTCCATCAATGGAAGGACGACGAATATAATCTTTTGCACCACCAACTAAGAAATTAGCATCACCACGAATTTTCTTTTGAATCATTCGCCCGACTGCATCATAAGTAAACCTTGCCACTTCAAAACGATTGCCATTAATGCCATGAAAAACTTTTAACAAACGTCCTACATGGTCGTATTCATTCTCTGTTTTATCTTCAATATTTGAGGTATTATCTTTTTGGTGAATAACATTTTGAGTTTTAATTTGCCCTGCAAAATTGTACTCAAAGTTAGTAACTATTGCCTTTTTCCAAGGTTCTGCACCTCCCAAATGGTGTGTTTCATAGGTTTGAATTATTCTACTTTTATTGTCATAATGGAATATATTGAAGTAGATTTTGGCATTATTAGCTAAATTTCTTTTCAAAACACCTGTCAAAAAACCTTTTGCATCGGCATAATTTGCATGATAAGCACCTACTGAATTGTACGCCCATTCGCCCGCAATCCAATCATAATAATCGTAGAAATTTTTGAGTTTTACATCAGTATCGCTAAAAGTTACTGAACTTGGAAAACTGTTACTACTGTACTCATGGCTTGATGTACTCCAACTTTCAAAAGCATTTGTAATGGTTTCAAAATCGGTTTGTAAAGTTTCACGAGAATTTGCATTTACTAATTCTCCGCTCAAAATATTTCTATTAAGGACATCGAATTGAAAAAATTTCCATTTATTTGAAGTTCTTTGTTTTTCTGTTTGTCTTAAAACTTCTTTGTCGAGAACATCAAAAACATGATAAGTCCAGCCACCACTTGGTACATGGCTTTCAATAATACGCCCTCGTTTATCATACTTGTACGCAAAAATGCCACTTTTAAAATAAGTGTCGTTTTCGGTAAAATTCGTAGCACTTTGAAAAGATTTTGGCTGAATTACATACTTTACTCTATCAAATTCGTCATAAATATAGTATGTACTTGCATAAGAATTATTGCCGTCCTGTACGTCTTTTTGAATCAACTTTCCTTGGTTATCTTTGTACTCAATCATTTCTTTTCCACGTTCCGAAATACCCACGTATTTGAACAAAGGCACGTCCCAAGTTCCATCAACATTCGCACCAATTGAATTTAATGTATATTTTCTAATTGTATTTGCATCAACTATTAAATATTTTGTTTCATTAAATTTGTTGGCGGAACGCCACGCTTGCCCCACACCATACATTTTTTTAGGACGATTCAAAGGCGAATTATCATATTCAGAAATATTATTATAAGGGGCAGTATCACCATGAACAACAGTAGGAAGTGGGGCGACAGCCCCACTTCCTACGTTTGAAAATGGAATGTGCGATTTTTCGATACGCCCCAAGTTTTCATAAACTTTGGCATCGGTTACAATATCATTTGATGCACCTAATCCAGCTAATAAAGCAACATTTTGGAGGTGTCGGTTAAGCCCGTCTGAGTATGAAATATTTGTTTGAAAACTTTCGTAACCTCCTGATAATGAGGTTGTAGCGATTCGTGGTAGGAATTCTTTTATGAAATTATTACCTAATGAAAAATTATAATCATGCTCTTTTAGAATATTTCCGTTATGGTCTTTTGCTCTTTTAAATCTACCAAAATTATCGTATTCTGCATAAGATTTCAAGCCATTTGATGCTGTAATCTCTTTTACTCCAAGTAGTGGAATATCGTAACTAAATGTAGTTGTATAGCTTGTTATGCCACCCGAATTTTTTGTTTCGGAAGTTGGAAAATTATGAAAAACGTTATTTAAAATATTGGTTGAATAAGTAAAAACGGTAGGAGAACTACCGATAACTTTATAACTCAAAAGATTGCCGTAATTATCGTAAGTGTCTGTTTGTAAGCGTTTTATAAATCTAAAATCTTTCCATAAGATACCCACTGATAAGTAAGAAAGTGAGTAATTTGATTCAAAAACAGAGGTAGGGAAGAAGGGATATTCAAATAAATAAATTTCTTTTGGATAGACATAGTTAAAACCACCATAACTGCTTGTCATAAAATCAGTAATTTGACCATTCAAAACCCTGTTTTCAGATTCAGAAGGTATTTTGACAAGAGTAATTTGCTCGATTGGCGTATTTATTTGGTTGTTTTCACGCATCCAATAGAGTGTGCTGTAAAGGTTAAAACTGCCAGAATTATAAACATCAAAATCGGTAACATAACGATATTTTTGAATATTTATTTTCCCATCAGATTGATAATTTCGAGCCACTTTTGCTTGAAAATAGGTGTTATCGTAGTCAGTTTCAGACTTTTTATAGACAAACTTTGAATCGTCTGTGTCGTCATAACTATATTCTTCGGTACGAATTTGCTTCACTAAACCAGTTGCCCATTTGTATTGACGAATGGGCGTATAATTATAATTTGTTGTTGTTCCAAATTCAAAAGATTGGCAATTACTGCCACCATATAAACCAAAACCTGCCAAAGGAATAATACTTTTTGCTATTAAATAGCCTAAAATGGGCGATTCTTCTGATAAAATTGTAGCATACGTATTGATTTGTTCATATTTTTTTCGATTATCGTTTCCATAAACTACTTTGTTCAAAAGTTGTCCACGATTCCAATGACGGCTTTTTTGCATTTGTTTTGCTGCTGCTGGAATCGCAATCAATTCATCGCCAACATCATCTTTATAAGTGTAAACAGTTTTTCCGTTAGAACCGCTACCGTTATCATCATATTCGGTAACGACTGGATAGGTTACAACACTACCTTCGTTTGGGTTCATGGGTTGAGTAAATGCAGAAGAAAACACCCAAATTTTAAATCTATAATCGGGAAAATCGGGTAAGACAGGAATGTTAGTTTTGTGAATATGAGTTTGAATGCTTGCGTAAGTTTTATTAGGAATATTGAGCCAAATATCTCGATAAGTGCCATTTCCACTTTCATTTATGCCATATTTATAGGTTTTTGTGATGGTTTTTCCATTTCCATCATTTGAAACAATGCTTTTTACACGCAAGCCACCAGCCATTTGTCCGCCATCGTACCTATGTGCTTCGTACTCAAAATCTGTAAATCCGCCTGTTGGGTAAGTAAGTTTTGTTAAGATTCTTGCTTGCATTAATGTTTCATTTGGGTTTCGATTCGCACCAATGCCCGAACTATTATTTGAGCCAACATTAAAAGTAGTTGGACTTGTGCCAATTTCAAGCTCATTCGCTAAAAATGTTTGAGCATGAATAAGCGTAGCGTTGTTTTGACCATTGTAATAACCCCAAAAATCCTTTGAACGAGAATCTTTATCGGGTAGTGTTTGAGGATTGTAATTACAAGAATAAGTACCGATTGTTGCACCTGTATTACTTTTCAAATCGACAGAATCTAAAAACAAACGTCCATCTTTATAGCTTTGATTTAAAACAAATTGTTTGATTAAACTGTATGAATTAGTATTGACATTAAAACCATAAATTTCTATTCTGTCAAGCGACCTGCCTAAATTGTCAGCACGATTTGGCGAACTCACAAAAACGATTTTTCCGTTTGGGAAAAATATTTCGTTGAGTAGTTTTGAATTAACTGTTGCGAATTGAGTAGTTGTAGTTCCACTTTGAAAGCCAGCCGTACCACCATATTCATAATTTGTTCCACCGACATCCGTTTTGTAGATTTCAGTATCAATAATATCAGTATTGAAAGTGACTTGTTGATTGGCAATGTAAGTAAAAACTGCTTTTTCAGTAGGTTTTGTGCCTTGAATGGTATTTAATTGCCATACGGAAATGTAAGAATTAGTAGATTCTTGGTCTTGAAAATCAAATCTAAAACCGTTTTCATCGGTCAAAGAAAAATTTGAAAGTGGACCAGTATAAGAAATTTTAGAGCGGTCAGATTGTTGCCAAATGTAGTTTGGTGCGGAGGGTAATAAAACAAAAGAGTTACTTTTTGAAGGTAAAATACAAGAAAAAATATCTCTTTCGCTATCTTTCCCAAAGTCGGAATATTGGTTTAATTCGGTTTCTAAGGTTTCGGTAAGACACGGAATACTTGTAGTCCAGTTGGCATAATCGGCAGGCAATTGATTTTGTAAAAGGCTGTTATTATTACCGAAATCATCTTCATCACGTTTACCTTTAACGATTCTTGAAATTGAGCCACCCGCTTGTAAAGTCCAACCCAAACCGACCCAAGAAGCATTATCATTTACTTTATTTCCACTTGCATGGTAGGTTAATTTTATTGGAACGGAAAGACTGCCGATTTTAAACTCAAAAATAGGTATTTCAATAGAAGGTAAGCCTGTGTACATCGAAACTGGAATTGTTCCGTAGCGTTCCATTGCTGCAACATTGGGAGATTTTGGTGTAATTTGCGGTAAAAGTGTAGAAACATCCGTCATTGTAATTTTAGGAACTTTCTTTCTGATGGAATCTTGTTTTGCTGTGTATTGAGCAAAAGTAGCGGTAAAAGTTAGCCACAAAGCAAAAGAGTAGTATATCCGTTTCATAATTGAAAAGGGTTTAAAAGTTTGATAATTGGATTTTATAAGGTTCTTATTGAGTTGGAAGTTGTGCAAAAATACTGCAATCTCCTTTGGAATATTGTCCAGTTGTAGAGATATTTATTTTACGGTATTGTTGAAAAATTTCCAACGACCAGCATTATGATGGTTTTTGGAGTGATTTTAGAGTTAATTTGTTAATTATCAAGCCTTTACATAATGCTTCGTGTTGGAACTTATGAACTTTGCGACCGCTCTGATTTGGTGTCCGCAGGACAGCAGCACGCCAAGAACCCAACCCACCAACTTGATTGCTGAAAGTAAATTAGCACTTAAAAATCTAAAAAAGCAAACGAGTTCAGAAATAATTTGAGTTTCTGGAAAAAAGATGCGAAACTACCACGCAAAGAAATTGTCGAAGACCCACTTTGCGATTTATAAAACAGAAAAAAATCCAAAAGGCTATCCTGTCACCCGAAAAATATGCGTTTGAAAAAATGGAAACCTAGCGAATTTTGCTTGTCGAAAATGCCTGTGAGCTTAAATCAAACTGTCAAACTATTTTAGAAACATATCGTCGAAGTCAATTAAAGTTAAATTTTCATACTCTAAGCCTCTTTTTCCTGCATTTGTATTAAGCTCTATTTTTCTTCTAACTATTTCAATTTCACCAATTTTATAAGCAGTATCGCCAAAATCTATAAAATCAAGAATTTGTATGGGAGGCGAAAAAGGGATTTCTTTTACAAAATAGTTTAAGTAGTTTTCAAACCGTAATATTTTTTTTTCAAAAACATTATTTTCCCAGTCGGAAGGGAAATCAATAATGAAATTGATAGAACAATCTTCAATATTTTCAATTACCTTTAAAATTGTTGAATCGTGAATGAATATTTCAGAAGGTTGCATTTTTTGAAAACTTCCAACGACCAGCATTATGATGGTTTTTGGAGTGATTTTAGAGTTAATTTATTAATTATCAAGCCTTTACATAATGCTTCGTGTTGGAATCAAGGGCTTTTGAGTGCTTTTCTAATACGATGTCGCCAGCCAACTATGCAAATCAAAGATCTTAGTATGTGTCAAAACTTTTAAAAGAGCAATATAATTTGTAATATGTGTTT
>JAFEIL010000172.1 GCA_017495105.1 Emticicia sp. | reverse complement strand
TATTAATATTGGTTATTGAAATCAACCAGAAAGAAATATTACGCAATTAAAATCAACATCGAAACTTTATTCAATCAATTACCGAGGTAGACAATTTCCTAAAGAATATTTTGAAAAACTGAACAAATATTCACAGAATAAACTTTCCAAAATTAAGCCAACATTTGGTATTGAAGATTCCAATATTCCCACAATTGGGAAAACAATTGCAAAGAAAATTCGTTCTTTAAATAAAATGGTTGATGTAATTCTCGATAAATTTGTTTCCTAAAATATTCTTATTTTGCCTTATTTAAATGAAATTTTATTTCGTTCAACAGTAATAAATAAATTTTTGAATTAAATTTGCACAAATTAAAAGTTATAATCACTTATGAATTATTCAATTGAGAAAACCGAACATTACGCCCTTATTCAATTAAATGAGAGTAAATTCGATAAATCAATTACACAAGAAATTGAAAAACAAATTGTCGTTTTATACCGTGAAGGGTTGACGAATATGATTATTGATTTCTCTAAAGTTTTAGAAATCGATGAATCTGGGCTTTCTCTACTGCGAAAGGCAACAAAAGTTTGTCGTACAGAACAAGGTCTTTTTATAGTTTGTACAAAAGACGACGACATCCTTGATTTGATTGATGGTGAAAAAATCCATGAAATTGTTCTACTTCCAACTACTGACGAAGGAATCGACGCTGTATTTATGAACGATTTAGAAAACGATTTCCGTGACGAAAAAGATGACGATTTCGATTTAGGTGAAGAAAATGGCTTTACTGAAGGGAAATTTTGATTTTATTTACTGGAAATTGGAAAACTGAGGGTTCGCCCGTGCAATTACTAGACATCTTCATTCACTCCAAATCTCCAATTTCCAGTAACCAATCATAATTTATGAATTTTGATTTTTTAGTCTTAGGAACTGGCTCGGCTACTCCTGTTATAAATAGGCATCCATCAGCTTTTTTATTATCAATCGAAAATGAATCATTTTTGATTGATTGTGGTGAAGGTACACAATATCGTTTACTCGAACAAAAAGTTAAGTCTTCAAGAATACGTCACATTTTTATTAGCCATTTGCACGGCGACCATTATTTTGGGTTAATTGGCTTGCTTTCAAGTTGGAGCATGAACCAACGCAAAGAGGAATTAACGATTTTTGCACCTCGTGGACTCGATGAAATTCTAACCTCTCAATTCAAACATTCTGAAACACGCCTACATTTCAAAATCAATTTTGTAGAAACAGATACCGAAAACGCTTATCATATACTGGAAACCAATTTAGTAACGGTCGAAACTATCCCCTTACAACATAGAATTCCATGTTGTGGTTTTTTGTTTCGTTCAAAAGCCTCCAAGAGAAAAATCGTTGCTGAAAAATTGTCTGAAAACTTCCCAATTCCGTATCTAAAAATGCTCAAAGATGGACTCGATATTTATGACGAATTGAGCGGAATTACTTACAAAAACGAAGATTATACGATAGCAGGTTGTGTTTCAAAATCCTTTGCCTATTGCTCAGATACTGCTTATAACGAGCTAAAAATTAGTCAATTATATAACATTGATGCTATTTATCACGAAGCTACTTTTACTGACTCCGAACTCAAACGTGCCGAACAAACGAACCATTCTACGGCCCGGCAAGCGGCTACGATTGCCAAACATTCCAAGGCTCAACAGTTGATAATTGGACATTATTCATCTCGATACAAAACTCTTGAAACGCATCTTTCAGAGGCTCAATCAGTTTTTGAAAGCACCTTTTTAGCCGAAGAAGGAAAATCCTTCAAAATTTAATTTGAAATTATAAAGCAAGTTTTAATCTTACTTACTCTCAAAACATCAAACAAGTGCGTTAGAAACTTGCTCTACAATAAGTAATTACACGAATTTTTGATATAATTGTACTTATCTAATATTTTGAAAAAATAATTACCCATATAGTCTATAATTATAATAGACTTAATATATATTTGTGCAATAAAATACTTATTAAGAATATGCAAAGCTTTCGAACTGAGTTAGAGAATCCTTTAGTCGAAAAAGACATTATAGATTTAGAACGTAAAATCAAAATGTTTCGTGAAGGTAAAATCCACGAAGAAAAATTCCGCAGTTTAAGACTAGCTCGTGGCGTCTATGGTCAACGTCAACAAGGCGTACAAATGATTAGAATTAAGTTGCCTTATGGTAAAATGACGCTCAATCAATGGAAAAAAATTGCAGATGTATCGGATGAATATTCAACTGGAAACTTACATTTTACTACTCGTCAAGACGTGCAGATTCACTTTGTAAGCCTAGATAAAACTCCAGAACTTTGGTCAAAACTTGAAGAAGATAATATAACATTACGTGAAGCATGCGGCAATACAGTAAGAAACATAACAGGATCACCTACTTCAGGCATAGACCCAAATGAGCCTTTTGATGTAACTCCGTACGTACACGCTACTTTTGAATATTTCTTACGAAATCCAATTTGCCAAGAAATGGGACGTAAATTCAAAATGTCGTTTTCAAATACCGATAATGATACAGCACTTAGTTACATGCACGATTTAGGTTTTATCCCAAAAATTGTGGATGGCAAACGTGGATTCAAAATCATGCTTGGCGGCGGCTTAGGAGCTCAACCACAGTTAGCTCACTTGGCATATGAATTCGTTGAAGAGGATGCAATTATTCCACTGATTGAAGCCGTTTTAAGAGTTTTCGACCGTCATGGTGAAAGAAATTCACGTCATAAAGCACGTTTAAAATTTTTGATTGCAAAAATTGGTTTCGAGGCTTTCATGCAATTGGTTGAAGAAGAAAAACTTTCGTTGAAAGTAAATACTTATAAAATCAATACTGAAAAGTCAGAATCTGAAACAGGAATTCAATCTAAAATTAGCACAAAAGATAGCGTTGAGTTCCAGAACTGGTTCAAAACCAATACTTTTACCCAAAAACAAAGTGGATACTATGGCGTTTTTGTTAGAGTACCACTAGGTAATATTTCAAGTTCGGTAACTCGTAGTTTGGTCGAAAAACTTGAAGGTTTAATAGCCGATGATGTTCGTGTAACCGTCAATCAAGGTTTATTGCTACGTTTTGTAAAAGCTGAAAATCTTGTTGCAGTTTTTGAAATTTTATCAGATTATAATTTAGCCACACCTGGTGCAAATAGTATTGTAAATATTACAGCCTGTCCTGGTACAGATACCTGCAACTTAGCTATTTCTGATAGTACAAGCATTTCTCTCGAATTAGAGAAAGTTATGCAAGAAGATTTTCCTGAACTGATAGAGGAAAACAATATGCAAATCAAAATTTCTGGCTGTATGAATGCTTGTGGACAACACAGCATGGCTCACATTGGTTTTCATGGCAGTTCTTTAAAATCAGCTGGAAAAGTTTTACCAGCACTTCAAGTTTTATTGGGTGGTGGTACTACAGGAAACGGAGGTGGAAGAATTGCTGACAAGGTAATCAAAGTTCCGAGCAAAAGAGGCCCACAATTGCTTAGAGTTGTATTAAATGATTATGAAACAAACGGTTTAGAAGGTGAATATTTTAATGATTATTATGACCGTCAAGGTGAAAAATACTTCTACAGTTTGTTAAAACCATTAGCAGACTTATCAACTCTGGTTGACACAGATTTTGTTGATTGGGGACGTGATGAGATTTTCCAAACAGAAATTGGAGTTGGTGAATGTGCAAGTGTAATTATTGATTTAGTTGCAACTCTTTTCTACGAATCAGAAGAAAAAATTGAGTGGGCTAAAGAAGCATTCAACGAAAATCGTTTTGCAGATGCCATATATTACGCATATCAATCGCAAGTAAATACCGCAAAAGCATTATTACTTGACAAAAACATAAGTTGCAGTACTCAAAATGGCATTATTACAGAATTTGATAAGCATTTTTTGGAAGAATTTGGTGGAAATATCAAAGAGCAAATCTTACAAATCAATAAAAATGAGCCAAGTAAACATTTCGCAGTTGATTATATTTCTGATTCAGAAGAGTTTGTAAAACAAGCAATTCTTATTCGAGAGGCAATCAAATCAACTTTAGAAGTTGCTTAATTTTAAATATTTTATGAAAAGAATTGCAATCGCATTAAGTGATAATGTACAAATAAAATTCATTGCATACGCTATGATTTTTATGAAGATTTCACTACTCAGTATTTTGATTTACAGAATTTCGACTGGATTAAGTGGATTTTCCTTTGCCTTTGATACCGTACTATTCTACTACATTGCCATCGGTTTTTTAGCACAGTTGGTAGATGGTGCACTTGGTATGGCTTATGGTGCATCATGTACATCAATGCTCTTAGGCCTTGGGGTACCACCCGCTTATGCAACTGCCAGTGTACATACAGCCGAAGTATTCACAACTGGCGTTTCGGGCCTATCACATATTTACTTTGGAAATATTGACAAAAAATTATTTTTTCGAATCGTTTTGACGGGTGTAATTGGAGCAATGATTGGTGCTTATCTAATTTCAGATGTTTTTGATGGAAAAATGATAAAACCCTATATTTCAATTTATATGATTATATTGGGTGGTGTAATTATTTCAAAAGCATTTAAAACTCGTCCAACCGAACCGCAAAACAAAAACTTAGGTTTACTCGGACTTTTTGGCGGATTTCTTGACTCTGTTGGTGGTGGTGGATGGGGACCTTTGGTTACGTCAAACCTCATTAGTAAAGGCAATGCACCAAAAGAAGCAATTGGCACAGTAAACACCGCTGAGTTTTTTGTGTCATTTTTTAGCACAGGTGTATTCATGTTATTTATTGATATTCAAGCATGGCAAGCAATTGCTGGTCTAATCATCGGTGGTGTTTTTGCCGCTCCATTGGGTGCATTTTTAGTGAGATTGTTTAAACCAAAAACTATCATGATTTCAGTCGGTGTTTTAGTTGTACTTTTAAATATTTGGAATTTAGCAAAGGTTTTGTTTTAATTGACCATATGATAGATATTTTAGAAAAAAGTTCATTGGCTGAAAGTCTTATCTTTTTAGCAGAAAAGTATCCTTCCAAAGTAGTTTTCTCAACTTCACTCGGTCAAGAAGACCAAGTAATAACTGATGCTATTTTTAAAAACAACGTTGACATAAAGGTTTTCTCTCTAGATACTGGTCGACTTTTTCAAGAAACTTACGAATTAATTGATAGAACTCGCTCACGATACAATAAAAATATCGAAATGTATTTCCCAAATACAGAAAAAGTTCAACAACTCGTTACGCAAAAAGGAGCAAACAGTTTTTATGAATCGGTGGAAAACCGCAAGGAATGTTGCTTTATTCGAAAAATTGAGCCTTTGAAAAGAGCATTGGCAGAAGCAGAAGTCTGGATTACGGGTTTACGTGCCGAACAATCAGAAAACCGTAACGATATGAAAATTTTGGAATGGGACGAAGGAAACAAAGTTTGGAAATTCAACCCATTGATCTATTGGACATACGGGGATGTTTTGAAATACATTTCAGAAAATAAAGTACCAGATAATCCACTTCACAGAAAAGGTTATATAAGTATCGGTTGTCAACCTTGCACAAGGGCGATTGACCCTGACGAACACCCAAGAGCTGGCCGTTGGTGGTGGGAAGAATCAAAGAAAGAGTGTGGACTACACGCTTAATTTCCAATTATCAGAGTTTATGTGCAATTTTACATTTTCAATTAAATTTAGACTTTGACACAATAATATAATAAATGAGTACATTTTCAGAAAAAACAACGGTTTATCAAGCGAATGACAGTTCTTTTCCAAGAGAATTGGAAGATGAAGCCATCTATATTTTGCGTGAAGTTGCATCTCAATTTGAAAAGCCAGCTATATTGTTTTCAGGTGGAAAAGATTCAATTACCGTAGTGAGACTTGCCCAAAAAGCATTTTACCCGGGAAAAATTCCTTTTGCCCTACTTCATGTCGATACTGGACATAATTTCCCCGAAACGATTGAATACCGTGATTGGTTGGTTAATAAACTTGGTTTGGAACTTCATGTTCGATATGTAGCAGATTCCATTAAACAAGGTAAAGTAAAAGAAGAAACTGGTAAATATGCGAGTCGCAATGCTCTGCAAACCGTAACACTTCTAGATGCTATTGAAGAATTTAAGTTCGATGCCTGTATCGGTGGAGCAAGACGTGACGAAGAAAAAGCCCGTGCAAAAGAACGAATATTTTCGGTTCGTGACGATTTCGGTCAATGGAATGCAAAAAAACAACGTCCAGAATTATTCGATATGTTAAATGGTAAAATCGAATTAGGTGAAAACGTAAGGGTTTTCCCGATTTCAAACTGGACAGAACTCGACGTTTGGAATTATATCAAAGAAGAAGAATTAAGAATCCCAACAATATATTTTACTCATGAACGAGAAGTATTTGAACGCGATGGAATGATTTGGGCAGATTCTGAATTTATCAATAAATCAGAAGATGAAGTTCCCTACAAAACGCAAGTACGTTTCCGAACAGTTGGCGACATGACTTGTACCGCGGCAGTAGCTTCAACTGCTGATAATTTAGAGGACGTGATTGGAGAAATTCTTTCGGCACAAATATCTGAACGTGGAGCTAGAATCGACGACAAACGTTCAGAAGCAGCCATGGAAAAACGTAAACAAGCGGGATATTTTTGATAGTTCTGATACATAAATTCTGAGTTTAATTACTCAGTTATTTAACTCAGAACTCTACTCTCAGAACTTATAAGAAATGGATATATTAAGAATTGCAACAGCAGGCTCGGTAGATGATGGAAAAAGCACACTCATCGGACGTTTGCTTTATGAAACAAACTCAATTACAAAAGATAAAATAGAAGCTTTAGAGGCGGCTTCTAAACGTAAAGGTCTTGATTTTCTTGATTTATCACTTTTGACTGATGGCTTAATTGCTGAACGTGAGCAAGGTATTACGATTGATGTCGCTCATATTTATTTCAGCACACCTCATCGAAAATATATAATTGCCGATACACCTGGCCACTTTGAATACACTCGAAACATGGTTACAGGTGCCTCAAATACATCAGTTTCTATTATTCTGATTGATGCACGTAATGGCGTGGTCGAGCAAACAAAACGTCATTTTTATATCTCTTCTATGCTTCGCATAAAAAATATAATTGTGGCAGTTAATAAAATGGACTTGGTAACTTACAACCAAGAAAAATTTGAGGCCATCAAAACTGAACTTTTGGAAATTGCCGAACAAGTTAGTTTTAAAGGACAAACGCTTCAATTTATTCCAATTTCTTCACTTTACGGTGAAAACTTGGTGCGTAAATCAGAAGAAACACCTTGGTATGAAGGAGCAACTTTGCTGGAAACTTTAGAAAATTTCAGCACTCAGAATTTAGAACTCAGCACAATTCAAGCACGTTTCCCAGTTCAGCATGTTGTTAGACCAAAAACTGAAGAATACCACGATTATAGAGGTTATGCAGGAAAAATTGCTAGCGGAACATTCTTAATAGGAGATTTAGTTCAGGCTCTTCCTAGTGGACAAATCAGTAAAATTAAAACTATTGAAAAATTTGGCACTCAATTAGAATCGGGAAATGCAAAAGATTCAATTGTGATCACACTTGAAGATAATATTGACGTAAGTAGAGGCAATATGCTCGTAAAAGTGGGTGAACAACCAGAATCACGCAAAGAAATTATTGCAAAAATTTGCTGGTTAGATAGCCAAATGCTTACTGTTGGCAAAACTTATTTACTTCAACATGGTATAAATCGAGTAAAAGCCAAGATTACAAATATCAGTTCGGTTATCGACATCAAAAACATGTCTTTGAGCAATGAAGCACCTGTGGATGGTGGTTTGAAATTAAACGAAATAGGATGGATTTCATTGAAAACAGCAAGTCCAATCTTTGTAGATAAATATGAAGAGAATCCGGCTAATGGTTCGTTTATTTTAATTGACGAGAGCGGTAACAGCACTGTATGTGTTGGATTTGTAGAATAAAATATTTATTTTTAAAATATAATATTCATCAACCAAACTATTTATTCAATTAGTTTAGGTTAAAAATAAATAGGCAGCTTCTTAGCTGTCTTTTTTTGTACTTTTAAAAGAGGATTATCCTCCTCTCATCGCTGAAAGGAGGATAATTCACTTGAAATTCATTTTTTATAAAAGGATTTATTGTGAATGATTTGACCATTATTT
>JAFEIL010000491.1 GCA_017495105.1 Emticicia sp. | reverse complement strand
GTTTGGGAGAAATGTTGCCGAAGTTTTACTTATATCGGTTACAGAGGAAAATCTTCTTTACAAAGAAAAATCTTATAAAACACTAGCAAAAATTATTGTCGTCGCAATATCACAACTTCGTTAACAACTTCCACAAGTTCATTGTTTTTGAGAAAATTAACCTTCCTCGTTGAAAAGCCCTTTTCTAAAAATTTTTGCTTAAACATGATAGATGTGCTAAAATTTAAATTTTGCAAGAAATTGTCAAAAAGCATTAAATCATCAAAAAATGCATACCTCATTTACCCTATGGGTATTCTCCTTTCCTACTAAAAAATGAAAAATCATGCAAAAAATTTAGTTATCAGATATATACATCCAAAAACCAAAAAATCCCTTCATTCCCAACGAAAAACGCCGTTAATTTGTGATGTAATAAAACTCCTCCATTAAAGTGAAACTTTGGCAAAAGGTAAGTAGTAAAAACTTAGAAAAACAGGGTGCGTCTAATCACGAGGCAACTCACCGAATTGAAAATTTTACAGTTGGTAAAGACCGTGAAATGGATATGTACTTAGCTGAGTTCGATGTAATCGGCTCAATGGCACACGCCATTATGTTAGAGAGCATTGGTTTACTAGAAACCAATGAGTTAGCAGGTATTCTTAAAGAATGTTTAAAGATTTATAATGATATTATAAATGGTAAATTTTTAATTGAAAAAAATATTGAGGATGTACATTCTCAAGTCGAATGGTTACTTACTCAAGCACTCGGCGACGCTGGAAAAAAAATCCATAGTGGCCGCTCTCGCAACGACCAAGTACTTGTTGACCTCAAACTTTTTATGCGGCATCAGTTACGTCAAATTGTAAATCTCACCGAAGCACTTTTTCATAAGTTAGTCGAACTCAGCAATCAACATAAAAATGATTTACTACCTGGTTATACGCATCTCCAAATTGCGATGCCATCATCGTTTGGGCTTTGGTTTGGTGCTTATGCTGAAAGTTTGGTTGATGATACAGTAGTAATTCAGGCGGCTTACAAAGTAGTCAATAAAAACCCCTTGGGTTCGGGTGCTGGGTATGGAAGTTCGTTTCCACTAAACCGAACGCTTACGACTAAGCTCTTAGGCTTCGACGACCTAAATTATAATGTAGTTTATGCCCAAATGACTCGTGGTAAAAGTGAATACGTGGTGCTTTCAGGAATGACGTCTTTGGCCACCACGCTATCACGTATGGCAATGGATATTTGTTTGTATAATTCGCAAAACTTTGGATTCGTAACGCTACCTGACGATTTCACGACAGGCAGCAGTATCATGCCACACAAGAAAAACCCAGATGTGGCTGAATTGCTCAGAGCAAAAACCAACAGACTGAAAGGACTTCCTACCGAATTGGCTTTCGTCACAAGTAATCTACCTAGTGGCTATCACCGTGATATGCAGATTTTGAAAGAAATCTTAATGCCTGCTTTCGACCAAATGATTGAATGTTTGAACATAGCTCACTTTATGATGTCAAATATTGAAATAAAGCCTAATCTTTTGGAAGATAAAAAGTATGACCCGATTTTCTCGGTTGAACGTGTAAATGAATTAGTAATGCAAGGCTTACCTTTTAGGGATGCTTATTTACAAGTGAAAGAGGAAATTTTTGGTGGTGGTTATGAAGCACAACGAGATTTGAACCATACACTCGAAGGAAGTATCGGAAATCTTTGCAACAACGAAATCACAAAAATGATGAGCGATGTAATTAAAGGTTTTGACTTCGTAAAAGTTGATACTGCTTTGGAAGAATTATTGAATTGGAAGTAAATAAAAGGAAGGCTTCACTTTGAGCGAAGCCTTCCTTAAAACAATCTTACTTTTCACATACAGCAACTGCAATTTTAGAGTCAGCTGTGCCGTAATATAAATACCATTTCTTCTTGAAATTTACTAACCCTTCTACAAATACTACATTATTTACTTGCCCTGTTAACTCATAAGGTTTATCTGGTTCAAAGAAAAAAGTTTTCGAGCGGTCAATGACTTTGCTTGGGTCGTTTTTATCAAATATTATTTGTCCTGCTCGGTAAGCATTTTTGGTGTCTTTGCTTTTATTCTGAAAACCTTTATTGGCACTATTGTAAATAAGTAATATGCCATCTTCTTTAATAAACGCTGCTGGCCCAGATTCTACTAACCAACTATCGAAATTGTCCTCACGAGGTTTTACAATTGGCTTGGGTTTTCCAAATTCATCTTCCAAAATAGTCCAATCGCTTAGATTATCAGAACTGGCCAAAAACAGATTAGTATCGCCCCAATACATCCAATATTTTCCCTTGATTTTCGTGGCCACAAATCGCTCGCCAACTTGCTTACAGATTATAGCTCCTGACTTCGACCACAGCATTTCATTTTTTGGGTTTTTAAAAGCCAAACCTTCTTTTTTCCAAGTCTGTAAATCGGCCGAAGATGCAACACAAAGTCGAGCCGTTTTTCCATCATAAGCCGTGTAAGTTAAAATATACTTTCCGTCTTCGGTTTCTACCAAACGAGGGTCTTCACAGCCACCTGGATATTCGTATTTTTTCATAAAATCATTGTCAGGAAAAAATACTGGTTTGGTCTGACGTTTGAAATGAATACCATCTTCACTAACAGCTAGCCCCAAACGTGAAGTACCATCGACAACCTTCAAAGTATCTTCTGCTCTATACAACAAATAAACTTTTCCATCTCGCACCACCGCCGAAGGATTATAGACATCTTTGGCTTCCCAATTGATTGATTTTTTCATAATTGGATCATCAAAAGTAGTAGTATCATTTGGCAATAATATTGGATTCTCGGTATCGGCTTTTACAAATGGAATTAGTTGCCAACTTTGTTCTACTTTATATCTGCACGAAGAAAATGTAAAAAGAGAAATAATTAAAAGGTATTTTTTCATAGGTTTGTGAAAAAGTATTTGAGTTGATATATAAAGCCAAAGATATAGATAATTTATCACAAACTAATTTTCAAAAAATGATACGCAAAATTCTCATCCTTCTGTTTTTTATCTCAGAAATTGCTACTGCTCAAAAGCAATTAATTATGATTGGCGGCGGCAAACGCACACCAGATATTCTAACTAAATTTATAGAGTTAAGCGGCAATGAAAACGGCGAAATATTGGTCATTCCGTGGGCAAGTGGAGAGCAAGAAATAGCAGCTTCAAACATTAAAAATGAGGTGGCCGCTCTTTCAAAAATTTCGGTCGATAATGCTCCATTTGCACCACTTACAGCCGAAACTAAAGCATCACTTTTGGCACAACTCAAAACAGCAAAAGGTATTTTCTTTTGCGGTGGCGACCAAAACCGAATAATGGATGTTTTAAAAGACGAAGAACTGTACAAGGCCATGCACGAGCTTTATAAAAACAAAGTAGTGTTTGCGGGAACGAGTGCAGGCACGGCAATTATGTCGGAAATTATGATTTCGGGCGAAGGAGATTTCAAGGTAATTGATGGCTCAAAAGTTGAAACTAAGAAAGGACTTGGACTGATGAACGAAATAATTGTTGACCAGCATTTTATCAAACGTCAACGTCAGAATCGTTTGATTGGATTAATTTTCAAAAATCCTACTCTATTGGGTATTGGTATTGACGAAGATACGGCATTGTATTTAGAGCAAAATCGTTATGCCGAAGTCTTGGGCGAAAGCCAAGTGATGATTTTTGAAACCACCAAACAAGCAAAAGAAATGAAGTTCATTATCCTCGAAAAAGGTGAAAAATATGATTTAAAGAAACGAAAGAAAAGAAAATAAAAACTACCACTAAGGCACTAAGAAACACTGAGAAAACGGAGCTAGTTCGCTGTTAAACTTATCGTTTTTCAAATAATCCTTAATTCTTAATTCTTAATTCTTAATTAAGCCTTACCTTTGTAGCTCAATTAAGCATACAAGAAATGACTGACCGTTATATGCAGCGTGGCGTTTCGGCCGCCAAAGAAGATGTTCATAAGGCAATCGAAAAGCTTGATAAAGGACTTTTCCCGAAAGCATTCTGCAAAATTTCGCCCGATACACTCGGTGGCGATGCCGAATATTGCAATATCATGCACGCCGATGGTGCTGGTACAAAAACATCTTTAGCGTATTTATATTGGAAAGAAACGGGCGATATTTCAGTCTGGCGTGGCATTGCACAAGACTCTATCGTGATGAATACCGACGATTTGATTTGTGTGGGTGCTGTCGGACCGATGCTAATTTCGTCGAGTATTGATAGAAATAAAAACAAGATTCCAGGCGAAGTTATTGGCGAAATCATCAACGGAACAGAGGAATGTCTGGAAATGCTTCGCAGCCACGGAGTAGAAATTTATAGCACAGGTGGCGAAACTGCCGATGTTGGCGATTTAGTACGTACGATTGCCGTAAATAGCACAATCATTGCTCGTATGAAACGCTCTGATGTTATCTCCAACGACAATATCAAAGCGGGTGATGTAATTGTGGGCTTGGCCTCGTATGGTCAGTCAAACTACGAAACGGCTTATAATGGCGGCATGGGAAGCAATGGCCTGACTTCTGCCCGACACGATGTTTTGGCAAAAACTTATGCTGAAAAATACCCAGAAAGTTATGATGGTGAAATAAATAAAGATTTAGTTTATAGCGGAGCAAAATTATTGACCGAAGAAATTGCGGGTGTAAATGTCGGCAAACTTATCCTCTCTCCTACTCGTACTTTTGCACCTGTGGCAAAGGCTTTTTTAGCAGAACTTCGTCCATACATTCACGGAATGGTGCATTGCAGCGGTGGAGCTCAAACTAAGGTTTTGCATTTTATTGACGGTGCGGCGAACCGCAACCTGCACGTAATCAAAGATAATCTTTTCCCGATTCCGCCATTGTTTAAATTGATTCACGAACAAAGTGGCACATCATGGCAAGAAATGTATAAAGTTTTCAACATGGGACATCGTTTGGAGGTTTATCTCGACGAACAATACGCTCAACGCATCATCGAAATCTCGCAGTCGTTTGGTATTGATGCCCAAATTATTGGTAGAGTTGAAGCTGCCGAAAGCAAGAAAGTAACTATCAAAAGTGAATTTGGTGAGTTTGTTTATTAGTCCACAGACGATGGTCAACGGATGGCAGTTTTTATAAACTTCCCAAAAGAAAAAGGGTCATATTGAGAATTCTCAATATGACCCTTTTTAATTTTCTATCGTCTATCGACCGTCATCCGTAGACTACTTAAAAACCAATTCCTGCATATAGTTTCACATCATCGAGCGTAATTTTCGGGCCACACATAATCACGAGGCGTTCTACAACGTTGCGTAGTTCACGAACGTTTCCTGTCCAAGGTAAGGTTTTCATATATTCAAGTGCATCAGCATCAAATTCTTTGGTTGCATCGCCATATTCTTCGGCTACGTCATTCAAAAACTTATCTGTCAATAATGGAATATCGTTCTTACGGTCGGCCAAGGCAGGTACATGAATCGGAATCACGTTGAGGCGGTGAAATAAGTCTTCGCGAAAATTCCCTTCAGCAATTTCCTTTCGTAAATCTTTATTAGTTGCCGCAATCACACGTACGTTTACTTTTATTTCTTTATCGCCACCTACACGTGTAATTTTGCTTTCTTGCAAAGCACGAAGCACTTTTGCTTGTGCCGAAAGGCTCATATCACCAATCTCATCCAAGAAAAGCGTTCCACCATCAGCTTGCTCAAACTTACCAATACGCTGTTTTATAGCCGAAGTAAAAGCACCTTTTTCATGACCAAAAAGTTCACTTTCAATCAATTCAGAAGGAATAGCAGCACAATTTACCTCAACCGAAGATTGATTGCAACGATTACTCTTTTCATGAATTTGTTTCGCTACCATTTCTTTACCCGAACCATTCGGTCCCGTAATAAGCACACGAGCTTCGGTTGGAGCAACACGGTCGATGGTTTCTTTCACCTTTTGAATAAGTGGTGAATCTCCAACGATTTCGTTGATTTTGTAGATTCTTCGTTTCAGTACTTTTATTACTTCTACATCTTTGCTCTTCTCGATGGCATTACGTACAGTTACGAGCAAACGATTCAAATCAGGTGGCTTGGTTATGAAATCATAAGCACCTCTTTTGGTAGCTTCAACAGCATTTTCTACATTGCCAAAAGCCGAAATCATAATAAACTGAGTTATTACTCCTTCTTCTTTGGCTTTTAACAGCATTTCGAGTCCATCTAGTTTAGGCATTTTGATGTCACAAAGGGCTACATCGTACTGCGTTTTCAGCAGCATCTCGAGTCCTTCTTCACCATCTTTTGCTTCATCTACTTCATACTCTTCATACTCCAAAATGTCACGGAGTGCATCTCGGATACTTTTTTCGTCATCAACAATCAATAATTTTGCCATTGGTGGGTTACCCTCTTGTTAGAGTTTAATTGATTTTATGATTTAATGGTAAGATTCTAATTACACCGCAAAATAGCGAAAAAAAGTAACAATTTTGTTGATAAGTTTGATATTTTAGTGAAAATTAAGTAAGAGTGATGAGTCAACTGAGCTTTTTTATGAATATTTTAACAGAAATCACGAAATAGGTGTTATATTGATACAATTAACCTGGATTTAAGACTGAATGAAAATTGCAATTATAGGTGCTGGTATCGGAGGAATCGCAACTGCCATTCGTTTGGCAAAAAAAGGTCATGAAGTAGAAGTTTTTGAGGCAAATAATTACCCTGGTGGAAAACTAAGCGAGTTTCAACAAGGTGAATATCGTTTTGATGCTGGGCCTTCGCTATTCACAATGCCACAATTCGTGACTGAGTTATTTGAACTTTCGGGTCGAAATCCTGATGAGTATTTTCAGTACATTAAATTACCCGAAGTTTGCCGATATTTTTGGGATGACAGCACAAAACTAAATGTTTCGGCAGACATCAATGAATTTGCCCAAAATGCCGAAAAATATCTTGGTGAACCCGCCGAAAACATTATTAAGTTTTTGACAAAATCAGCTTTTAAATATGAAATTTTGAGTGGCTTATTTCTTGAAGACTCCCTACATAAAGTCTCGACTTGGACATCAAAAAAAGCTTTTAGAGGCTATTTAAATTTACATAAATTAGGGATTTTTGGAACGATGAACAAAGCAAACGAAGGTTTTTTCAAACAGCCAAAAACCGTTCAATTATTCAATCGTTATGCTACATATAATGGTTCTGATCCTTATCAAACGCCTGCTACACTCAATATAATTCCTCATTTAGAATATAATATTGGGGCATTTTTCCCGAAAGATGGCATGTTTGGCATCACCCAATGTTTGGTCAATTTGGCGAAAGATTTAGGTGTAAAATTTCATTTTGGGGCAAAAGTTAAGGAGATTCTTGTTGAAAATAAAAAAGTGACGGGACTTAAGGTAATGGATTCAAATAATGATATTGAAAATGCACAAAACACATTTACCATTCATCATTCTTCGTTCATCATTTCTAACATGGACGTAACTCCAACGTACCGAAAATTATTACCAAAAGCCAAACATCCTGAAAAGATTTTGAACCAAGCAAAAAGTGGCTCGGGGCTGATTTTTTATTGGGGAATCAAAAAAGAATTTAAAGAATTAGGCTTGCATAATATCTTTTTCTCGAATGATTATAAGACCGAATTTGAATATCAGTTTCAGAAAAAAACTATTTACAAAGACCCAACTATTTATCTGAATATTACCTCGAAATATAAAAAAGATGATGCTCCTAAAGGCTGTGAAAACTGGTTTATTTTGCTCAATGCTCCTGCCAATGAAGGTCAAGATTGGGATACATTAATTACCGAAGCTCGCCAAAATGTGATTGATAAATTAAGCCGAAATTTAGGCGTAAATGTGGCAGAATTAATAGAAAACGAGTCAATACTTGACCCTAGAAGCATAGAAATGCGTACATCATCAGCACAAGGAGCTTTGTATGGCAATAGCTCCAACAATAAATTTGCCGCATTTTTACGGCACGCCAATTTTTCTTCTGATATTAAAAACCTGTATTTTGTAGGTGGAAGCGTTCACCCAGGTGGAGGAATTCCGTTGGCACTTTCATCGGCCAAAATTGTGGCTGATATGATAAAATAGTCCACAGTTTTTAGTACACAGACCATTGTAAAAGAAGTAGTTATAAATTTTGGGTCTATGTTGAATAGAGTGGGTAATTAAATTTGAGTTTACCAGCAAT
>JAFEIL010000253.1 GCA_017495105.1 Emticicia sp. | reverse complement strand
GGTGTGGACCGTGTATTTATGACATGAAATTTATGGAAACCATAAAAGCCAAATTTCAAGATGACGTAGTTTTTATTCAAATTTCACTCGATAACGATAAAGATTGGCGTGAAGCAATAAAAATGTATGATGTAAAAGGTATTAATTTACGAGCTGATGAACAAAGCACAGTTACAAAAAATTATGGCGTAAATGGTATTCCAGCCTACTATTTGATTGATAAAAAAGGAAATTTTGCTGTCTCACAAGTAAGTGATCCAAGCAAAGACGATGGACAAGAATTAATCAGACAGATGGAAGAAGTCTTAAATCGAAAATAATTTAATTCTGACTTAAGTCCAATAGAAAAGTGCAAATTTGTTGTTCCATAAACAACAAAAATTCAACCAAATTAGCATTATTCTATATAAAACATAGTGATTCGCCCCAATACGCCAATGAATATGATATGTTGCGATTATTGAAAAAGTAGAGACGTAGCACCGCTACGTCTAATGCAACACCTTACAACGGAATTATTTTTTTCTTCTCCCCAAATACGCCTCCATTTCAACCAAACCAAAAGCATTAAAAGTCATATTTTTGGTTAAACCTCCTTTACGGGCTACCGCAACGCCATAGTGCATATCGTGATAGCCTTCCATTTCGTGAGCATCGGGGTTGATACTCAGCATAACATTTCGGTCAAGGGCATATTCAATCCAACGCCAATCAAGGTCAAGTCTGTATGGACTAGCATTTATTTCAATTACCACTCCATTAGCAGCACAACAATCAATAACCTCCTTATAATCAATTGGGTAACCTTGACGTGAAAGTAATAATCGACCCGTTGGATGCCCTAAAATTGTAGTATAAGGATTTTCGATAGCACGCACCAAACGTTCAGTTGCACGAGCCTGATTCATTGTAAGATTCGAGTGAACTGACGCAACAATATAATCAAAACTAGCCAAAATTTCATCAGGATAATCAAGCGAACCATCACCTAAAATATCAGATTCGATTCCTTTTAAAATCTTAAATGGTCGGTCTATTGAGAGTTTTTTGTTTAATTGCTCAATCTCGGCATGCTGTTGCTGTACTTTTGTAATCAATAAGCCACTGGCATACGTAGCAGATTGCGAGTGGTCAGCAATACCCAAATATTCAAAACCTAATTCCTTACAATAAGTAGCCATTTGTTCGAGTGAATGTTGACCATCAGAGTAGGTTGAGTGATTGTGCAAAATACCCTTTAGGCTTTCCCAAGTAACCAAATCTTCGTTCTTATTTTTCTTTATCCACTCAAATTCGGTTACGCCTTCACGCATTTCAGGAATAATGTATGGTACTCCAAATTTTTCATAAATGGCTGTTTCTACCGCTTCTTGCGTTTGAACTTCGCCCAAAGAAGTTGACAATCCAATACTTAGCAGTGAAACCCCACTTTCGTTGCGATGCTTCAGATGGTTTTCATTGGCGGTATAAACGAATAGTTTATTATGGAATTCATTTTCAACAACATAACGAATTTCGATAGTAATTTTATTTTCTAGAAATTTCCCACGCCATACAAATGGTGAAGAAGTTTTTTCATCTTTTATAAAGCCTTCGGCCTTAAAATCAGGCAAAGAATCAGTATAAGCAGCTAAAAAAGAAAGTATATCAACCGTTTCAGATTTTCGTCGAATTTGCCCCGAAATTTCAACTTCTACGAAACTTTTCTTTAGTTCCTCTAAAATAATTTCGGCTAAAATTGCGGCCTTGTCCATTCGTAGTTTGCCTGCTTGGCTTTGAATAAATTTCAAAGATTCAAGTATTGATTCTTGTGTTTTACCACCAAAACCTTTTACCTTCGATATACTTCCGTTTTCGCAAGCAATCTGCAATTCATTGAGGTTATCAATGCCCAGTTCATTCCACAAAACTTTGATTTTCTTCGCTCCCAGCCCTTTAATCTTAAACATTTCTAATACTCCTTCGGGAGTTTTGGCCAATAAATCCTGCAAATCTCGAAGCTGACCAGTGCTGACCATTTCTAAGATTTTGCCTGCCATCATTTTACCAACTCCTTGAATTTGCGTCAGTTGCGGAAAATCAAGCTGCGATAATTCGCCTATGTATTTATCCAAATTATATGCCGCATTCGTGAATGTTTTAATTCTAAACTCGTCTTCGTTATGAAGTTCGAGAAGCTTTGCTGTGAGTTCAATTGTTTCAACAATATCGGAGTTAGACATCATAGTTATTCTTAAATTTAGTGCAAATTACAGCAAATTCGGGTTAAAAAAAACTCGTAGAAATGGCTTTCCTACGAGTTCTAATAAAAAATACCAAAAATATTATAATGTAGCTAATACATTATTCATATTTCTAACTGCTTCAGCCGATTTAGCAAAAGCAGCTTGTTCTTCTTGATTCAAACGAATATTAATGATTTTTTCCCAACCATTACGGCCAATTATAACTGGCACACCCATACAAATATCTTTTTGACCGTACTCACCATTCAAGTAAACACTCGAAGGAATTACTTTTTTCTCATCACGTACAATAGCCTCAACAACTGCACATGATGCGATACCTGGAGCGTACCAAGCCGAAGTTCCCAGCAAACCTGTTAGCGTCGCACCACCAACCATCGTATCGGCTGCAACTTTCTCAAGTACTTCTTTTGACAAGAAACGGCTCACTGGAATACTGTTTACAGTAGCCAAACGGGTCAATGGAATCATTGTAGTATCTCCATGTCCACCAATTACCTGTCCATGAATATCACTTTGTGCAAAACCAGTTGCTTGAGATAAGAAATAACGAAAACGTGATGAATCTAAAGAACCACCCATACCAATGATGCGTTTTTTATTTACACCCATTTCCTGAGCTACTTGATATGCCAAGTAAGTCATGGTATCCATCGGATTAGAAACAATCAACAAAATCGCCTTTGGAGAATGTGTCAAAATTTTTGTCACGACATCTCTCACGATACCAGCATTGATGCCAATTAACTCCTCACGAGTCATGCCCGGCTTACGTGGCAAACCCGAAGTAATAACGACTACATCAGATTTTGCAGTTTTTGTATAATCATTTGTCGAACCGATGATAGTTGTATCGAAGCCCTCTAATGAAGCCGTTTGCATTAAGTCCATTGCTTTTCCTTCAGCAACACCCTGCTTAATATCAAGCAATACAACTTCATCTACTATTTGCTTGCGAGCAATGTTGTCGGCAGTGGTTGCACCAACCGCACCTGCACCTACTACTGTTACTTTCATGTATTTTAAAGCCCCCTAACCCCCAGAGGGGGAACTTATTATGAGTTTATTCCTGACTTTGGGGTTATATTTTGGCAGGAATTTTATAAAATTAAAAAATATTGTTTTCAATCAACAAATTTATTGGACAAAACTAATACAAAACAATGTATTTGAATGTTTTTTTTGCATTTTTTATATTTGATGGATATTTTTAGTAAGTTTTTACGTTTCTATAGTATGTTTCAAAAAAATGTAGCTTCAATGCAGGCTTTTCTTGCACTAAAACTTCTAGAAACCAATTACCTAAAAATTTCATTTTTAAAGCACAATACCAAATAAAATGAGTACCAAAGCGAGTTCAACGCAAAGTTTGCTTTCAAAAATAATCGAATCTGCTATTTATAAAAGTGCTTTGGGAAAAGCACCTAGAATCGCAAAAAATGCTAAAAGCTTATTAAAATTATTACAAACTGCTCTCACCAAAACTCAAGAATTAGGTGTAGGTGGAATTTTTGATGTCATTAGAGAAAAAATCACAATCATGGGTACTCTCATTAAGGCCTATGTCGTAGGCGATTATCGCCAAATTGAGCTTGGTAGTTTAGTGAAAATCATTGCCGCTTTTGTATATTTTATATCACCAATTGATATTATTCCAGACTTTTTACCATTTATAGGCTTGAGCGATGACGTTGCATTGTTGGTTTTTATCTTTAAAAGCATAGACGATGAGCTAGTAAAATTTGATAAATGGCAGAATAAGAAATAGACAATACCAACTTTTTAATCGACATAAACGAAAAATCAGCTGATAATAAGGCTTTTGCTAAAAATCATCATATTTTTTTAGTAAAAAACTGACTTAACAATTAAAAAGTTTAAGACGAAATTAATTTTTTAATTTCTAATTTACTTTTACATTTGTAATAGAATAAAAAAAATACTGCAGACAGTTGTCAGCAGTCTATAGACTAAAAATAACACTTTAAATAAATAATATTATGTTCGGTCTCGGTAGTACAGAAATGATTTTGATTTTGGTTGTAATTCTTTTCTTTTTCGGTGCAAAAAAACTTCCTGAGCTTGCTCGTGGATTGGGAAAAGGTATCCGTGAATTTAAAGATGCTTCACGTGAGGTGAAGGAAAACATCGAAAAAGCAACTTCAGAAGAAAAATAAGGGCTTTTTTGCCAAATTACTGTTGCTTGTGCGGATTCATAGGCATAAGTAATTTGGCAACACCTTGACAACAGCACCCAGTCAAAAACTGAGTGACTGTTGTTTTTTTGTTTTTACATTCTCATGATTTTAAAATGACCAGATACAATTCATATAAAGCAGTAAAACAAGCCATTTCTAGCGGCGAAACTAATTGCGTATTGTTGGTAAAACATTATTTAGAGCAGATAGAAGCCAATAAAAATCTCAATGTTTTCTTGGAAGTATATACAAATGAAGCACTAAAACAGGCAGAGACTGTTGACCAAAAAATCAAAGACGGAACGGCTGGACGTTTGGCAGGCATGGTTATTGGCTTGAAAGATGTATTGGCTTATGAAAATCATGGATTACAAGCATCGAGTAAAATCTTGAATGGCTTTCAGTCTCAATTTACGGCTACTGCCGTAGAGCGAATCTTAGCCGAGGATGCCATTATTATTGGTCGCCAAAACTGTGATGAGTTTGCAATGGGTTCATCAAACGAAAACTCTGCTTTTGGCCCAACCCTAAACTTTGCCGACCCAACCCGTGTGCCGGGTGGTTCTTCTGGAGCATCGGCGGTAGCAGTTCAGGCCGATATGTGCTTGGCTTCGTTGGGTTCTGATACTGGTGGTTCGGTTCGTCAGCCAGCGGCTTTTTGTGGCGTAGTTGGATTAAAACCAACTTATTCAAGAGTTTCACGCTGGGGGCTGATTGCCTACGCATCGTCATTTGATTGTATCGGGCCAATTACCAAAACGGTTGAGGATGCCGCACTCCTTCTCGAAATCATTGCAGGTGCTGACGAACACGACAGTACTGTTTCGCACCTTGAAGTGCCGACATATAGTCAAAATCTTACCCAAAAAAAACAGTATCGCCTCGCCTACATGCGTGAAGCACTAGAAAGCGAAGGCCTAGACGAAGATGTAAGAAAAAATACGGAAGAAAAAATTGAACAATTAAAGGCACAAGGCCATATCGTTGAGGCAGTTGACTATCCTTTGATGAAGTATTTATTGCCAACATATTATATCCTGACAACGGCAGAGGCAAGCTCAAATCTCTCGAGATTTGATGGCGTTCGTTATGGACATCGTGCCGCTGGTGTTAAAAACTTAGAACAACTCTATAAAAAATCTCGTGGAGAAGGCTTCGGTGCTGAGGTTCGCCGTCGTATTATTTTAGGCACTTTTGTACTCAGTGCAGATTATTATGATGCTTACTATACGAAAGCACAGAGGGTTCGACGTTTAATAAAAGAAGCGACAGATGAGATTTTATCAACATATGATTTTCTGATTTCGCCGACAACGCCAACACCAGCAATTAAAATTGGAGAAAAATCAGACGACCAATTACAAATGTTTTTGATGGATATCTTTACTGTTCAAGCAAATGTAATAGGAAATCCGTGCATTTCGATACCCAACGGAAAAAATTCAAATGGATTACCTATCGGAATTCAAATTCTTGGCAAGAATTTTGATGAATCAAAAATGCTCGCATTTGCAAAGCTATTAGAGCAATAGATTTTTTTGAATAGATAGTATATTCAGAAATAATTGAAAATATAAAAATAAACTATGATTTACTTGACAAAAAAGTAGTTATGAATTATTTTTGATGATGCTTTGCTTTCCTAATACCATAAACCAGGCGTAAAATACCTTCGCTAATACATTATAATTATGAAGATCACTAAAAAAATTCTTATCCTATCGAGTTTTTTAGGTTGTGTAGTTTTCGCAACAAATGCACAATCTGTTATTCCAGAAGAGGCGATTACTGTCTCGACTGAAGACACGTTAGTAGATGAACTCCCAACAGTGGAAACATTTATTCCGACTGCCAATGTGAACAGAGTAAAGGACGGATTTCAGAACATGCAGCGTTCAATTCCTCTTCAGTATAATTCAATTGTACAAAGTTTTGTAGATTATTTCATCTATAAAAAGCCGAGTTTTACTAAAACAATGCTCGAACGCAAAAACTTTTACTTTCCAATTTTTGAAAAATATTTGGCTAAATATAATATGCCAGACGAGCTAAAGTATCTATCGATGCTTGAGTCAGGTCTGAATCCAAAGGCTATTTCTCACGCTAAAGCTGTTGGTCTTTGGCAGTTTATGAAACCTACAGGTAAAGATTTTGGATTGAGAGTTGATGAGTATGTCGACGACCGAATGGACATCGAGAAATCAACCGAAGCTGCTTGCAAATACTTCCGACAATTATATAATATTTTTGGAGATTGGGAATTGGTATTGGCCTCGTACAATACAGGTCCAGGAAATTTACGTCGTGCGATTCGTCGTGCAGGAAATATCACCAATTACTGGCAATTGCACCCTTACTTACACAAAGATACCCGTGCTTATGTTCCTCAGTTCACCGCGATTATGTACATGATGAATCATGCTCACGAATATGGGATTTTGCCAGAAGAAATCATGGAGCCTGTAGCGGTTGAGAAAGTAATCATTGATGGTTATTTAGATCTTGAAACCTTTTCAAATATGAGCGGCATCAGCATTGATGATATTCAGAAGCATAACCCTTCAATTTTAAAAGGAATTCTGCCTAGTCATTCAAGAGGGTTTGAATTAAAAATTCCAGTTGAAAACTATGCGTATTTCGAAGCGAATCGCCAAGCAATTTTAGACTCTGCACAACTCCAAAACGGAGTCTCAGTAATGTTGGCATCTTCTAAAGATGTGCTTGAAAACGGCGTAATAATCATAGGTGGTGGTTCGGCAAGAGCGTCGAATGATGAAAATGACAATGATGAAAATGAAAAACCAGAAAAGGCTGAAGACGAAATTAAGAAAATCCGAAAGGTAAAAAAGAAAGTTTATACAGTAAAAAGAGGTGATGTACTGAATCGTATTGCAGAGAAATATGATGTCGATACGTATGATTTGAAGGTCTGGAATCACTTAAAATCATCAAAAATTATGCTTGGCCAGAAACTGGTGATTTTCGATGATGTTGAAGAGGTTGTTGAGGTTGAACGCACAATCAAAGAAGAAAGGAGATCTAAGAAAACGATTGATAGAACAAAACCTAAATACCATGTAGTGCAAAGAGGCGACACACTTTGGAGTATTTCTCAAAGATATGGCGGAATTTCAGTTGAAAAAATAAAGAAAATAAACGGTTTACGCACAAATGCTGTAAAAAAAGGACAGAAATTAAAAATCGTTTAATTCGGAACAAAATTTATTAAAACGGTATCAAGAGCAATCTTGATACCGTTTTTGTTTATACTGACTTATGGCAATATCCAAAAAAGCTGCATTTATAGGGTACTTCGCATTGACTACCAACATTTATTTTCGGAATTGAGTCTTGCTCCAAAACATTTTTAAACCGTTGAATATTTGCCGAAATACTATCCTGCAAGGCTTTCACTTCGGTAGTAACGTCGATTATGGTATAAGCATTAGCTCCATCATTTAATACTAACTTGGCATCAAGTTCTTGTCCTAAGGCTCCTTTTGTTACAAAATATTGCAAGGCAATATCCTGAATATGTGTTGGTTTTAATTCAAAACTATTTTTTATTTCTTGAATCTCCCATTTTCCGCTACTTCGTGTTAAAACATCATTCATCACCAAAACTTCTTGATACACAAATGTTGCCTCAAAAACATCAGCTATTTGTTTTTGTAATACTTGTTGGGTAAGTGCTTGATATTCATTTCGGTTTTTGGCAATTTTCTCAATATTAACAGCAAATGGGAAATTAGCGGCACGATAGGCATCCTCAAAATCATGTCCGCCTTTAAACTTTGCTTTGGTCTCAGCACTGAGCGGGTCTTGAAG
>JAFEIL010000552.1 GCA_017495105.1 Emticicia sp. | reverse complement strand
ATCATTAACAGTAAACAACTTAGAACAAAAAAGTTTTGATTTGTATCGAATGTCTACAATCAATTTAGCCCATGCATATTTGTTAAACAAAAAGCTTATTGAAGCAAGTCAACTTTACAATAATGAAATATTGAAAAAAGATTTTGGTGAGGATTGGGATAATATGAATATTAAAGAAATTCTTACAAAAGATTTTGATGATTTTATATCTAAAAAATTAATAACCGAAAAAGAAATCATTCTTTTCCGTAAAACCTATTTAAAATATTAGTTGAAATCGCAAAACACAATTAATTTTAACGCAATTATGAATTTCATGTTTTGAAAAGTCGCCAATATTAGTTCGCCTACTTTTTGATATTCCCTTTAAAATAATTAGAAATGATTTTTAATCTCTAAATTGAGTTATTTGGAATGTTTTTTTTGCCTTTGCATCAAACAATGCCCTTCCCAAAATACCCTTTTCTTTTCTTCTTGATCCCCTAATCCTTGAGGAAAAGCAGGTGCATAATCACCAGGAAATAAGGTAACAATTTGAAAAGTATTTTTTTGATTCAAGGCGATAATTGTTAGCAGATTGGTTGTAGGAAGTTCTTTAACCTCACAGGTCCAAACCTCATAGTTACTTCGATTCACTTTGTATTTGGCAGCTTGCTGTTGGTCTGAAAGTTTATTCAAAGGTATCAAAGCAGAGTTGCCTATACCATTTGGAAATTCCTGCTCGGAAAATGTGTATTGTGCTACTATTTTATTGTCTCCAATGTCCCTCCTATTGGTGAAAAAAGCCTTTTTTAAGGAATTCAATATATCCATAGGGTGCTGTGCAAATGCTGGGACAAACTTTGAACCAACCATATCTAATTGTTCCCTAATCTCTTTTGAATGATAATTTGGAAAATTATCTTGAATAAAATTAAATTGATCTACTTCATGAAATGAAAAATGCCGAAGGCAATGAAATTGCCTTTCTAAGCTAAATTCATATTTGATATAACTTAAATCCATTTGCTAATATAATTTTTGATTTTTTCAGGCATAAAAAATACAAAACCAAGAATTGAAGACCCTCCACCAATCAAAATCAAATAAGCTGCATAGGATGGTAAATGAAAAAAATCTTGAACCTTGACAGCATATCCCCAAAATGGCTCTATGGCCGACAGGGATGCCACAAAGGAAACCAAGCCTAATAAAATATTCGTCCTTTCTTGAGATCTTTCCTTTACTACGGAACCTATTTCTTGAATCCGCTTCGTTAGGGCCTCTACCTCATTCTCTACGTCCATGGCTACACGCAGCTTCGTATTAATCATGGAAGGTAGAAAATTGTAGGATATAAAAGAGAGATTGTAAACATTTAAAAAATCCCTCAAATCAGGACGAAGATCTGACTTGAAGTCGGAAATCCCTGTATTTAGTTTAAACAGATTGTATTTAACATATAAGTTATGTAAATAAATCAAGAAATAGTTTTCTTTGAACGTTATCAATTCAAATTTTGAGTCTAAGATTCCATTTCCTACTATCACAAAAGTATCCAATAAGGCAATCCCCCTCCAATTTCGAAATGCTGAAAAATGAAGTTTTTCTTCTAATTGTTTTTTGTATTCCTCGCTTGGGGCATTTGCGTCATTGGAAATTGCGGTTCCTGGTTTGGCTACACATCCTATATCATATAATAAGGCATTTTGAGTTTCTATGTCAAGTGTTTCATCAAAATCGCAAGCAATAAATAGCTTAAATTTTGTCCCAGAATATTCATCTAATTCCACACCCTCACCTCTAGTTTTTTGACCTAATAAATATTCTTTTACAATAAATGCGTTCCAATTTATATCAGTCCCATGAATCAACCCTCTTTCAAATTCTCGAACAATAAAGCATGCATCAGAAAATTGGGCTAAATGGGTAGTATTTTCATCAAATTCAACCTTTAATTCAAGGGAAAACATCCCAAATGAGTCTGGAAATAGAAATAAATCGACTTGGTTAATGCTAATCTGTATTTTCTTGTTTGCAGTTGATAGCGTAAGTCTTTGCTCCGGCCTTTTTGTTAAGCGTTTTACTTTATTGCTTTTCCCGTCTATTGTATATAAATCCCTAAAACCTTTGTAAAAATAATCCTTATAAAAAGATAGTGAAGCGGCATCAAATTGATGCAATTCATATCCAGCTGTAAGTGCTAGTTGTTCGAATGAAGCATGAATTGGAAAAACCCCTACAATTTTAAGTAAGTGGTTGTTGATTTTATTTTTTGTGTAATTTTCCATCTCATTAATTTAATAAATATGCGGCCGCAGCCAAAGCACTTCGTCTTCCGGGGCATTCTAAAATTGCTATTCGGCGAGAATTAGCGTATTGTAACAAATATGTTCCATCCCATTTCGCAATTCTTTTGTAATCAGAGTAACGGATAATATAATCTCCATCAAATTTCAACAACCGCTTAGAACTTGAATAGCTAACTAAAAAATCATTATCAAATTTATATATTCTTTTGTTCGATGCATAGTCCAGTACATAGTCTCCATCAACTCTCAAAATTCGGCGGTTGGATGCATATTCTTTTACGTAGCATTGACTATAC
>JAFEIL010000280.1 GCA_017495105.1 Emticicia sp. | reverse complement strand
GAATATCGAAGTAATAGCGATGACTACTGAAAAATCAGTCGAGAAAAAGCCAGAGTCTGATCCTCAAAAAATCGAAAAGAAAGATAAAAAAAAGTATATAGATAAAGCAAAAGTTATCACAGACGAAGATTTTAATGTAAAAGTCGAAATGTTTGAGAATTTAGGAGTTGGGAAAAAATTCAGACTGAGCAATCTGTATTTCGAGCAAGGTAGTACACAAATTGAACTTAAATCATTATCTCAACTTGATAAATTGTTTAATATCATGCAGTTAAACCCGAACGTAAAACTCGAAATTATTGGATATACTGATAACAATGGAGACCCACGCTTAAACCTTGCATTATCCCATTTTCGAGCTACGGTTGTATCGAATTATTTATTTAATAAAGGAATATCCTCAAATCGAATAAAAGCAATTGGTAAAGGACAAGAAGAGCCAATTGCTCCAAATGATACTGAAGAAAACCGTATAAAAAATCGACGAGTTGAATTTGTGTTTATCGAAAACTAAAATATAAAAGTAGAATTTATAAAACGACCCACGAATATCATTCTTGGGTCGCTGCTCTTTTTATACGGTCGTTTATAGCTCGGCCTAATCCTTTTTCGGGAAGCAAATTGGTATAAATTTTATCAAAACCACGAGCATCGAGGAGTCGCATATAGGCAAATAAGTTTTTGGCTGCTTCACTCAAATCACAACTTGGTGAAAGTAAAAGTTGGTTTTCATTCGGAATGTTTGAATCAAATTTATCAAAACCCAAAAAACCTATTCGTTCTGTGTTTAATTCAGCCAATAAACAATCATCAATAAGCAGCAACCGAGTCCGTGGAGCATAATGACTTTTGAGCATCCCAGGAGCTTTCGGGTTTGACGATGAATGCTCTTCAATTCTAACCTTTCCGACAATCGCCTCAATTTCTTCAATCGCTAAACCTCCTTTCCTAAGAACGACGATTTCGCCATCAAAAAATCCAATAATCGAAGATTCAATTCCGACCTTACATTCTCCGCCATTTAAAATATACTTAACCTTATCACCTAACTGATTTTCAACGTGGTAAGCAGAAGTTGGCGAAATATATCCAAAAGGATTAGCACTTGGAGCAGCTAATGGAAAATCCAAGTTTTTTAATAATTCTAAGGCCAAAGGATGGTTTGGTATTCTGACAGCAACATTACCAAGACCTGAGGTGACTAAATCTGAAATAATTTCTTTTTTTGGTAAGAGTAAAGTTAAAGGACCTGGCATAAAATGCTTTGCTAAAAGCTGTGCTTGTTCAGGAATCTCCTTTACAAATTCCTGAACTCGCTCAATACTTGATGTATGCACAATTAGTGGATCGAAAGTCGGGCGATTTTTTACAGTAAAAATCTTGGTGATTGCTTCCAAACTGTAAGCATTTCCTGCCAATCCATAAACTGTTTCGGTGGGTAAACCAACCACATCACAAGCCATCAACACCTCAATTGCTTGTTTTATATCTTTTCCTATTATTGCCATCAAACTAATTCATTTTCAAAATAAACAATATCGGGTTCGGGGTTAAAATTATACGGTGGAGTTTCTCTAAAACCCAAAGAAGCATAAAGATAATTAGCTGATTTTAAACGCCTTAAAGTATCCAGCTTTATTTTTGAATAGCCTTTGTTTTTTGCTTCTTCCATCAATTTATTGGCCAACATTTTTCCAAGTCCCAATCCTTGAAACTCAGATTTCACAAACAATCGTTTCATTTCGCAAACGCCAACTTCAAGTTTCCAAAGTGCAATACAACCAACTGCTTGCCCCCCAACTTTGGCCAAGAAAATTGACCCTTCAGGTTCTGCATATTTAGCTGGCAACTTCGCCAATTCGTTCTCAAAGTCTTGAAAATCAAGATTTACCTGCAAAAAGTCAACATATTCTCGGAAAAGCTGCTTTACATCTTCCAAATCCTGTGCATTGCTTATTTTTTCTATTTCAATCTTTCTCATTACTTAAAATTTATAGCCAACCTCAACCAATGTCAAGCCTTCGGGAGGAACTGCCCTGCCTGCAAAATTTCTATTTTTGGAAACAATTATTTGTTCAAAATCGGGTAAACTCAATCTTTCAGCACCAATTTCAATCATCGTTCCGACAATCGCTCTCACCATTCCTCTCAAAAATCTATCGGCTTTTATATGAAATAACAAAGTTTGTTCTTGTTGTTCCCAGTATGCAAAATCAATCTTACAATTAAAAGTCTGTACATCGGTTTTTACCTTACTAAAGCACTGAAAATCAATATATCTTTTCATTAATACTCCTGCTTTGTTCATTAAATCAATATTTAACTTAGATTTGAAAAAATATGAAGTTTCATAATCAAAAGGTGTTTTCTTTTGTTGAATTCTATAAATATATCGTCGATGTATAGCATCAAATCTCGAATGAAACTCATTTGAAACAAGCTTTATTTGATGAATTGCAATATCTTTCGATAAAATTCCATTAAGACTATTTAAAATCCTGTCAGGGTTTTCGATAACTTTTCCAAAGTCAAAATGAGCAAATTGTTGGGCAGCGTGTACACCAGTATCCGTTCTACTGCTTCCCGTAATTTCAATCTTTTCTTTGAGCACCATTGACAATCCTTTTTCGATACATTCTTGCACGGTCGTTGCGTTTGGTTGGATTTGCCAACCATGAAACTTACTCCCTCTGTATGAACATTCAATTAAATAACGCATGTCGCAAATTTACGATTTACGAATGACGTTTATATAAATTTAAAAAGAAAAAAACATTCTTATTACTACAAATTTTAATTTAAAAATATCAAAAACACACAACTACTTGACTATCAAAAAGATAACTTAAAAACATTTTAATAAAATCCACATTTACGAGTAATTCACTATTAATAAATTGTAAATTGAAAAAAAATCTTATCCACATCGTGGAACATTTTACCCACAGCGTGGAACATTTAATTGTTTCTTAACATAAAAAGTATGATATTTGGGTCAGTAATTTTCTCTAACCACAAGAAATGGGAAAAATAATAGCAATTGCCAATCAAAAAGGTGGTGTAGGCAAAACCACAACCACAATTAATCTTGCAGCCAGCTTGGCTGCTCTGGAATTCCGTACGCTCATTATTGATGCAGACCCTCAGGCTAACGCCACTTCTGGATTGGGTTTTAATCCAAAGGAGGTTGAAAACAGTATATATGAATGTATGGTTGACGACATTCGTCCACGTGATATTATCATTGAAACCGATTTCCCCAATCTTGATTTGCTCCCATCGCACATCGATTTAGTTGGTGCTGAAATTGAGATGATTAACCTTCCGAAACGTGAAGAAAAAATGAAAGAGTCGCTCATGGATGTAAAAGACATGTACGATTTTATCATTATTGACTGTTCGCCATCGTTGGGATTAATCGTTATCAATAGCCTAACAGCCGCAGATTCAGTTATTGTACCTGTGCAGTGCGAATACTTTGCCTTAGAAGGACTAGGAAAGTTATTGAATACCATTAAAATCATTCAACAACGCCTCAACCCTGCCCTTACGATTGAAGGGATTTTGTTGACAATGTATGATTTAAGGGTACGATTATCAAATCAAGTTGTGCATGAAGTAACGACGCACTTCAAAAATATGGTTTTTCAAACGCTAATTCCACGAAATATCCGACTTTCAGAATCTCCGAGCTATGGAGTGCCCGCACTTGCTCAAGATGCGGATAGTAAAGGTGCAATTAGTTATCTGAACCTCGCACGTGAAATTTTGGTCAAAAATGGAAAACTCAGTGCTGACAATTAACGATTATCAATCAACAATTAGCAGGTGAGTAAAAAGCGACTTTGCTACTTTACTTATTTTAAAGATATATGGAGCCTAGGTTAGGAAATACAAAAAAAAGCATGACCGGACTCGGAAGGGGTCTAGGTGCATTACTCTCGGATTCGGGTTCGGAAAAAGGCTCAGAAAAAAGTCTTGAAACACCAGTACCTCGCCGTATGGAAGCCATGAGTTCGATGCACGAAATAATGATTGAGTCGGTAGAAACCAATCCATTTCAACCACGTACACACTTCGACCAAGAAGCATTACAAGAATTAGCCGAGTCAATAAAAGTATTAGGGATTATACAGCCCATCACTGTTAAAGAATCAAGTCCGGGAAAATATACGCTTATTTCGGGTGAAAGACGTTTACAAGCGTCGAAATTGGCAGGATTTAGTAAAATTCCAGCCTATATTCGAACTGCCAACGACCAGCAAATGCTCGAAATGGCTCTCATCGAAAACATTCAACGTGAAAACCTGAATGCCATCGAGATTGCTCTAAGTTATCACCGTTTGTTAAGCGAATTCCAATTGAAACAAGAAGAATTAGGCGATAGGGTTGGGAAAAACCGTACAACAGTAAATAATTATCTGAGACTATTGAAATTACCCGATGTGATTCAGGCTGCTGTACGAGATAGTGAAATTTCGATGGGTCATGCACGTGCCTTGATTAATATTGATAATCACGAAACGCAAATTAAGCTTTTCAATAAAATTGTTCAAGAAAACTGGTCGGTACGAAAGGTTGAAGACGAAGTACGAAGATTGACATTGATAATTCCCGAAGAAGGGAAAGCAACTCGTCAAGTGACAATAAAACAAGAGATTTCTTCTTTACAATTCAGATTACAGGGTTATTTTGGCACAAAAGTTTTAGTAAAAGCCGATGATAAACACAAAGGCGAAATTAAAATTCCATTTACCTCAAAAGAAGAACTCGACAAAATTCTTAATGCAATTAAAGTTAACGATTGATTTCGATTGTATAAAATTGACCAATTACGAGTTACAAATGACGAATTACGAGTTACGAATGACGAATGATAAATTCTTTTTTTCAAGCATACATAAAATACCAATTGAATTAATCCGTTTATTTGTACAAATCCAAAATCATTAAAAGTTTTTGCCAATTTATAATGCGTATATCATCATTCTAAATCGCACGGTCGCCCCCGTCGTCATTCTATAAAATGATAAGGATTTTAATTGTCTTTTTCTTCGTTTCAACCACTGCTTTTGCACAAAAACTTGATACAACCAAAATATTAAGTACAACAAAAGTATTAGTTGACACAACAAAGAAATTAAGTTTTCTGAAAAGCGTACTCAATACAGATTCTTCCAACAAAAGAAGTATACCTCGAACTGTTTTGCTACGTTCTTTAGTGCTTCCAGGTTGGGGGCAAGCCACCAACAGACAATTTTGGGTAATTCCGATTGTTTATGCAGCCGCTGCAGGTGGAGCTTATACCATTTGGTGGAATAATGATAAGTATAAATTTTATAAAGGTTATTTATCGCAAATCATTGTTGATAAAAAAACTGAGGTTTATATTCCTGTAAAAGGTGAATTACGAGGCCCATTTGTGCAGACACAAATCGAACCAGCGGTTAAGGCCTACCGTCGCCAACGGGACCTTTCGTGGATAGGATTAGCAGTTGGTTGGACCTTACAGGCAGTACAAGCAAATGTTTCTGCCCATCTAAAAGGTTTCGACATGACAGAAGATATTTCGTTGAAGTTTGAACCCGCCATAGAGTCTTCATCATTCGGAACATCCGCTGGTGTAAAACTTAGATTAAACTTTTAATATTTCAAATAAATTACAAGCTGGAAGTATGCGAATTGCACTTTTAGGATACGGAAAAATGGGTAAAGTAATCGAACAGATTGCTTTAGAAAGAGGTCACGAAATTTCATTAAAAATTGATGTTAGTAACCGTACCGAAATCCTTTCACTTAGCCGTGAAAACACCGATGTCGTTATTGAATTTAGTTCACCAGAATCGGCCTACGGAAATTTAAAATATTGTATGGAATTCGGCATACCTACAGTATGCGGTACAACGGGTTGGCTTCAACATAAACCTGAAATCGAAAAACTTTGCATTGAAAATAAGTCTGCGTTTTTCTACGCTTCGAATTATAGTATAGGTGTAAATCTTTTCTTCGAGCTAAATAAAACTTTGGCTCGACTGATGAATCCATATAAAGAATTCAAGGTTTCTAGTAATGAAATTCACCATACAGAGAAAAAAGATGCTCCAAGTGGTACCGCAATTACATTGGCAGAAGGAATAATTGATAATCTTTCGGTTAAAAATACTTGGGTAAATAATCAAATTTCGGCAGAAAATGAAGTGCCAATTTGGTCGTCAAGAGAAGGAAAAGTTCCGGGAACACATACAGTAAAATATATTTCAGACGTTGACCAAATAGAAATCACACACATTGCACATAGTCGTCATGGCTTTGCACTTGGAGCGGTTATTGCAGCCGAATGGCTCAATGGCAAGCAGGGAATATTTGGAATGAACGAGCTTTTGGGATTAAAATAACCATTAAAAATAACCAAAAATAGATTCTAAAGTATTAAAAATTATATCAATGGCAGAAGTACAAACTAATAAAAAAACAAAAAAGCAAAAGTCAGCTTTTAGAGAATGGTGGGATTCGGTATTATTTGCAGTTGTAGCTGCTACACTCATCAGGTGGATGTTTTTGGAGGCTTATACAATTCCAACGGCTTCAATGGAAAAAAGTTTATTAATCAATGACTTCCTTTTTGTAAGCAAATTGCACTACGGTTCGCGTACACCAAAAACAATCCTACAAGTTCCGCTTACGCACCAAAAAATTTGGTTTACAGAAATACCTTCCTATTCTACGCTTATTCAACTACCGCAGTTTCGTTTACCTGGGTTTACGAGTGTAAAAAATAACGATGTAGTAGTTTTCAATTATCCAGGTTGCCCTGAACGACCTGATGAATTTGGTGGATTTGACAAATACCCTGTTGATTTACGTACAAACTATATCAAACGTTGTGTAGGTATTGCTGGTGATTTACTCGAAGTTCGTGATGGCCAAGTATTTATCAATGGAAAAATGTCGGATAATCCTGAGAATATGCAAATGGAATATGCCATCGAAACCAATACACAAGTAAATGAAAAGATTTTCAAGAAATACCAAATCACTGAGTTTGAGCAAGATATGCGAATGACCGATAAAACGATTTATTATGTTACGGCATCAGCTAAGGCAGTGAGTGATATGAAAAATTTGGATTTTGTAAAGAGTGTAACACCGATGATTATGCCCAAAAGCGATTCGGCGGATATGCGTTTTCCAACATTTCCGCACAATCCAAAACTTTTCCCATTTAATAGAGATAATTTTGGTCCAATTACAATTCCGAAAAAAGGAATGACAATAGCTTTGGATGAGAAAAACATTGCTCTCTACAAAGGTGTAATCACAACTTTTGATGGAAATAATAATGCTAAATACATAGATGGAAAAATCACTTTGGATGGCAAAGTAATCACGTCATATACTTTCAAGCAAGATTATTTCTTCATGATGGGCGATAACCGTCATGGTTCGGATGATTCTCGTTTTTGGGGATTTGTGCCTGAAGACCATATTGTAGGAAAAGCTGTATTTATTTGGATGTCAATAGATAGCGAAGGAAGTTTCTTGAACAAAATACGTTGGAGTAGATTGTTTTCAATAATTCGATAAGGCACTGAGATACAAAGTAGCAAAGGCACAAAGAATAAGTTTCTTTGTGCCTTTTTTTCTTTCCAAAGAAGTTCTTAACCAAAATATTTTTGAGCCTTAGTGCCTTCGCATCTTTGTGCCTTTGCCCTTCCCTACCAATCAATCACCGCCAATCCCTTGCTTCTCAAATAATTATTGGTTTGACTAAAGTGTTTATTTCCAAACCAACCACCAAAATTAGCCGACATTGGAGATGGGTGCTTTGACTTCAGTACGTAATGTCTGGAAGTATCAATTATCTTACCTTTAACTTGAGCATACTTCCCCCAAAGCAAAAAGACTACATCTTCTTTCTCATCATTAATACATCGGATTACGGCATCAGTAAACTGCTCCCAGCCTTTATTTTGGTGCGAACCTGCACTCGATGCCTGAACTGTCAATGTTGAATTTAATAAAAGAACACCTTGTCCAGCCCACCGCTCAAGATTACCACTTTTTGGAAAAGGCACGCCTAAATCATCGTTCAGTTCTTTAAAAATATTAATTAATGATGGAGGAAATGTAACACCATCATTGACTGAAAAACTTAACCCGTTGGCTTGACGAGGACCATGATAAGGGTCTTGACCTAAAACAACGACTCTTGTTTTTTCAAATGAACATCTATCGAAGGCATTAAAAATCAAACCTCCGGGCGGATAACATACAGT
>JAFEIL010000256.1 GCA_017495105.1 Emticicia sp. | reverse complement strand
TGGCAATGCAGGCATTCGAGCGTGAAAACTATTTGCAACTCGAAATTGACAAGGTTTTGCATGAAATGGAGGTCAATTATAAAGATGAATTAGTGGATAGATTGGGGCTTTTGCAAGAAGAATTCGACCATTTGGGTGGTTATACGATACAATCGAAAGCTGAGGAGATTTTAGAGGGTTTGGGTTTTAAAACTGAAGAATTATCAAAACCACTAAAAGAATTTTCGGGAGGTTGGCGAATGCGTGTCATGTTGGCCAAGCTACTTTTACAAAAACCTGCATTATTGTTACTCGATGAGCCTACCAACCACTTGGATTTGCCTTCTATTCAGTGGGTTGAAAAGTATATTCTGAACTATGAAAACTCGGTAATTGTGGTTTCTCACGATAGAGAGTTTTTGGATAATGTTTGTAATACTACCGTTGAAGTTACTGGAGCAAAATTAGTTTCTTATGCTGGAAATTACTCTTATTATGTGGAAGAAAAGGCTCTTCGTAGCGAAATTCAGAAGGGAGCTTATGAAAATCAGCAATCTCAGATTCGTCAAACGGAGCGTTTTATTGAACGATTCAAAGCAAAAGCGACTAAGGCTCGTCAAGTTCAATCAAGAGTGAAAGCTCTCAATAGAATGGATATGATTGACGATGTAATTGATGCTACGGCACGCGTACATTTCAAGTTTAAATTTGGTGTAAATCCAGGCCGAAATGTATTTTCTTTAGAGAATGTCAATAAAGCTTATGGCGAGAAAGTTATATTAAATAATAGCACTGCAATTATCGAAAGAGGTGACAAAATAGCTTTAATTGGTGCAAATGGTAAAGGAAAATCAACTTTACTTAGAATCATAGCGGGTGACGAAAATGTAGATGGCGAGCGAAAATTGGGACATAATGTAAATTTCTCTTTTTTTGCACAGCATCAAATGGAATCTTTGCACTTGGAAGAAACGCTATTGGAAGAACTTAAATACGCCGATGGAGGTAAATCAGACACTGAATTGCGTTCGGTTTTGGGTTGCTTTTTGTTTAATGGTGAGGATGTTTTCAAGAAAATAAAAGTACTTTCTGGAGGGGAAAAATCTCGTGTTGCTTTAGCAAAAGTATTGATTTCTGAAGCCAATTTCTTGTTACTTGATGAGCCTACCAATCACTTGGATATGCAATCCGTCAACATTTTGATTCAAGCCCTTGACCAATATGAAGGCACTTATGTAGTAGTTTCCCACGACCGCCACTTTGTAAGTCAAGTTGCTAATAAAATATGGTACATCGAAGATTATGAAATTAAGGAATATCCAGGCACTTACGATGAGTTTGAGGAGTGGTATGAAGTAAATAAGCAATCAACGGCAAGTAATTCGCAGTCATCAGCAAACGTTTCGCAGCCTGTAAAGAAGGTTGAAACCGTTACAAACAAGCCAATTGCGAATGCTAATACAATTAAGAAATTGGAACGTGAGGTTGCCGAAATCGAAGCAAAAATCACTGAATTGGAGCGACAAATGGCACTCTTAGAAGGAAAACTTGCCGACCCAGCAGTCTTTACTGATAATCATGCTTTGCAGCGAACAAACAGCGACTACGAACTCGTAAAAATGGATTTAAAGCAAAAAAACGAGTTGTGGGAAGCAAAAATGCTTGAAATGGAATAGTACAAATAGACAATAATCAGTGAACAATTATCAATTAATCTTCGAGTATTAAATTTTATTTTAAAAACCTCTCTGTGTGATAATTGATAATTGTTCATTGATAATTAAAACTATTTTTTCTCAGGCAAAAGCACAAATTTGGCAAAATTTTCAGCACAGAATTGATTAGCTGCTTTCTTTACACTTTCGATGCTAATTTTATCAATCAACTGGATTTGATAACGATTGATGTAGTTTAAATCTTCACCATCAGCATATTGGTCGAGTAAATATGAATTCCAGAATCCATTTTCTTTAACTTGTAGTTCAATTTCACGTTTTTCTTCGGCAACTACTTTTTCAACATCAACTTTTTCTGGACCGTTTGCTTTTATTTTAGCAATTTCATCCAAAGTTATTTTGACTAATTTGTCAACATTCGCTGGTGAACAACCAAATGAAACGGTAAGGTTATAAGTAGCTTTTGGGAGTTTTTCGTAAGACGAACGAATACTTGGCGTATAGACTCCGCCTGCTTCTTCACGAAGTTTTTCAGTGAGTTTGATGTCTAAAACTTCTGCCAAAGCATCTAAATTTACCAATTCTTCTTCAGAATATCCAAAATCACCGTTGAATTGTAAACTTACACGGGCTTTTTCTTCTAAACCTTTATATACGTTTTTCTCAACTTTACCTTTTACTTTACTAATTCCCAAGTCTTTGAATGTTTCTTGGCGTTTTATAGATGGAAGCCCACCAATGTATCTTTCAAGTAAAGGCTTGATTTTTTCAATTTCAAAAGAACCTACAAAAACAAAAGTAAAATCACTAAAATCGGCAAAACGCTCTTTGTAGATTTCAACGGCACGGTCAATATTTACTTTATCAATATCTTCTGGCTTGTTTGGTGTACGACGGAAGTGATTTTGATACAAAATCGTGGTTACTGTATCTC
>JAFEIL010000038.1 GCA_017495105.1 Emticicia sp. | reverse complement strand
GATATGTTCTTTCCAGTCAAGTGAGCGAATACTGTCTTCGTTATAAGTTGCTTCTTTAATCTCAGCCATTTTTATTAGAATATTTTGTAGTTTGGGGTTTTATTATTTACTTTGCATTTCAAAGTTCTTTTTAATACATACTTAATATGAAACAACAACAAAATAAAAAATCTTGTGTTACTTTGCATAAATTTTTTGTTAGACAAAAGAACAAAAGAGAAAAGAATTTGACAAATAACGTTAATGATATGAAATTAAACAAGATTAGTTTTTCACAATTTTTTTTCAAATTTACGCTTTTTATACTGATTTTCAGCAAAACATTTGGACAAAATCCAGTTGCTACCCCCACTGGACCAACAGCGATTCCAGCCAATCTACCAACAAATATTCCAGCTGGTTTACCTGTTAATAATGGTACCGCAAATCAAGGAGCGGCCAATATGCCACTTCCCGCAAAAAATAGGGTTTTAAATAATAATGACCCCAATGCTGTAAGAAATGTGCAAGGAGCACCCAATGACCAAAGAGCAATCAATAAGGAAGATTCATTGCGAATTATCCGTGAAGAGGAAGCCAATCAAGATGCCGCAAAAGCAACTTTAAGAAGGAGAATTTTTGGTTATAATCTTTTTAATACAGTAAAGTTTGACCCAACACCTGCAAGCAATATTGCAACACCAAGCAATTACATTTTGGGTCCAAATGACCAATTACTGATTGATGTATATGGATATTCACAGACATTATATAAACCAATTATTTCGGCTGATGGATATATTAATTTAGAGAAAGTAGGTCTGGTATATTTAGCAGGTTCTACAATAGAACAGGCAAGAGAAAAAATAAAAAGCAGTTTATCAAAAATTTATATCGGCTTAAACTCTTTTTCTGGTTTTCCTGCTAATACTTTTATGAACGTAACACTCGGAAACATAAGAAGTATCAAAGTTACTGTTACTGGCGAGGTAATCGCTCCTGGAACCTATACACTTTCTTCATTATCTTCGGTACAAAATGCTTTGTACGCTTGTGGCGGACCTAATGAAGTTGGAACATACAGAAAAATTAATATCATCCGTAACAATAGAATCGTTTCAACATTTGATATTTATGAGTTGTTAATGAATGGTTTTACAAAAAATAATATCATTTTACAAGATCAAGATATTATTCAAGTTTTACCTTATTCTTCAAGAGTTGCAGTAAAAGGAAATACAAAAAGAGAAGGTTTATTTGAGCTTTTAGAAGACGAAAAACTCAATAAAGTGATTGAATATGCGGGCGGTTTTTCACCTTATGCTTATAGTCATCGCTTGAAAGTATATCGTAATACTGCTCGTGAAAGAAAACTTTTGGATGTGATGGAAGCTAATTTCGCAACATTTAAAATGCAATCTGGCGACTCGGTAGTAATTGAACGTGTTCTAGAACGTTTCGAAAACATGGTTGCCATAAACGGTGCAATTTTTCGTCCAGGTGAATATTCATTAGAAACTAGTCCAACTCTTACACAACTAATCAAATCTGCTGAAGGTCTCAAAGGTGAAGCATTAATAGGTAGAATATCAATAATCAGAACTCGAGAAAATATGATTGTTGAAAATATTGCTGTTAATTATGACGATATAATTACAGGCAAAACAGCTGATATAGTTTTAAAACGTGAAGATGTCATAACAATTCCATCGATATTCGACTTAACCGAACCTGCTTATGTAAGAATTCAAGGTGCAGTAAATAATGCAGCAGGTGTTGATGGTATAGAAATTCCGTTTGTGAGAAACATGACTATTGAAGATGTATTAGTAAAAATTGGTGGTTTGTCAGAGTCGGCATCATTGTCAAGAGTTGAAGTTGTGCGTCGCAAAAGAAATGTTGACCCAACTGCTACAAACGCTCAAATTTCTGACACTTACACATTTAGCATCAATTCAGACCTTAAAGTTGATTTAACAGGGAATAAATTTGTTCTATATCCTTTCGACGAAATATTTATTCGTCGTTCACCTAATTATATTGAGCAAACTTTTGCCGAAATTCAAGGTGAAGTTATTTTCCCTGCAACTTATGGCATAAAAAGTAAAACCGAAAAGATTTCGGATTTAATCGAGCGGTCTGGAGGTTTAAGTCCACAGGCATACTTAGAAGGAGCAACTTTAGTTAGACAAATTCAGTTAAGCGAAATAGAGCTTGCTCAACGAAGAAAAGCGATTACCGAGATATCAAATAGTGTTAAAGATAATCAGGCCGTTGAAGTAGAAGATATAAATGCTACAACAGTTTCTTCAATTGGAATTAATTTAACCAAAATCATGCAAAATCCTGGCTCAGATGAAGATATGATTTTGCAAGATGGGGACATTATTAGAATACCAAAAAGACTTGAAACAGTACGTGTACAAGGCGAAGTACTTTATCCGACAACAATAAAGTATCTAAATGAAAAAAGCTTCATTGATTATATATCAAATGCTGGTGGATTTACAAAAAGATCATTGAAAAGCAAATCATATATTTTGTATGCGAACGGTTCGGTAGATAGAACTCGGAGAGTTTTATTTGTAAATATATATCCAACGGTCGCTCCAGGTTCTGAGATAATTATTCCACAAAAAACAGTTACAGCTCAACAACAAATTGCTCAAGTACAAGGTTTATTTGCAACAATTGCAGGTACTATGACAGCATTTTTAAGTGTATTAGCTATTTTTCAGTTAAGTAAATAATTGAAAATCTTAGTAATTTAAAATTTTAAAAAAGCAAAATGGCAGATTATCAAACCATACAAGAAGAGCAAATAAACACCAAAGATTTAATCAAGAAAGTTATTGGTGTATTTAAACTAATTAGTAGCGAATGGAGACTACTTCTAATTAGTATTTCTCTTGGCACGCTCATTAGTATTCTATTAGATGTTAAGGAATTAAAAGATACTGATTACACTGGCGAAATACAATTTAATTTAGAAACTGGTGGAGGTCAACAAATGGCTATGGGTGGATTTGGTGGCCTTGCAGGAGCTTTCGGCATGGGCATGGGTGCAGCTTCAAATGATTTGTTTAGTGGCGGAAACCTTGGCCTTTTTATTTCTTCAAAAACACTTTATGAAAAAGCTTTAATGCAAGAAGTTTTGATTGGTGGCAAGAAAACCCTTTTCATAAATTTTTATAAAGATAGTAGTGATATTGCAAAAAAAGAATGGGGCGGTGACCTACTACATGAACCTGATTTCAAATCAATTAAATACCGTTTTCAGTCGAAACCGGTCAATAATTTTACTAAAGATGAAAATATTTTATTGTCTACCATTTATGAAAAACTTGAAGCCCAAACGACACTTCAACCACTTGATAAAATGGGTTCAATAATGGTACTTTCAGCAACTACGAACAGTGAATATTTGACTCAAGTTTGGCTAGAAACTCTTTTAAAAACTCTCAAAGAGTTTTACATAGAAGTTCGAACTCAAAAAACAAGAGAAATTTATAACATACAGATGCGTCGTTTGTATGAATTAGAAGTAAAACTAAGTTCAACAGACCGCCAATTGGCCAATACCCAGTTCCAAAATCAAAACGCAATTGACCCAACTGCACCAATGAGAACTATGCAGTTGAATCGAAGTAATAATTATGTTTCAAATCAATATTATCAGCAGTTAGCCGCCGTTGAACAATTAAAAATGCAGTTAATCAACGTGACGCCACTTTTTACTGTATTACAGCCTGTTCGACTTCCCCTCTTACAACGCACTTATACTGTAGGGGGAAATACTCAAACAGGAGCTTTTGTAGGTTTCTTTCTTTGTTTAGTATTTATTATTATGCGGAAATCTTATCAAGAATTGATGAGTTAAGTAGTCCACGGTCAATAGTCAACAAGTTCATAGTAAAATAATTAACTAATAGACAGTCTTTTAACTATTCTCAAATTTGTCGATTAATATAATCCTATTACTTAATTTAATTGGTTAGAATTTATAAAATAAGTTTTTTCCTTCTATTTCGAAGGTTATAAATAAATGGAAAGAAACGAAGTAGTTATTAAAGCAGGCAAATCTGCTTTGAATTATTGGAGAGAAGTTTGGCGACAAAGAGAATTGTTTTGGATTCTTGGCAAGCGTGATGTGATGGTTCGCTACAAACAAAGTGTTTTAGGGATAGCTTGGGCATTAATCAGAACATTGCTAACAACACTCGTTATGGCATTTGCATTTGGAAAAATCGCAAAATTAGACCAGTCAACTTCTATTCCATATATTTTAGTCGTAATTCCAGGAGTGATTATTTGGTTGTTCTTTTCACAATGTTTACTACAAATTAGCAATAGTATTGTAGGAAATAGCAACTTAGTATCAAAAGTATATTTTCCACGAATAATAATACCTTTCAGTTCATTTTTAGTTGGTTTGCTTGATGCTGTAATTGCCATAATATTCTTTTTTGTGGTTTGCCTTTACTATCAGTTTTTACCAAGCTGGCACATTATATTTGCTCCAGTATTTCTGTTATTGGCCTATTTAGGAGCATTTGGAGCTGGACTTTTTGCGGCAACTTTAAATGTTAAGTACCGTGATATTGGTCAAATCATTCCTTTTGTAGTGCAATTTGGATATTTTATTTCACCAGTTGCGTATTCGATAGAAGAGTATAAAACAAAATGGTGGTATCCAATTTATAACCTTAACCCTGTAGCGGGTACAGTCGATGGCATGCGTTGGTGTTTGTTAGGAGATTACGCCGAATTTAACTGGCAAAGTTTTATTCCGATGATATTTTTTGTGATAATTTCAGTGCTATTTTCAATTTGGTTTTTCCGTAAAAACGAAAATTCATTCGTAGACCATCTATAAAAATCACTGTTGGAGATTAATTTTCAAAACATGATTTTTATTAGTTTTTCAAACAGCAGTTCATAATAAATTTGTAACAATTATCGCAAAGGTCATTTTCTTAATGGCTATTTTGTAAATAATAGATGAAAGCAATTTCGATTGAAAATATTTCAAAAAAATATATTCTAAGTCATAAAAAGAAAAAATACCAAAATCTGAAGGAAAGTGTTTCTGGATTTTTGGGTGAGATTTTTACTTCAAAAGACGAGGAAGAAACCAAAGAAGTTTTTTGGGCTTTACAAAATGTAAGTTTCGATATTGAACAAGGCGACCGTATTGGAATCGTTGGTTCAAATGGTGCTGGAAAATCAACTTTACTCAAAATTTTAAGTAGAATTACCGAACCAACCAGCGGACAAGTAAATGTGAATGGTCGCATGGCAAGTCTACTCGAAGTTGGCACAGGTTTTCACCCCGACCTCACAGGTCGAGAAAATATTTTTCTCAATGGTGCGATATTGGGAATGAAACAACAAGAAATCAAACGCCAATTCGACGAAATTGTAAGTTTTGCAGGCATCGAAAAATTTTTGGATACACCTGTAAAACGCTATTCATCAGGAATGTATGTACGTTTGGGCTTCGCAATTGCTGCTCATCTAGAACCGGAAATCTTAATCGTTGATGAAGTTTTGGCTGTTGGTGATTCTGAATTTCAGAAAAAATGCCTTGGCAAAATGAAAGATGTTTCGAGTAGTGGACGAACGATTTTATTTGTGAGTCATAACTCAACTGCCATTCAAGGACTTTGTAATAAAGCAGCATTTTTGCAAAAAGGAAATTTAGTAAAATATGGAGAAGTCGGCGAAGTACTTCACGATTACATGACAAGTATCTCAAAATTTCAACTTCAACAAAACTGGGAAACACCAGATAATGCTCCGGGTAACGACCAAGTTAGAATTAAAAATATTGAAGTAATACCCGAGTTTGTAAATGGTAGTAAAAATATTGATGTTCGAACACCACTGAAGATAAATATTGAGTTTTGGAATATGCTCGAATCAGCTCATTTGAATTTGAGTATATTTTTATACAATATGACGGGTGAATGCGTATTTAATGTTGGAAGCCAAGCCAAAACTTTCTCGAAAGGATTGATTAAGGGTATGCTTGAAATTCCAGGAAACTTCTTGAATGATGGTTCTTATTATATTTCGGTAATGATTGTAAAAGATACTGCCGACCCTATTTATTTCATGGAAGATGCCATAAGTTTCGATGTAGCCGATTGGCGAGAAGGAACAAACTGGTATGGTAAATGGCCAGGTGCAGTTAGACCAATCAATATTCCAGTGAAAACATGGAAAGTTGATGGTTTAATATAAAAATTGATAGCGAGCTTCGACCGATTGACAAATTAATAATTTATAATTGTTTTCTGATAATTGAAAAAGTGGCCATAAACGTAACAAAATCTTTTTTACCTCCAATTGAAGAATACCAAGAAATTATTAAAGGTATTTGGGAAAACACATGGCTGACTAATAATGGGCCCTTAGTTAGAAAACTAGAAGGGCAACTAAAAGAATATTTAAATATTGAAAACTTACTTTTTGTAGGAAATGGTACGATTGCCATTCAAATTGCACTCAAAGCACTAAATCTTACGGGAGAAATTATTACTACACCTTTTTCCTACTGTGCCACAACTACCTCTATTTTATGGGAAAACCTTAAGCCAGTTTTTGTTGATATCGAAGATAAAACCTATAATATTAATGCTGATTTGATTGAGGCTGCCATTACTGAAAAAACATCGGCAATCATGGCTACACACGTGTACGGTCGCCCATGTAATATTGAAAAAATTGAATCAATTGCTATAAAATATAACCTCAAAGTTATTTACGATGGAGCTCACGGATTTGGAGCTAATTATAAAGGCAAATCAGTCCTTTCTTTTGGTGACATCACAACCTGTAGTTTTCATGCAACTAAAGTTTTTCACAGTATCGAAGGCGGTTGTATTGTTTCTAATGATAATAATTTGAATAAAAAACTTGAACTTTATCGCAGTTTTGGTCATAAAAATGATGACTATTACACGATGGGTATCAATGGTAAAAACTCAGAATTTCATGCTGCGATGGGACTTTGCAATTTACCAAAAGTAGCTGATATTATCAATAATCGTAGAATAATTTCAGAAAAATATGATGCCTTATTAGATTGGGAAAAATTAAGTCGCCCAACAAATAATATTGAAGGATTTGATTATAATTACGCCTATTATCCAGTACTTTTTGCATCTGAAGCCAAACTTTTGCAAGTTACTGAAGCCCTGAAAAAAGAAGAAATTACTCCAAGAAGATATTTTTACCCATCGCTCAATAAATTACCATACTTGGATTTTTATAATCCTTGCCCAATTTCAGAAAACATTGCCCAAAGAGCATTATCTTTACCACTTTATTATGATCTAGCATTGGAAGATGTCGAGCTTATTGTGAGTATCATCAACAAAAATCTTTGAGTAACATTTAAATCTAAGTTTCCTTTGGTAACTGTTTCTATCATAATTGTCAATTATCGTACGCCAGAATTGATTGTTGAGTGTATCAAAACAATCAAGCAATTTACTACACAAGTAAGCTACGAGGTAATTGTTGTTGATAATGCCTCAAAAGGTGATGACGAAGCTTATATAAAGTCATTCTTTCCCGAAACTATCTGGTTATCAATGAATTATAACGCAGGTTTTGCTCGTGCCAATAATGCTGGAATGCGTATTGCAAAAGGCAAATATCTCCTACTTTTAAATTCAGACACCAAATTATACGAGCCAGTAATTGACTCATGTGTTGAAAAACTTGAGGCTCGTCCTGATTCGATTGCGGCTGGGGCTTATCAAGTTTTTCCAGATTTAAGTCCTCGGAAATTTTATCATACATTTACCTTTCGTCGTGATTTTTGGATTGTTCCACCACAATTTCGTAATTTCCTAAATTACCTTATTAGTCAAACTCAATACCAAGACCCTGAGCAAGTAGACTATATTGCGGCGGCATTTTTGATGGTCAGAAGAGAAGGTTTTGAAAAAACAGGCGGACTTGATGAAGAATTTTTCTTATACGGCGAAGATACAGAATGGGGATATAGACTCGGAAAACTCGGGAAATTATTGGTTTTCAAAGATTGTAATATCATCCATGAAGAATGGGGAAGCAAGCCCGAACGCTATGATGAAGCTCAAAAATATACTTATTTCAATCGTTTTGACCATCAAATTCAGCTTTCTAATTTAGTTTGGATTCGTAAACAATTTGGAGCTATGTATTATTTCCTATTAATGCTTCACTATTGGATTTGGATTCCAACTTTTTTCTTGATGAAAATGGTTTCAAATTTAATAAAATTAAAAAATCCATTCTTAGAACTTGAAAATCAAAAGA
>JAFEIL010000024.1 GCA_017495105.1 Emticicia sp. | reverse complement strand
GATTCAAAACTATCGAAAACGTTTTCGGAAACGTATTCGATAGTTTTTTTTGATTTTCTAAAAAAAATTAAAACAATTCTTTTTAGAATACCATAAAAGTTAAATATATTCAATCAAATTATCAGATTTCTAAATAAAATATAAGGCACTATTTATAATCTTTATCATTCAATACAATTCTTTTAAAATAACTTAATTGTACTTTTCTGTGATTACATTAAAAAAGTTTTTAATAATTTAATAATGATAAAAAAACTAATGTATTTCTTAGTTTTCATTGCAAACTCAACTGTTTTTTCTTAAAAGGCAATAAAATTTATAAACTTGACGCTGTTTACTTTCATTCGGCTTTGGTTCTAAATAATATGTATGAAAATGTTAATTTAATAGCAAATGTCAAATCACTATTAGAACAAGATTTGCAAGATCATTCAAAACGTATCGAAAGCAAGAATGTTCGCTCAAAAAATCCTGCCAATTAGCAGGCGAAAGTCTATCAAGGAAATGGTTTTTTGAAAAAGTATTTGCCGAAAATAAGGGACTTAATAGTCTACCAGTCCAAAGATAAGATGCTCATAGAGAGATATTTAGCTGTTTGAAAATTTGTAGATTTATATTATTTTATTTCTTAAAAAAGTGTACGATTCAATAAATTTAATTTTTATCAATTTCTAAACAATTCTGAGTGGGTAGCTATACGCACTCAATCATTTAATCAATTCTAAATCATGAAGAAAATTTATCTTCTTTTATCTGCCTTGTTTTTATGCATGCAGATAGTCATTGCCCAAACAGGGCAATTGACCGGTAAAGTGTCTGACCCATCGGGCGAAGGCTTGCCAGGCGTAAGCGTGAAAGTAAAAGGTGCCTCGCAAGGTACAGTTACTGACGTATCCGGAAATTATTCTTTAAATTTAACCTCAAAAAATGCAGTCTTGGTTTTCTCTTATGTCGGCTATATTAGCAAAGAAGAGGTAATCGGAACCAGAACCCAAATTAATGTTAGCCTCGTTGAAGACAGTCAGAGTCTCAATGAAGTTGTGGTTGTTGGTTATGGAACCATGAAAAAAAGCGATTTAACTGGGGCAGTGGCTCAAGTGAAAGCAACAAGAATGGAAAATGAAAATCCAAGAACAATTCAAGACATGTTGCGTGGAAATGCACCCGGCTTGGATATTTCAAATAGTGCTTCTCCAAGAGGCGGTGGAAGTTTCTTGATTAGAGGCCGTGCTTCACTTACCGCCTCTACTGCTCCCTTGATTGTGGTAGATGGTGTTATTTATCCTGGTTCTTTAAGTGATATTAATCCAAATGATATAGCAACCATTGATATTTTAAAAGATGCAAGTTCGGCAGCTGTATTTGGAGCAAGATCTGCAAATGGTGTTATCTTATTAACTACTAAGAAAGGAAAATCAGGAAAGCCTCAGATTACAATTAATTCTAATTTAGCTATTAATAAAGTAGGAAAGTTTAACCACATCTTAAACGCAGAAGATTTTTTAACTTGGAGAGGGGATGTACTTTGGAGCATGAATGGACATAATCCAGCAACAAGATATAATTTTTATGACCCAAGCAAATTGCCCTCAAATATCACTATAGCTCAATGGTTGGGCAGCGATAAGGGAGATCCTACGGACGTTTGGCTCAATCGTATCAAAATGTTTCCAGTTGAAATAGCTAACTATAAAGCGGGAAGAACTACTGATTGGGAAAATCTATTTATTAATGACGAGGCTATTCAGCAAGACCACACTGTTGCGATTTCTGGAAGTACTAATAATACCAATTATTACATGTCTTTGGGTTATTTGACCAATGAAGGATTATCAGTGGGTGACGTTTTTAAGACGGTTAGAGCAAGAGTAAATCTAGAAAACAAAATCGCTAAATTTCTTTCGGTGGGTTTGAATATCCAATTTGGTAATAGGGACGAAAGTAGTATTCCTATCGATTTAGGAAATGCAATTCGTACCACTCCTTATGGTCAATTGTATCAGGATGACGGTATAACTTTACGCCAAAGTACCAATGATGACGTTGGTAACAACCAAAATCCATTTCTTGATCAAACCTTTAATACGCGTAATAGGATAAATAATAACTTGTTTAGTTCCATTTTTGTGAAAGGAGATATTGGATATGGTTTTTCTTATCAAGTAAATTTTACCCCTCGTTTTGATTTTACAAATAATTTAGATCATATTTCAGCTTTAAAACCTGGTATTACTAACAGAGCGGGTATTTCAAGAAGAGAAAACAGCACCTCTTATCAATGGCAATTGGACAACATTTTAAAATGGAATAAAACGTTTGGAAAACACAATTTTGATGCAACATTTTTGGTAAATGCCGAAAAGTCTCAAAGCTGGCAAAACGTAATCAATGCAGAAAATTATTCTCCAAGCGATAACTTGACTTATCATAGTGTACAAGCCGCAACTCTTTACCCATCTATTACAAGTAATGATGTTTATTTTACTGGACAAGCTTTGATGGGCCGAATCAATTATAATTATAATTCTAGGTATTTTCTTACTGCTACAATGCGTCAGGACGGATATTCTGGCTTTGGTCAAAGTAACCAAAAAGCAAATTTCCCTTCATTGGCTTTGGGATGGCAGTTTACTGATGAGCCCTTCTTAAAAGGACTAAAAAAATATTTAGATTATGGAAAACTTAGAGTTTCTTATGGTGTAAACGGAAACCGAGAAATTAATAATTCTGATGGTTCTGCTAATCGTTTTGCTTCTCTTTCTGCACTTTCTGCGGGAGTTTATACTTATACAACGCCAGCTGGAACAACCTATAATACGGGTACAGTAAGAACAACCAATATGAGTAATCCAAGTTTGAAGTGGGAGAAAAATAGCTCGTATAACTTCGGTTTAGACTTTGGAATTTTAAATAGCAAAATCAGCGGTACTGTGGATTATTATATTCGTAAAACTAATGATTTGTTGTTGTTCCGTTCATTGCCCAATGTAACAGGTTTCAGTAATGTGATTTCTAATTTAGGCTCTGTTGGTAACAATGGACTAGAAGTAGCAATTAATACGGAAAATATAAGTAAGAAAAACTTTGTTTGGAGATCTACTTACAGTTTTTGGACCAATGATAATAAAATCTTGAAACTATACGGTGCAGTACCTGTTACTGATGCAAGTGGAAACACCACACTTATTGATCAAGACGATAGAGCCAATGGCTGGTTTATTGGAAAGCCTATTAGTCAAATTTGGGATTATAAGGTTTTAGGCGTTTGGCAAGAAAACGAAAGAGATTTAGCTAAAACCTATGGTTTTACTCCAGGTGATTTTAAACTCGAAGATTTTAATCAAGATGGTAAATTCACTATTGATGACAGACAATTTATTGGAAACCAAAATCCTAAATTCTCTTTCAATATGAGACAAGAATTTAATTTTTACAAGAATTTTGATTTTTCGTTCTCTTTATATGGCCGTATTGGACAATTGACTGCATTTAACGAAGCTAAAAATGTGGATTTGTTTTATGACCGTTCTCAATTCTACAAAAGACCGTATTGGACTCCTGAAAACCCAATAAATGATTATGCCAAAATGATGTCTGCAGCGGGTGGTTCAGTAGCGTTTACCGTATGGAGAAAATCGTCTTTTGTACGATTAAATAATATCAGTTTAGCGTATACCTTACCTAAAGAGATGATGAGCAAAATTAAATTTGATAGTATGAAACTATATGTGAATATGTCAAATGCAGCAGTATTTACTCCTTGGGAATATTTCGATCCTGAATCGAGGGCAAATACAGATACCAATAATGCATTTTATCAAAATTTAATGCCTCGTACTACAACTCTTGGATTAAACATCACATTCTAAACGTAGATTCTATGAAAAATATATTTAAAAATAAAAAAATAGCTTTTGCAACTACGGCACTCTTACTGACAGTAAGCACTAGTTGTAAAGATACTTGGCTTGACCCTAAACCCTTATCTTTTTTCACTCCCGAAAACACATTTGTAAACGAAGCAGGTTTCAAATCTGCTCTTGCATCTTGTGCTGCCAACTTAAAAGGAGAATGGTATGAGGATGGTACACCAATTATAACCGAGTTGCTTTTTTCGGAAATGGCAGTGGAAGGTACTACCGATAAATTTGGACCAGCCGTTGATTTGAATGTTTTGATAACACCAGATGCAAATTTAAATAGTGGAGACTTTAATAGAATAGGTTGGTATTGGGAAAGGCATTGGATAGGAATTCGTTTAGCAAATACCATAATTGAACGCCTTCCTACCATTACGACAATAAAGGAAGATGTAAAAAATTCACTTTTGGGAAAAGCTTATTTTTATCGTTCTTACCATTATTATCGTTTGGTTCATCAATTTGGGGATATTCCTACTTCTTTTAAAGAAATTACATCTCCAAAACTTGATTTTCAAACTGTGAAGAGAGAAGTAATTCTAACAAGAATAAAAGCAGATTTGGAATTGGCTTTCAAGAACACCTCATTTGCTGGGGATAAAGGAGATGTAAATAAAGGATCAATTGGCCATTTACTTACAAAAGTTAACTTGTCTTTAGGTCTTTATGACGATGCAATTGCTATTGCAGACCAAGTAATCAATAGCGGAACTTATAAGTTGGTAACCAACAGATTTGGAGTAGATGCAGGTAATCCTATTAAAAATGTTACTTGGGATTTACATCGCCCAGCTAATAAATTTGTTGCGGCTAATACCGAAGTGTTGTTTTCTGTCACCGACCGATTTGGATTGACAAGTGCTAATGCAAATGGCACAACAACAATGCGACAAGCAGTTCCATTTTATTCTAATAGTGTAATTTTGACTCCTGACGGAAGACCAGGTATGGTGCCTGGACAAGTGGAGTTTGATTTAGGAACTAAATTTGGCCGTGGAATTGGTAGATGTCGACCAACCAATTATTCACAATATGGGGTTTGGGATGATGCAAAAGACTATCGTCATGATACAAAATCTGGAAACTGGATGAGAATGGAAGATTTAGTTTATAACAATACCGCTATTAAATCTACTTCCCCTTTTTATGGCAAGCCACTCCAATTAAGAGACGCCGCAGGGAAATTATTAATTAGCAATGGTGATACCATCAGAAATTGGTACAATTGGCCTCATTATAAGCTCTATATTGAAGATCAAATACGTATACCATGGCAAGGAGGAAATTCGGATTGGTATGTTTATCGTTTAGCAGAAACCTATCTTTTAAGAGCAGAGGCACATTGGTTTAAAGGAAATAATGCACTAGCTATAGCGGATTTAAATGCTGTTAGGGTAAGAGCAGGTTGTAGTCCTTACCCCGCTAACAAAACAATAGATATTGGTACAATATTGGATGAACGTGGCAGAGAATTATATTATGAGGAACCACGTAAAACAGAATTAACCCGAATCGCCTATCAAATGGCAAAAGGAACCAAATCTTATAATGGAAAGACATATTCTGCGGCAAATTTTTCAGCCAATAATTTCTTTTATGACAGAGTTGTTGAAAAGAGCAATTTCTATAATAAGGTTAAAAACATTAGAGGCGATAGTTATACCATTAGTCCTTACCATGTTTTATGGCCTATTCCTAGACCAGCAATTTTGGCAAATAGCTTGGGACAGATCAATCAAAACTTAGGTTATGCTGGTAGTGAGACAAATAAGCCTGCATTAGATAAAATAATTGAGTAAGAAAAAAAGTTGATTAATTAATAGCCCCGTTGCATTAACGGGGCTTATTTTCTTTTCAAGAGCTATTTTAATAATTAATTATTTAGTGAAAAATAGTGAGAGTTTAAAGCTCAGATGAAATTTTTAAATTTGCCAAAAATATAGCATTGGTTTTATTTAGGATAAATTTTCAACTTGTTTTTATAAAATGAAAAAGGTCTTATTTTTGATTTTGATACATATTATCTTTGGATGCAAAGAAGTTGAAGTCCCTGAAGAGGTGACTTTAGCTATGGATAACATTAATGAGGAAGTGGATTATAACATTCATGTTAAAAAAATCCTTTCGGATAAGTGTTTTAGTTGCCATGGAAATGATGCCAAAAAGCAAAAAGCAGATTTAAGACTTGATATAGCGGAGGCAGCATATTCAAAAAAAACTGAATCTGGGATGAAGGCAATAGTACCTGGCGATATCTCCAACAGTGATTTTGTGTACCGAATCCTAAGTGAAGATCCTGATTACCTTATGCCAGAACCTTCCTCACATTTAACATTAACTACATATGAAAAAGCGATATTAGTTAAATGGATAAAGCAAGGTGCCAAATACAAACCTCATTGGGCCTTTGTTGCTCCTCAAAAAACCATAGCTCCGAAGATTAAAAACACAAGTTGGTTAAAAAACGACATCGATAAATTTATTTTATCTAAAATTGAAGCCGTCCAATTAAATCCAAACCCACAAGCCGATAAAGAAACATTAATACGGAGGCTTAGTTTTGATATCAGAGGCTTTGCACCTAATATTTCAGAAATAGATGCTTTTTTAAAAGATCAAAGTCCTCAAGCTTATGAAAAACAGGTTGATCGTTTTTTGGCATCACCTGATTATGGCGAGCGAATGGCCATTTATTGGTTAGACCTATCAAGATTTGCCGATAGCTATGGTTATCTAGATGATAAGCATTATGATATGAGTCCATGGCGTGACTGGGTAATAGAGGCTTATAACAAAAACCTAAGTTTCAAGGATTTTATTACTTGGCAGCTCGCTGGAGATTTGTTACCAAATACCACAAAAGAAAAAATACTTGCGACTGGTTTTAATCGAAATCACAAGCAAAATACCGAAGCAGGGATTATAGAGGAGGAGTTTCGTGTTGAAAATGTGGTAGATAGAACCAGTACTTTAGGCACTGGCCTAATGGCCATGAGTGTAAGCTGTGCCAAATGCCATGATCATAAATTTGACCCCATAAGCCAAAAAGACTTTTATTCCTTGTTCTCTTTTTTTAATAGTACTTTCGAAAACGGAAGTCCAAATTATGGCGATAAGAATATGGTTGCGGGTCCTACACTGTTGTTGCCAACAAAAGACCATGAGCAAAAAATAAGTCAGCTTAAATCATTTATATCGAAGTTGGAACAACAACAAAATATCAATAAAGTTGAAGTAAAAACCCAAAACGAAAAAGATTTGGCTCTAGGTTTAAGTCATAAATTAGTAGCCAAATTAAATTTTGATAAACTTATAATTAAAGGTTCTGAAAAAACAATTTTCATTAACGAACTTGATAACTCTTTAAGTGCCATTGCTAAAAAAGTGGAAACAGCTAAAGGGGTAAGTGGGCTTTCTTTGAAGTATAATGATGAAACTGAGGTGTCTTTGCCACCCTATAAAGTTGGTTATTTTGAACGTTACGAACCTTTTTCTTTTTCTATTTGGCTTAAAGTTCCAAATAGTTCTCCTTTAGCAACGGTTTTTCATAATACCGATTCAGAAAGGTACGGATATCAAGGTTATGATCTTGTGTTAAAAAATAACCAATTAAATTTTAGAATATCCCATGCTTTTCCTCATGACGCCATAAGCATTTTAAGCAAAGAAAAACTACAAGCAAACAGATGGTACCACTTGGTAGGTACGTATGATGGTAGCAGTAAGGCCAAAGGTGTTTCGCTATATTTGGATGGCAAAAAATTAAATTCAATTGTAGAATACGATCACCTAATAAAAAATATCCGGTCATATCCAAATATTCACAAAACGTCTAAGAACAAGGGATTAACTTTCGGCGTACGTGTTCTTGACCGTTCAATGCCAGGCGGCGAAGTGGATGAATTTCAGCTTTTTAATAATGAATTGTCTTATTCCGAAGCTAGTTTTTTATATAAAAGATTGCCGTTTCCAATCATAAAAAAGTCAAAACAAAATCCAGAAACTCCCTTATTACTTGCTCGCAAAAACCTGAGTATGCTGCTAGATTCCACTAAGGAAGTGATGGTAATGGGTGATTTACCTACACCCAGACCTACATACGTATTAAAACGAGGTATATATGATAGTTATGGAGAACGTGTCTACCCATCTACTCCTGCAGCCATATTGCCGTTTCCTAAAGACTTGCCCAAGAATAGGCTGGGCTTAGCAGATTGGTTATTTTTAGACCAAAACCCCCTTACTGCTAGAGTGGCAGTAAACAGAATATGGCAATTGATATTTGGATCAGGAATTGTAAAAAGTTCAGATAATTTTGGAAGCCAAGGCGATATACCCACCCATCCAGAACTCTTAGATCATCTGGCGGTTTGGTACAAAGAACACAACTGGAATACAAAAGAACTCTTTAAATATATTTATATG
>JAFEIL010000090.1 GCA_017495105.1 Emticicia sp. | reverse complement strand
ATTCTATATTTAAAATTATAATTCAAATATAGAACAACAATATTTTTAATTCAAATTTTTTTGCAATTTATTTTTGTTAAAATACAATTAATGTGAAATTAATGCAAAAAAATAACGCTTATATAAAACTTTGTTCTAAATAAAGTTTTATATGAGCGTTTATCTTCTAGCTTTTTTCTATAGACTATCGTTGGTAATATCCCAAACGAAAAGAAATTCTCATTGCATATTCTTTTACAATTTTCCCAATATCTGAAAACACCGAAAGAGGTAATCTTTCCATAGGTCCCGTAATCCAAATAGCTGCAACTGGATAATTATTGCGGTCAAATATTGGAGCAGAAATACAATGCATGCCTTCTAGCTCTTCTCCTGAATCAGTGGAATATCCTTTTACTTTTACATCATCTAATACTTTATAAAATTCATTAAGATTGGCAATAGTATGAGATGTAAATCTTTTAAATTCTAATGATTGACAGATTTTTATTTTTTCAGACTCAGGCAAAAATGCTAATATTGCTTTACTCGGTGCGGCAGTGTGCATATTCCACTGTGTGCCTACATCTACCCAAAATTTAAATGAATGTAAACTTGGAACTTGCTCGAGAACCACTCCTTTTTGTTGAATTACCACTCCAATAAGTACAGTTTCTTTTACAGTGTCTCTCAATTCTTTCATGACATCCAGCGATTTCTCCATTAGGTTTTGGTCGCTTACAGCTGTGTATCCGAGTGACAGTAATTTACCCGATAGAGTAAAAGATTTCATTCCCTCTTCACGATTCAAGTATCCAAAATTAAGTAAAGTCATAGCAATCCTAAAAGTACTGTTTTTTGGAAAATTAAGTAGATTACTAATTTCTGTGATACCTAAACCTGCTGGGTGTTGAGCAAGTAATTCAAGCATTTGTAATGCTCGCTCTAAGTTTGGAACATGATACTTACTTGCTTCATCATTTTCTTTCTCAATTGGAAAATTCAAATCTTCTAAATTATTCATTTTCTATTCTTTCTATAAATTTTCACAAATATAGAATAACCATCATAGAATATAGAAATAGATTAAGTAAATATAAGAATAACAAGTGATTTCATATTTTAAGAGGAAATAACCGCTATAAAGCACTCAAGAGCAATTTAATATTTACAGTTTTAATAAAAGCATGTAATAGAAATGTTAAAGACAATAATTGTCAAATTTTTTTTCCGGTTCTACCATTCAATTCAATATCACTGCTACTGCAATGCTTTCTAATATAAAAGTTTTTCAAAAGTTTGATGGGATTGAATATCGAACTTCGGGAGAGATTTGAAAATCATACAAACAATCATGTTTCTTTTTAAAAACTTTATGGAGGTTCAAAATTTTATTTGATTAAGTACAATTTATGCATTTAAATACAATTTTTTAAAATGTTAAGAGTAGCACCGAATTTCAAAAAGTGCAGCTGTAATATTATCATCAGGATGTTCCAATATGAGCGTTAAAGATTTGGACTTTACATTTTGATCAAATTTTATTCTATTAATGGTTTGATTATTTCCTTCCTTTTCAAAAATTATTTTATTATTGTCATCCACTATTTTGTATTTTCCAATGCAGAAAGGAATTTTCCTTTCTGGGTGTGTAAGCAAAACTTGCTCCAGTGGGTGGTCAAAATCGGTATCAAAATATAGATCAATCTCATTAATTGCCTTCTTCTCATCCCAGCTAATGGTAATGGAAGGCAATCTGTCATCTGCTGAAGAGACCCAAGCATTTGGTTGAAAAGTTGGTCTTTGAATACCATTTAACAAATTTTCAACTTTAAACAAATTGATTCCTCCATCAATCTTCATTGCTATATTATGTCCATTCGGGCGACGTTGTGGTGTCCAAAATTCAAACTCTTCTACACCAATATCTTCTGGCGGACTTTGTTTCCCATAATTAGAAACGGCTGGATTAGTTTTATTGAAAACAGTGAGGATACCCGTAGTTCGAAAATCAGAATATTGTAGTTGTACGTTTTCATTTTTTAGAAAACAAATAAATATATACGCGGCAGATTTTAACTCTTCTTCAAAATCAAGGATTAAATGTTGATACCCTTCGGTCAACTCTATTTCTTTTCTCTTTAATGTTAAATCTGGAGTATAATTATGCGTTTTTGAACTTATTCTCAACTCAATAGTAAGCTTCGTTGGTGCTTTAGCAAATGTCCAAAACGTTAATTTAGGTATTTTTCCTTCCCCCAATGGCAGCATCTGTGCAGCAGAATGAATCAAATCTAACAGCGGGCCATTGGGAGGAATCTCAGATAAATTAAGCTGGCTAGAAGCAGTCAATTTAGCCTGATCCATTAAGTTTTCTCTATCTTTAACCACAACATTGGGGATATATTGGCCATTATAAATCAATCTTTCTTGTAATTGTTTAATCTGTTCTTTATTGCTTAATTCACTAGGTTTTAATCCTTTTTCAAAACAAAACTTAGCTGCCATTCCTACAGCTTGAGCACTATTGGCACATGTTGCCATAACTCTAGTAGATCCAAATGCAACATGAGAAGCACTAATAATTCTACCTGCTAAAAATAAATTATCTACGTTTTTGCTATAAAGCGAACGATAGGGTATTTGGTAAATTCCTTTGCTGTGCCATTGATTACATCCAGGCTTTTCAGAAAAAATACCATCAGCAGGATGTAAATCAATAGACCAACCACCAAATGAAACAGCATCATAATGTTCTCTTTGCTCAATAATATCTTGTTGGATAAGCATATAGTCCCCTTCAAATCTTCGACTTTCTCTTTTGCCAGGAATATGCCCAACCCATTCGAGTGTAAGATTTTCTGCTTCTGGAAACTCACCCGAATTTTTAATATAATCCCATACACCGTAAACGATTTTCCACAATTCCCATTTTATTTCTTCCGAATCATGAATGGTATCCAATCTTCCCCCATACTCAATCCACCAAAGCCAAGGACCAAAATCCTTTGCATTGAATGATTTGAAACGAGGAATTTTTGTGATGTCTTTTAAAGCAAAATCAGGGGCGATATACTTTACAGGCTTGCCTATATCTTTTGAATAAAAATAAATAGAATGACCCAATAATTCACCATATTCAGCAGTTGGAGCAAATTTTTCTTGAAATTCCTCTTTCGCTTCCGCCCCCATTCTAAACGCAGCACCCGCTTGAAATGCGACAATGCCATCACCGGAAGCATCACAAAAATATGCCCCTTCGATATTATATAATGTACTGTTTTGAGAACAAAATGCTTTTACAGAACTTATACTGTTTTCTTTTTTTGAAACCTCAAAAACAGCTGTATTAAGTAATAGTTTAATATTGGATTCGGCTAAAACCTTATCTAAAAGAATGGTATCAAAAATCAATGAATTACTCTCTGGATTTTTATACAAATTATCCAATAAGATTTCATCAATAAGCCCGCCTTCTCTTGCCCAACGATTATTATTTCCCATGTGGGACGTAGCCCCTAAAATCCATAATCGCACTTCACTCGACGCATTGCCGCCCAATACAGGTCTATCGTGTACTAAAATAACTTTTAGCCCTTCTCGGGCGGCAGTAATAGCACAACAAGTACCTGCAATACCTCCTCCTATTACCACTAAATCAGCAGTAAATGAAAGTTGTTTTAAGTCTCTTTTATTTGTAGAATATTCTAAAATCATGTTAATTTTTTTTTAAACTATGTTTATAGGTTAGTATATTTTTCAAAATTTATTTTGTTCTAACACTTATTTCTTTCTTTGAACATAAAATGGAATGATAGCCAAAAGCATAATAATTGCAGCAATAGCTATAGTTAAACATTTTGCTTGTTCCGTAAAAAAACTCAAACTAAATATCATCAAGGCAGTAAACATTAATGAGCCAGCAATGACTCTCAAGCCAAATTTATTTTGCTCCTTTATCGCCAGCTCCTCCTCTATTGTTAGTGGTATTTGCTGTAAAATTCTTTCTTTTTTATTGATTAAATAGTTGGTGTAATCACTACTTTCCATTTTGTTTCTTTGAATGAAAAATTCATTTATCACAATTAACAGTATAGGCAGGCCCATGCCCAACATCATTTCTTCCGCCCGATTTAATTTAAAATTAAATAAAATCGGCAGTAAAATCTTAAATATTAAATTGACAAAGAGTGTAAAAAGTGTAATCGAAAGTGTTGCTTTACCAGAAATTTTCTTTGAAAACAATGCCCAAAGCGAAGGCACTAAAAGAGGGCCTCCTGTAACTGCACCAATACTTAAAATAACCTCTACTATACCGCCAGCGTAAGGAATAAGTAAAGCGATAATTATCATCAGAATACCAAAAAACCAAGATGAAAGTCTCGCTACACGCATCAATTGTTGTTCTGTTGCATTGGGATTGATGATACCTTTATAGACATCGTTGGTAAAAATAGCCGAAACGACGTTTAAGGCGGTATTTGCACTTGCGGAAGTAGAAAAATACATACCTGTGAGCATCAAGCCCAACAATCCACCAGGGAGTACCAATTGACACATGTATAAATAAGCATTTTCAACATCTAATCCTTGTAAAGACGGATTTATTGCCTTGTAAATCATCGGCGGCAACATCCATACGATTGGGCTTACAAGGTACAAGCCTGCAAATAAAAAGCTTACTTTTCTTGCTGAATTTGGGGAATTAACACTGGTATATCGTTGAACAAATGTCCAGTTACCAGCAATATAAGAAATATGGTATAAGGCAAATGCAATGATAAAACCAATCGTATATTCACCATTCAATAGGTTAAAAAAATCTTGTGGAACAGCTTTTGTGAAACTTTCTACACCGCCTACTTTATCAAAAGAAATGGGTAATAGAATAAAAACTGAAGCAGTCAAAACCACAAATTGTAAAATATCTGTCACCATAACCGCCCAGAGCCCACCTGCGGCAGTATAGGAAATCATTAAAAAACCTAAACCAATAGTGGTTTGAATCAATGGTAGATGCAAAGAGGTACTGACCAATTTTGAAACAGGATATAAAACCGAGCCTTTGATGAAAACATTTACAAGAGTAAAAATAAATATGTACACCTTTTGTACTTTTAAACCTAGTCGTTGCCTGATGAACTCCGCTGCTGTTAAAGCACCCGTTTTTTTCCATCTTGGGGCAAACCAAAACCCTGTTATTAAAGCTCCGATACACATCGTCCATTGAATAGTAATAGCTACCCAGCCATATTTGTAGGCAATGCTTCCCCAAGCAACAAAAGTGCCAGCCGAGAAAAACGACATGAACAGAGATAAGCCACCAATAAACCATGGTACTGATTCCCCACCGGCAAAAAATGTTTTGATGTTATTGCCTTTTCGTGAAAACAACATACCAACACCCAACACAAATACAGAAAATAAAGTAATAACAGCCGTATCTAAATGATTATTCATCTAATTTCTTATTTTGTTCCTTCGTAATAATAAATGCCTTTTCTATCCCAATGTCTTTTCAATTTTGCCACCCCCTCAGTAAACCGAGCATAATTTTTACTTTCTTCTCGTGTCCATGCTACTTCAGCGAAAGCGGCAATGCGTGGAAAAGTAACTTGATAAACATCTAAAACTTTAGGTGTGATGGCTCCCCACATGGATACGCTAAGTCCCAAAACTTGTTTTTTTTGATCTACACTAATCCCTTTGGGTATAGGAGAAAAATGATACGATTTAGATAGCGTTAAAACTTCGATAGGTAAGCTCAAATATGTATCACTCCCTTTATTATAAACCACATCATAACCTTGTTCGATGGCTTGTTTAAATAATAGAGTATCACCTCTCCAATAGTCTATGATTGTATGATGGTCAAGTACAAGGTTTGCCTTAGCTTCACTTTTATCTTCATGTATATTGCCCAATATTTCATTCCAACCCATCATTCTACATCCTTTACTTTTCAAATATTTGGATATTCGGTTGCTGAAATATATATGCAAGTCAGAAAAGTTTTTAAGATTGTTCTTTGCCATTATTTCATTTACATCTTTACGGTTTTTCCATGAATCGAATTTAACTTCATCACCACCAATATGTATGATTTTGCTTGGAAATAACTCAACCACTTCCCCTAACACATTTTCAATAAATTCATAAACCTTTTCATCAGCTATATTGAGAGCCACATCTGTAACGCCAATATTTTTTGAGGAGACCTTTATCTGTTTGCCTGAAGCCGACAGCCACGGATAAGCAGCAATTGCAGCAATTGAATGACCAGGCATATCAATTTCTGGAACTATCTGAATATGTCGCTTTGAAGCATACAACACTATTTCTCGAATATCATTTTTAGTATAAAAACCACCTCTGAGCTCGGTATCCCAGCCAGTGTTTTGTCTTTTTAATTCGCCCGTTTTAGGGTCAGGTTTCCATCCAATAAGTAGAGTGCTGTCACGCCATGCACCCACTTGAGTTAATAAAGGATATTTGTCAATCGCAATTCTCCAGCCGGAATCTTCTGTTAAGTGCCAATGAAATACATTCATTTTTAATAATGCCATTTGGTCTAAAATTTTCTCAACTACCTCTTTTCCTTGAAAATTTTTGGCATCATCCAGCATATAGGCTCTCCATGAAAAAGCGGGTTCATCTTCTATTTGACAAGTTGGAATGGTGTAATTGCCCAAACCATCCATTTTCATTAATTGTCTTATTGTCTGAAAAGCGTAAAAACACCCCGTGGTAGTAGCCGCTTGAATGGTAATTTTATCTGGATTTACATCTAAGGTATAGCCTTCATTTGATATTTTTTGATTGAGCTTTACAACTACTTTTCCTTTCTCAGAAGGAATTAATTGTATAAAATCTTCTTGGAAAAGAGATTTTAAAATCCCAATTTCAGGCTTGAAAACTACTGGCAAAGAGACTAAAAGCTGTGTTTTAAACTCAAAATTACCTATCCCTTCTACCATTTTGTTTGGAAAAGGTATGATAGGGAAACGTGTTTGGCTATAAGCGTTTGCCGTCCATAAAAGTAGACATAAAATGCTGATTATTTTTTTCATTTATTTATTTTTTTAAAGGTATTGCGACGTTAAAAGTTTCGTTTTCAGAAACCCGAACAGCACAGAATAAGACTTTTGGTTTCCCCTTTTCGATATACAGTTGCGGTCTATCTAATAATTGTACCTGTTGGATGGTGCCGTCTTCCCAGTTTAAAAGTGTTTTAGAAACTAAAGGTTGATTGGCCAATTTCCAATCCGTACCATTAATAGATTCAAAAAGTACTAGGGAGGCTTTTTTTACAAAAGATTTTGATAAACTATCAGGATTTGAATTAATCTGATTATTCACATTAATGGTTGATTCTTGAAGAAAAACACTGTGCATATCTTTCACAATAGCAAAATATTTTCTATCCTGATACCAAACAAAAGGATCTTCGGCTGGGAACTTAACTCCCTCCTTTTGAAATATCGGGTTTGGTGATTTTACAAATGGCCCTGTCGGAGAATTCGAAAATGCTACACCGTGCAAAACTTTTCCTCCAAATGGCATTTCACCTTCACCCACACCCTTATACATGATTAGGTATTTCCCATCTTTGCCTTTGCAAACACTAGGATTACTAGTCATTAAATGATCCCATTTACTTATTGAAACATCTAAAACGGGTTTATCTAAACGCTTCCAAGGTCCCAATGGTGTGGAAGCTATCGCTACACCTATTCGTTGGTGATTTCTATGGTTCCACCATTCTTTATTCCCATAGTTACCCATGTAGTATAAATAATATTTGCCGCCAAATTTTTGGATATTGGGATTGTGCGTCACGTCACTATCCCAATGTCCATTTTTTCTTTTTGGTAAAACAACCTTCACTGGTTTGAAGGGTCCTGTCATTTTGTCTGAAACAGCTATAGCAATTTCACTATGTGTGACCCATCCTTTAAACCCTTCCCTTTGAGGCCAGCGACTATAAAACAGATAATATTTTCCATCGTCACCTTTAGTCATACTACCACACCAGACATAATATCCTGGGTCAACGAACTTTGAATTTAACGGAATCGGTTGAATACATTTTTGAAAATCTATTTGACTATACCCAATTTGCCAAGAAAAAAGTATAAAGAATAGATAAATTTTAGAATAGGTGTTTTTCATTATAATTCTGTTAATCAATTAGTTTTAAATTCCTTAAATCCTCAAAATTTCACTAATAGAAATATTAATTTTACAATTATCAAAATACTGAGGGGTATTTTTATAAGTTAATAGCAAGGGGGCAATTAAGCCTCCTCGTTAAAACCCTAAATTTTCGGATTTTTGTTTCCATTCGGGATTTTGCTCCAATTTTGAATTAACTTGAGTTTCGCTGGCTGGTATTGGAAACCATCTATTTTTCCAGGTTACTCTAAGCTTGTATAATATGTATTCAATACATTTGCAACTTGCAAAAACTTACCTGTACGAG
>JAFEIL010000195.1 GCA_017495105.1 Emticicia sp. | reverse complement strand
CTCTATACCTTTTTTTCTTGCCATAGATACAATTTTGTCTGTCATTTCGTTACCCAGACCACAATAATTATAACTTTCATGCGATTGAAACATCAATTCTCCCATAATTGGTAAGATATCCGTGTGGTTTGTTTCGTTGACTGATTTTAATAGTTGTACAAAAGATTTTACTCGATGATTTTCGTAAATCGGATGTTTAGTACAAGCAGATATGTTGTAAAATGTATCTGGTTTTATCACTGATAGTTTGTCAGTCACAACTTCAAAATCTTTAATGAAGTCTTTTCCATACATCGAATTTAAGCTTCGTTCGAAATTAGCCTCAAATAATGATGGACTGATATTGCTCAAGAATCCATTAAAAGGCAATTCATTTTGAGTTTGTTTACCTAAATCGTCTTTTGAAAGTCCTAATTTTTGTGCAATTATCGAAAAACCCATGAATGCTGCAGTACGAACTTCGCTATAAGATGCTCCACTTACTGCGTGTTTCACACCACTATCAATGCCAACAAAATATAAATTTTTGGGAATTTCGACTAAATCATAGAGTTGGTCAGGTTGACATAAAATAGGTAACAATTTATTATTATCACCAAAATATGATGCCAATTGATCCATCAAGCCACAAGGAGCTCCTACTACTAAGTTTTCGGCTTTTTGTGCAAATTTTGGTAGTTGGGTATCAATTAATTCAATATTGAAAAGTTCAGTAATAGCTTTTAATGTGGCTACTTCAAGTGCTGCAGAAGACGAAACGCCTTTTCCGACTGGCACATCTGATTGAATTAAAATATCAAGTCCACCAAGTTTTATTTTTTTCTCGTTGCTCAAAACCAAATAACAACCAATGATGTACGCAGCCCAATCCCCACCATTGATATTTTTTAGGTATTTTTGGGCCTCTTCGTAATTATTAGGCAATTCATCTAAATCAAGATAAATTTCATTTTGAAAAGAAATATCTAAACTCTTTATTCTGAGTTGATTATAATTTCTGATTCCAATTGTGATAGTAGCTTTTTGTGAAATCGATTTTTGAAGAACCAATGAGCCAGAATAATCGGCTATACCGCCCATTACGTCCATTCTGCCAGGGGAAGTCGCTTGTATTAAAACTTGATCTGGACCAAAAAAATTTTGAAGAACACTACTTGAATCAGAATTTATTTTCATTTCAATAAAAAAACCTTACTAGATTGGAATAATCTTGCAAGGTTTGAGTTTTGTTTATAAATATCAAATTTTTTCTATAATAATGGCACTTGCACCACCTCCACCATTGCAAATTGCAGCCATTCCATATTTTGCGTTTTTGTTTTGAAGCACATTTACGAGCGTTGTTACAATTCTTGCACCTGAACAGCCAAGTGGATGTCCAAGTGAAACCGCTCCTCCAAAAACATTTAATTTTTCGTGACTAATGCCAAAATGTTTAGCAAATGCCATCGGTACTATTGAAAATGCTTCATTTACTTCAAAAAAATCAATGTCTTCTATAGTCAAACCAGCTCTTTTTAATGCTTTTTGGGCGGCAATAATTGGTGCAGTGGTAAACCATTCTGGCTCTTGTTCGCCATCGGCATATGAAATGATTTTTGCAATTGGCTTTAAATTATTTTTATCAACTGCAATAGTAGATGCTAGAACGAGTGCAGCTGCACCATCATTAATTGTTGACGAATTAGCTGCAGTTACTGTTCCTTCTTTGGTAAAAGCTGGACGTAAATTGGGGATTTTTTCAAAATTAACGTTTTTGAATTCTTCATCTTCCGAAACTACTTTTATGTTTCCTTTGCGGTCGGTTACTTCAACGGGTATTACTTCATTCGCAAAAAAACCATTTGCCCAAGCCTCAGCCGAGCGTTTATAAGATTGAATTGCATAAGCATCTTGTGCTTCGCGACTTATTTCAAATTTACTAGCAGTTATATCGGCAAAACAGCCCATTGCTTTATTGTCATATACATTTACCAAACCATCTTTTGCCAAACCATCAATTAATTCGCTGTTTCCATAACCATACCCATAACGGGCTTTTGATAAGTAAAATGGTACATTTGACATGCTTTCCATGCCACCAGCCACTACAATATCATTTTGCCCAAGTTCGATAGATTGACTACCAAACATAATAGATTTCATTCCTGAGGCACAAACTTTATTAATTGTTGTAACAATGGTTTTATTGCTCAAACCTGCACCAAGAGTTGCTTGACGTGCTGGGGCTTGCCCAACATTTGCTTGACAAACATTGCCGTAAAGCAATTCTTCAACTTGGTAGGGTTCAATACCTGCTCTTTCGATTGCAGCCTTTATTGATGTAGCTCCAAGTTTTGGGGCGGTAATGCTTGATAATGACCCACCAAAACTACCAATTGGTGTACGCACTGCTGAAATTATAAAAGATTGCTGCACAAATTGTTGATTTATAAAAATGATGCAAATTACCAGGTTTTCTTTTTGTAACCAAACATAGCAAAATACAATACAAATCCGTATAAAGGTAACATGAGAGAATATGCAGTTTGTGAACTATGCAAATAATCTGCTAAGCTACCGTAAATAAGTGGTAAAATTGCACCTCCGGCAATCATCATAATTAACCAAGCTGAACCAGTTTTTGTAAATTTACCGAGTCCATCAATGGCAAGAGGCCAAATCGCTGGCCACATGATGGCATTTGCCAAACCTAATATTGCTATGCAAAGTACAGACGTAAAGCCTGTTGTTACTAATGCAAATATAGTAACGATTATGCCAAAAATAGATGAAAGTTTTAGCCAAGTTTGTTGTGAAACGTATTTCGGAATCAAAACAATTCCCAAAACATAGCCCAACATCATTAACCAAAGCGTGTAAGTACCAAATTGACTGGCATCTTCTGTCGAAAATCCTAATGAAATACCATAGCTGATTATTGAATCTCCTGCGATAACTTCTACACCCACGTAGCAAAACAATGCGATAAGACCTAATACTAAATTTGGAAATTCAAAAACGCTCGTTTGGTTTGTGCTTTTGGAACCATCAACACTCTCTTGCTCTTCACTTACTTCTGGTAAGCCTTTTGTAAGTAATATTAAAACTGCCAAAATGATTAAAACTACAGTAAGTATCAAATAAGGAGTTATTACTTTTTCCAGTTCTACTTTAGGTGAAATGGCAGCACCCACCACACTGCCTGTTAAAAGAATTCCACCAAATATTTTTTGGCTGATAATTCCAGCTGTTTTATTGGCAATTCCTAATATACTTATACGTTGGGCTGCACTCTCACGAGGTCCAAGAATTGTTGCGTAAGGATTTGATGCTGTTTGTAGTAATGTAAGGCCAATTCCAATTGTAAATAATCCAACCAAAAATAAAGGGTAAGATTCGGCTTTAGCGGCAGGTACAAAAGTGAAAGTACCAATGGCCATAATTGCCAAACCGATTGACATTCCTTTTTTGAATCCAACTTTTTTTAATACAAACGAAGACGGAATCGCCATGATTGTATATGAAATGAAGAAAGCGAATGTTACTAAATAAGAATTTGCGTTACTTAGGCCGAAAGCATTTTTGAAAAATGAAATTAATGTTCCATTAACCCATGTAACAAAACCAAATACAAAGAATAAAAGCCCGATTATGATTAATGGTCCTGTGTAGTTTTTATTTTCTTGCATATTTTTTTGAGTTTAAAAAAATTTCAAAGCCTTCAAAGGCGTAAAGATGGCCTTTGAAGGTTCGTTATTATTAATAATTATCATTTAATCCAAAAATTGGTTTATTGGTTTTCCATTTGCCTCGTGTAAAATCTGGAATTTCGACTGGAGAGCTTCCACGTGCAATTGAAAGTTCAGAAAGTGGACTGATAGCACTCCAAGCAGCAGCATCATAAACGTCAATTGGAGGTGCAACTTTATTTTTCACCGATTCGATAAATGCACGAAGTACAAAGAAATCCATACCACCATGGCCTGCATTAACGGCATCTTGTTCGAAACGTTTCCAAAGTGGGTGGTCGTATTCTTTTTGATAATCGGCAAAAGGTTCCCAAGAATCATGTTTTTTTGAAACACCTTCTAAATAAATCTGATTGCCGTCATTCATCCAAATGCCTTTTGTGCCTTGAGCTCTAAAACCCAATGAATATGGTCTTGGACTATTGGTATCGTGAATAATTACAATATTTTCGCCATTGGCACATTGAATCGTTGTGGTTACAATATCTCCACATTTGAATTTTACTTTAGCATTTGGATGGTTTTCGCCTCCTTTTTCTACAATATAATTGTGCATACCACGAGATTTTGTGGCGATTGAGGTCAAGAAATCAAATTTATTTCCACGATTTATGTCCATCCAGTGAGCTACAGGCCCAAGTCCATGCGTAGGATAGAGGTCTCCATTTCTATCGACTGAGTGTTGTGTTCTCCAACGTGCTTCGCTGAAACCTTTTTCGCCAAATTCTACTCCTTTCCCGTATGCCGATTTTCCATCGTTTAGTTTTACAAAACGTAAATCATGTTGGTAGCCGCAATGACCGTAGAGCATTTCTCCGAACATGTTTTTTCGCACCATGTTTAAAACTGACATAATATCCCTACGATAACAAACATTTTCGAGAATCATGCAGTGCGAACCTGTTTTTTCGTAAGTATCAATTAAATCCCATGATTCTTGTAGGGTAACTGTTGCTGAAACTTCAACTCCAGCATATTTACCAGCTTTCATGGCAGCAACTGACATCGGTACGTGCCATTCCCATGGTGTCGCAATGATGATTCCATCAAGGTCGTCGCGTTTAACCATATTTTCAAAATCACGTTCACCTTTTATATAAGCAATTGGTTCTTTTTTACCAAACTTTTGAAATAATTTATTTGCTTCCGCAATTGAATTCAAGTCAATATCGCAAATAGCAGGAATTTCTACATCAGAACGGTACAAGGCTTGCTGAAGGTGGTTTCTTCCTCGAAGCCCAACACCGATAAAGCCAAGTCTAACTTTTTTATCGTCTTTGAGATGTTGTTTTTTTGCAATAAATGGAATGCTTGAGGTTGCCAAGCTGGTTGATAGAAAATTTCGACGATTCATATTCAGATTGGTTTGAAGGTGTTGTAAATTAAATTGTTGATTTGTGTTTCAAAGATAAAATTAAATATTTTCATAAATAAATTATTAATAAAAAATATAATCTTTTAGCTTTTGAATAGATAAAAATATTTTAATCACTGTAATTTAAAATTCAAGTTAAATATTTTTTTGAAAAAATCTTGAACAAAATAAAAATACCGCTTGTTAATACAATTGATAACGTTTCTTGAAGAACGACTTAACCACCGTTCGGTAGCCTACAAGTGTTGTACACAACCTTTGTAATGACTGTTTGGCTAACATTTTATTTATCTTTTATAATCTATTTTGGAATATCAAAAAAAGAGAGTTGCGGTGTTGCGAAAAGAACACTTCAATGCAGCTCATCGTCTTCACAATCCCGAGTGGAATGTGGAAGACAATGTCCGGATTTTCGGAAAATGTAATAATCCGAATTTTCATGGGCACAATTATGATTTGATTGTTCGACTGTCGGGCGAAGTTGACCCAAAGACAGGTTATGTTTTCGATATGAAAATTTTAAGTGATTTAATCAAAGAAAATGTTTTAGACAGATTTGACCACAAAAATTTGAATCTTGACGTTGAAGAGTTTAAAACACTAAATCCATCGGCTGAAAACATTGCAATTGTGATTTACGATATTTTACGAGAAAAAATATCAAACGATTATGATTTGAAAATTACACTTTTTGAAACTGAAAGAAACTATGTTGAATACCCAATTTAAAGAAAAAACATTTGTGAGCGATTTATTACTCGACGATCAAGACCATCCGTTTACTAAACTAGATACACCACTCCGAGAAGATGCGTTTGATTTGAATGATGACGAGAAAATTGAAATAATAGAAAAACATTTTAAAGAAATTATGCTTACACTCGGCCTTGATTTACAAGACGAAAGTCTTCGTGGAACTCCAAAGCGTGTAGCTAAAATGTATGTAAAAGAGTTGTTTTCTGGCTTGAATCCTGAAAATGAACCTGCAATGACGCTCTTTTCCAACGAATATAATTACAATGAAATGTTGGTTGAGAAAAACATTCAGTTTTATTCATGTTGTGAGCACCACTTTGTGCCAATCGTAGGAAAAGTTCACGTAGCATATATTTCAAATGGTAAAGTAATTGGTTTGTCGAAATTACACCGAATTGTTAATCATTTTGCTCGCCGCCCACAAGTGCAAGAGCGTATGACAATTCAGATTGGTAATGCCATAAAAAATGCCTTGATGACCGACGATGTGGCAGTTTTTGTGGATGCTGACCACCAATGTGTTTCATCTCGCGGAGTGAAAGACCAAACAAGTTCTACAATTACTTCATTTTATAGTGGGGCTTTTAATAAAGAAGAAAAAAGAAGCGAATTTTTGAAGGTTTTGAGTATATAATACTTCAATTTTTTTGAGGTACCCCGTACGTTTAAAAATGGATAATTGACAACTCACTAAACAATTTTACTAACATTCGGTTTAAAATTGCGAAGTATTAAGTTTTCAGTTATTCATTTTCACTCATTCATTAAAGAAATGTCTTTAAAAGAAAAAAATTATCTTATAATTGGTGCAAGCTCAGGTATCGGCTTTTCTCTTGCACAATCATTAATAGAAGCGGGTGCAACTGTATTTACAGCTTCTCGTACTGAGCCAAATTTATCATCTACACATATTGTTTGGGATGCTGCAAGCCCTGATAGTCAAGTGTTTAGTTTACTTCCTGCTACAATTGACGGCCTTGCATATTGTCCTGGAACAATAAATCTAAAGCCATTTAATAGATTTACTAGTGAAGATTTTCAAAAAGATTTTCAAATAAATGTTTTAGGTGCAGTTAATGTAATTCAGGCTGTTTTGCCAAAACTGAAAGCTGCTGGAAATGCTTCGGTTGTACTTTTTAGTACAGTTGCCGTGCAAACTGGGATGGGATTTCATGCGTCAGTTGCGGCTTCAAAAGGTGCGATTGAAGGACTAACTCGCTCATTAGCAGCCGAATATGCTGCTTCAAAAATTAGATTCAATGCTATTGCTCCATCATTGACCGATACACCTTTGGCAAAAATGTTACTTTCTTCTCCCGAAAAAATTGATGCGTCAAACAAACGTCACCCACTCGGAAGAGTTGGTACAAGTGATGATATTGCTAACGCTGCTAAATTTTTATTATCTGATGAAGGTAGTTGGATTACTGGACAGATTCTACACATTGATGGTGGAATGGGGAATTTGAAGTGAAAATTTTGTCAACAAACATATTTTTTACAAATATTCCTTGTGATTATACCATTTGTCAAGTTTTTAGATTATGTTGCTCACTTAATTCTACATTTGATCCTAATTTTAACTAAAACCGAAAAACACAATGGTATCAATTTTTTTATTTGTATTTGTAGCAATCGTTCTTTATCTATCGGTTGTAATCGTTCAACAAGGTAATGTTGCAGTAATTACAGTATTTGGTAAGTATAGCCGAATAATGACTCCTGGTTTGAATTTTAAGATTCCATTTATTGAGTTTGTATTTCGTACTATCTCAATTCAGAATCGTTCCGCTGAATTACAGTTTCAAGCAATCACTAATGACCAAGCCAATGTCTATTTTAAGGCAATGTTGCTATACACCGTTACAGATAATTCGGAAGAGCAAATCAAAAACGTTGCTTTTAAGTTTATTGACCAAGCTAACTTTATGCAGGCTTTGGTTCGCTCAATTGAAGGTTCGATTCGTAGTTTTGTGGCTACTAAAAAGCAGGCTGAAATTTTAGGTTTAAGAAATGAAATTGTTGACGATGTAAAGTCAAACCTTGACCAAACATTAAATGGTTGGGGCTATCATTTACTTGATTTACAGATAAATGATATTACGTTTGATGAAGAAATCGTAAAATCAATGTCAAGAGTAGTTGCTTCAAATAATTTGAAGGCGGCGGCTGAAAACGAAGGACAGGCTCTATTGATTACAAAGACCAAAGGTGCAGAAGCCGATGGTAATGCGATTAGAATCTCGGCTGAAGCTGAACGTGAAGCAGCTCGATTACGTGGACAAGGTTTGGCTCAATTTCGTGAAGAGATTGCGAAAGGTATGGCCGTGGCCGCAGCAGAAATGGAAAAAGCACATCTTGATCCATCAATTATTTTATTCTCTCTGTGGACTGAAACTATGCGTCAAGTTGCCCAAGATGGTAAAGGAAACGTAATATTTATGGATGGTTCGGTTGAAGGATTTGATAAAACAATGAAACAAATGATTGCTTTGAACCAGAATTCAGAAAATAATCAGAAAGGAAAGTAGACTTTTTAGTTCTTAAATAATCACGCCACTCTTTAAAACAAAGAGTGGCGTGATTGTTTTTAAGTAACTATAAT
>JAFEIL010000161.1 GCA_017495105.1 Emticicia sp. | reverse complement strand
ATAAAATTAGAAAATTATCGCTTTTTTTGCAAATCAATTACTTTTGAGTATAATTGCTTCATTATCATAACTTTGTACCGAGCGATGGTCGCCTCTAAACCTTTGCAACTTTGTGCCTTTTGAGTATAAATCTATCCTATTTTGATATTCCGGTTTTTACTTTTTGAATTTCAACTGTACAATATTGACACCTATTTTTTTACCTTCAGCTAAACCAGCCAAATTATCCATATTTGTATGAATGCCACCATAAAAACGAGAAAGAGCAGACTCTTCGGCAGCGGCCCAAAACGACTTTAGCTTACGAGGTTTGAACTCCACATTACGCTTGGCATCTTTCGGGCGACCTTGCCATGAAGTATCAATAAATTCAAAATTCGTTCCGAAAACACTCTCTAATACTATTGCAGAAGCCGCCGATTGCGTAGAATGTCCAGAAGGAAAACCTGGAAATGGTGGAGCTGGCCAAAACGGAATCCAAGTTGGGTCGATAGTCTGACGCACATACGAATAAGGACGAATATTCATAAAGGTATATTTTGTCTTCCAACACAAAATAAAAGCATCGGCTACTGCCATACCTGTTTTTGCAAATGCTTCAATTGATTGATCTAACTTTGCTTTACTGGTCAAAACTGCAATTTTGGCTATAGAATATGAGTGTCCGGGCGGAGTGAAAGTTTCGCTTGGGTCATCGGCCCACCAAACCGAAATTTCTTTTTCTTCTTGCGTTAAAATCTTATTTTTTTGGTAAACTTCATTATATTCTTTGAAAAAATCACTCGCTTCTCGATATGAAGGACTTTTCAGTAGTTGAGGTATTGACAATACGCCATTTGCTGATGCAAATGTGCGATTTTTGCCCCAATAAGGCAACATCGGAATTTTCCTTCCATTTTCGGTTGGTTCCCAATATCCAATACCTACTGGCACTTTATAATCGGCTGGAAAATTGTTTTTAAATGCTTCGTGTCCACCATCGGTTTTTGAGTACTCCCAAATGGCTTTTGCAATACTCACACCAAAAGATTTCGAACGATTGACAACCGTTGTATCATCGTTATAAACATTGATTAAAGCAGTTTCTAAAGTACTTTTAAGCGAATCTAGCGTTTTTATATTTGCCTCTGATGTGGTCGAAAATAAATCCCTAAGTATCTGATATTGTGCAGCATTCACTGATAATGCCCAATTATATTTCTTATTTAAATCGGGCTTTGGGAGTGTTGTAAGCCAAGTGATTTGCCCTTGTAACGATTGATAATCAGACATTCCGTAAACACCTGATTCGTACATCGTAAGGCCCACATAACCCAAAACTCGAGATGCCACGGGTGGGGTTTGAGCAGCGGTTGTTCTTAATAATTTCAATGTTAAATCTGCCCATTTGATTGATAAATTTACATCGTAATCTTTAATACTTTTTGAAGCCAAAGGTGTAGGTTCTTCGATGGACTTATCCTTGCACGAAATCACCAATACCACAAGAAAGATAGACAAACTAAATTGTCGAACTTTCACCTTTAAATTTATTAGTAAAGAATCCATTTTTTTATAATTGTTCACTTTTAAAATTTCATTAGGAAAAAGCATTTCCCCGAAATATAAGACCTAACCAATGAAAATCAAAAAACTTAAAAAAAGTCGATTATCAGATTAAATCATACAATTCTCTTTTAAGAAATCGCTAATTGAATTTAAACGATTTCTTAAAATTATTGTTGCAATTTTTATGCCATAAATACTTAATATTGAGTGGAAATTGTAAGACAAAATCCACGGCCATCAGATGCCCAAATTCCGGGGCCAGGATAGAACTGTGGACGCTTAGTAAAGTACTGTTTGTTGTTGGCATTATTGAGGTTGAATTTGAGCAAAATTTTGCTCGAAATTCGGTAAGTAGCATTAAAATCTAAAATCGCGTAAGATGGCACCAGTCCAACACTTCCATTGGTCGAAGATTGTACAGTATTGAGGGCATCGGCGTAGCTTTTGGCAGTATAACTAAACAAACTCGTAACGCTCAATTTTCGATATCGGAAAGTTAGGCCATTACGACTAATAACCTGTGGGGTACTTTCTACAAAATTTCCTTCAATATTGATATTTTTTTCACCCGAACGCACCTCCGCTTCTAAATATTTGGCTTCCATCAACGAAGTTGAACTAAAAACCGAAAAGTTAGCCTTTTCATTAATTCTCACATAATATTCGGCAAACATTTCCAATCCTTTTGTAAACGAATCGCCGATATTGGTACGTAAGATTTGGAAAACTCCGTTTTCGTCAGTTTGTGCCAAAGTTCCAAGTCGATTTTTGTAAAGCAACTGAAAATAAGTTAATTCAAGTCTTAGTTTTTCAAAATTTCCTTTATAACCTACTTCAAAATTATAGCCGCTGGCATCTTTCAAATTATCAGAAGATTTTTCATAAATAGATGCAGGAATAATATCTTTAAAAATCACTGGTCGATACGCTTGCGAGAAACCCGCATAGAGATTTTGATTTGTAAAAAGCTGATAATCAGCATTTATGCCAAACAACGGAAAACGATGCGGGATAGCATCAGGGAATTTTGAAGCATCATAATAGCTAATCATTCCCGACATCACCGACTCGCCCGATTCGATTCTAAAACCTGGTGAAACTGCCAATTTTGGCGTTAAATAAATACGATTTTCTACAAAAACGGCAATATTTTGTGTTTTGAAATGCAAATCTCGCCCCCAACTTCCTGTGATACTCAAATCATAATCGCTGCCCGTTGTGCCTTTTCCTTGTTGGCGGCGGTGCAAATCGTTGTTCATCAGTTGCACTCCTCCTACCAAAGTTGATGATAATTTTCCGACATGATATTCATGCAAAACACGTAGTTCGGAAGTATAACTGTGGTAATTATCAATATCTACTTGACGATTGGCATATTGCAACGTAACAGGGTCGATTTTATCAACTACATCGGCGGTTTTATCAAACATTACGCTGTTTCGGCTACCCAAAATGGCCGACGTTACCCACGAAAGTTTGGTACGATTTCCCAAAGACCAATTGAGCGAAACCGATGGCACATAAATATCTGGACTATAAAAATTTCTTGAACGAATAGAAGCTCGTGGATTCGCTGCAAACATAGCATCGGTCTGCTGACCTGCCAACTGAAAAATATATTTTGAGCGAGATAAATCGGCTTTTATCGAAAGGTTTTGAGTAGGTTTGTAGGTGATTTGTGCCGAAAAAGCATCGTAATCGCTACGGCTATTATCACGGTAGCCATCAGAAACTCGTTTGCTATAATAGGCATAATAATTCACCTTTCCGACTTGTCCGCCAAGGGCATTGTAGGTACTCAATAAACCAAACGAACCTACGCTATTGGTGCTTTCAAAATCAAAAACCTTGGTCGAATCGCCTTGTTTTGCCACATAATTGAGCATTCCACCAAATTGTGAGCCATATTGCAGCGAGCCAGTTCCACGCACCAATTCTATATTTTGAATAGCTTCCATTGGCATCGAATAGTGGCTGGCAGGATAGCCGTACATATCGGTATTGGTGATAACTCCGTCTTTGCGAACATTAAATTCCCAGCCACGGTGCGGGTCAAGTCCACGAGTTGAGATGTTTATCTGATTTCCCGAACCGTCCATGTCATAGACAAAAACGCCTGGCACTTTTGCAAAAATTTGTCGAGGAGTTTTCTCGGCAATATTGGCATCTAAGCCTTGCACGTTTATCATTTCAGTCTTTTTTCCACCATAAAGAAATGTTCCTTTGGTGGCAGGAAGACTTTGAATATTAAATTTGAATTGTTGTTCTTTTACTTGTACTTCTTGCAGATTCACCACTTTCACCGAATCTGTTTTATGTTGAGCAAATAAGCCCAAAGGCAATAAAAACCCTATGATATATCTAAATTTTTGCATGATTCTCTCTCTTTAAATTCCATAGTAAAACATAGCAAATACCTTCAAAAGGCTTGCCAATTAATTTAAAAACTGTGTTTTAGGCTATCGAATAAATGGGTGGCGGAGCATTAACCGTTAAAGAAAAATTATAGTAGAAAGTGTTGATGAAATAATTGCGACATGGCAAATCTTCAACCTTATACCAAACCAATATTTTTGAGCGAAACTCAACGTAATCTTTGGCAAGATTCTTAGAAAATTCTAAGGCTTTTTGGCTGGTAGTTTTATGTTTTTCTGAGAAAAGATTCAAATTTTCATGAACTTCATTCATCAAAGACATAATATTATCTCGGCTTACATCAAGTCTTTTGTAATAAGTGTAGAGCGTATCACCGTGATAAACTTGTTCGTAAGATTTAAAGAACTCTCCTTCAAAAATCGCAGTATTACCATCAACGAGTTCGTTTTTCCATTCCGATTGATAAGGCAACGACAATTGCATCTTGAAAATCAATTTATCGCCTTCAAGCTCCACAAAATTTGTAGCTTTTACTTGATGGCTTTCTTGCCATTCGTTTACCAAGAAAACGAATGTATAGCCCAGAGCATTGCAAAGCAAAAGACACAAAAATAATATGGAAGCTGTTTTTTTCAGATAATTGAGTATTTTAGAATTGCTCACAAATCTAACTTTTCATTTCGATTTTATGAAAAATTCAGCAAAGAATGTGACTTACGTGACCAAAAACTATGATTTTTGTCACATTCTTTACCAAAACACTCAATAACAACAATTAAAAACGATATGCGTAAGTAGCCGAAACAAAGTAATCAGCAAAAGCTGCATCGCCTTCACGGAAACCAGTGACTGTCCAAGTATCAATTCTATCTCTAACTACTGCATAAGGAACTGCTACTAAAAATGAGCTTTTGTGTCCGTTCCAGATTATACCTGGCTCTACCGAAACAATGTATCCTGGGCGGCGACCGCCTAAACTTCCACCGATAGCATCAACGGCTGGCAAACCTTCTAAGCGTCCGCCCAAACTGACTGCAATATTCTTTTTCGGAAAAAGTGTGTAAGTCATTCCGACTCTTGCACCAAATTGGTCAGGCACCGAAAAACCAGTCGCTTTGTTTAATTCTTTTGGGCTAAATAAATAGAACCCATTGAAATATACAGTTGCTTTTTTAAATGCTGACAAATAGCCTTGAACTTCTACGCTTTGCCCCCAACCGCTATCTCCTAACTGAATTGACTGGTCAACGGCTTTCACTTGAATATATTCTTTTTTGTCTTTATCAATTTTATAAAATTCATCTTGCACGTTGGCATTGCCCGTAGGAGCTTTGATACCTGCACCAATAGCGATATTTCCTTTCGGTGCTGTGGTTGGATTTATCAACCAATAAGATGCTGATAAACGCATATCGCCGATTCCTTGCGACTGCGTATGAAAACGAGGATTTGAACCTGCAGGCGTACCATTGCCGTAATGCTCATAAAGCGAAGAACGGTCATTATAAGAAAGTGGCACATTAAGCGTAAAACTCAGGCGATTGCTGGCGGCATAAGTAAGACCAAAATCAAAATTATAAGAATCATTGATAACTTCGGTTTTTTGTTCAACACGCTGAGGCTGTTCTACTTTTCTAACAAAATGTTTGTAAGAATGTAGCTTTCTGAAATTAGTTGAAAACTGAAAATCACCAGCGTGCATAAACGCCGAACCGCTCGGGTTTCCGTTGGCAGTTGACATTGAGCGAACCGCAATACAACCTTGAGCAAAAGCCCCCATTGAAACTGAAACAATTGCCAGAGAAAGGAAAAGTTTTTTCATTTGTAAAATTGATTATTAAATGATAATCTTAATAGAGACTTAGAGATTTGACCCATCGGCTTTGCCCCTTGCAATCGCAAATTCGCCAATTTTTGCACCATGTACTAAGCCCATTTCGCAATCTACTCTGAAATGAATCAATCCATAAACCCTTGAATTTGAAGCCTCTTTGGCCTTATCATTCATTTCGGTTGCTTTTGATGGAAAAATTGAACCTAGAACAGTGGCTGCGGCTGCCGAAAATGTCGAGTGTCCAGAAGTGTAAGAAGGAAAGTTGGGCAAGCCTACTGAAGTTTTCAAACCAAACTGCTGTGGACGTGGTGTGCAGTAATAGTATTTCGCATCCCAACAAGCAACACCCGCGTCCATTAAAGCTGTACTTACCAATGCCATCGCACGGGCAGTAGCAACTTCGCTAAACTTATTATCGTGGCACAGATTGGCAGCTTCTCTGCTCCAATGGCCTGGCGGCGTATAGCTACCAGCTCCATCTGCCCAATAATTGGCAATACGTGCTTGCTCACGGGTTTGCGATTTATTGATTTTTTCGAGTTCTTCATACTCTCTTTGCCATTCGGCCGAACCTACCACGAAAGGCATTACGGGACGAATCTTAACGAGTGTAGTTTTATCAAAATTCCAAGTAGCTACAGCACCATAATTAGGCAACATCGGCGGGCGAGCTGGAGCTTCTTGACTCACCCAAGTATCTTTTACTCCACGGCCTTTAGCTGCTTCAATTTGGCCAGCTACGAGTGTTTGGTTATTGGCGGCACTCATACCATCTACTTTTGCCTTCGCCATTACTTTTGCACCAACGGCTTTTCCGAGTGCATCACCAGCCGTGATATCGCTCGGCACATTCATTCCTGCCCAAACTCTTGCATTTTTAGCTTCGGCCAATTTAGCATCTAAATAGGGTACTTCACCAGGAAACATCGCAACCAAAATAGTGTAAGATGCTGCCGCAACAACTGCATCTTCGGATGGATAAGATGGTAAATCAGAAACTGGCAATAAAGCTGAGATTGAGGCATCATTTTTAGATGGTGCTTTACGGTTGTACTTGAATTTATAATTCCAAGCACTCACCAAAGCATCATATTGTGCTACGCTTAAATAAGCCAACGCACGGGCTGTGTAGGGTGGATTTGCAAACGGGAACTTTGGGTCAGCTAAAGGATTAGCTGCATCTGGAACTGGGTATTTACCTTCGGCATTTGATGCTGGCGGAACATTATAACGGGCTGCTAACTCACGAGCGATTTCGTTCCAACGATATACCGCTCCTGCTCCCCAATAAGCAATGGCATCTTTGTTTGTTGGAGTAAGTACTGGAAGAATTTTGTTTTTCAATGAATCCAACTCTTTGAGATAAACTACATCAGTGATGGCTTTTGGTGCAGCTACTACAACTTCGCTCGAAGAAGTCAGAATATATGGCTTCCAAGTACCAGCATTTTCATCTAATTTAGTCGGAATATAAGCTTCTTTTATTGGCTCTGTTACGGTCTTATCACATGATGCTACTAAAACCACAAGTCCAGCGAAAACAATGATAGATTTTAAATTAATATTTTTCATTTTTTGTAAAATTTTGTTGTGCCATCGTAGAGACAGGGCATGCCCTGTCTCTACAACATATCGGCTTTTTATTTCTTTTCTTCTTTCTTAAAATAATTCAACTGATACAATAAACCCACCGAAAAGCTCATTGATTGACCAACATTTAGTCCATTAACTACTTTTGCTACTCTTACATTAAAACCAATATTTTTGGGTTGATATTTTCCGTAAAAACCTACGCTTGTAGAAGTCATGTTATTAGTCGGAAAAGGCATATCATTGCGACGGATATTATCGCCACCTACACAAGTGAAATGTTCAGCAAAAAACTCAGCTTGAATTCGACTACCATCTTTAATATAACCTAATCTTGCAGCAACATCAGTAGCATTTGGCACGCTTACTTCGTTGGTATTATACACTCGATTATCGGCTTGGTAAGCATCACGGTCAACTTTTATATTGCTTCTTAAAATATAACTTGCATGTGCCGTGAGATAAATACCCGATTTGTGTGTATAATTTGTTATCAATCGGCCAGTAGCAGTTTTGGTTTGTAAGCCAATTGACATCGGCAAGAAATCTGGCACATAATTTCCAACAGGAATAGAGCCACCAATCACTCCATGTAATGAAATCCCTTTATCGTTTTTAACTAGCTGATACTTCAACCAGCCCGATAAGTCTTGGATACCCTTCTGTCCCATCAGATTTCCTGCACTGGCTTTTGTGCTTACGTAAGGCAAACCAACAATGACATTTAGCTTGTCAGTAACACCAACAGCCACCATCGGCATAAAGCTTTGAGTCGTAAGCGTACCGATATTAAGGTTTTCACGTTTGAGGGTATTTTCCCAATATTCCTTCCAGCTACTATTACTGTATGATACCGATATACAGGCTGTTCTTTTCGGCATATAGATAACATCATGCGGCATTTGAGCATAAACACTTGATGTTACGCACACTAAGCCTATGAATGCGTACATTAATGATTTCATTTTTCTTTGGTAAAGTTTAAACATCTTGGTGAACAAATAATAGTAAAATTTTTATTTTTTATTGAATTTTCTAACTGATACTGCAAAGAAAATACATTTTGGATTATTTTCCAATTTTATGGAAAATAATTCCACAAAAATTTATATTCAGTAAAACAATTATTATGTATAATATAAAC
>JAFEIL010000500.1 GCA_017495105.1 Emticicia sp. | reverse complement strand
GAGTTTACACAGGTATTTTAATAACGGTATGCACAACTATAATGATTTTGATAGGATAGCTTTGTTTGATACCGTGGTGGAGGTTTGCCAAATACTCAAAATTACACCACAAAACGCCCATATTCACGGGGTTGAATTCGGGGTTAATATTCTGACACCTTTCAAACCATCGTATCTACTGGAGAGACTTTTGAGCCTAAACACCGAAACCGCAAAGAAACAAAACTATTTTTTTGATTTTTATGAGTTCGATTTTTCCAAATACCGATTCAAGATTTATAATAAGTCAGAGCAACACAAATTAAATATTGATTTGCTACGGGTGGAGGTTCACGTAAAAAAAATGCAATGGTTATCGGGTAAAGGTTCGTCAATCAAAACCTTGGAAGATTTACAACATGAACACCACTTGCAAAAATTGGGCGAAATACTGATAAATTGTTTTGATGAAATAATCATTGCCGAACCTTTGGAAACCTCCACCATGACAGCCAAAGATGCCCTCCAATACGAGCAATTAATCAAACGGGACAACTGGAGAAACGTAAACCCAAAACAGCGATTCAGACAAAAAGAAAAGTTTGAAAGAATCATTTGTAAATATGCCACGGGTGAAACCTTAAAAGAGATTGCACGGGTTTTGGTACTGCAAAAGTGGAATGATTTATTGAGCGTTTCGGGTGTTGAGGTTTTGGAACGATTGTACCAAGTGGGAACGGCTGACATAGAACCCCCAAAACTTAAAAATTGGAATGATAGTACAGGGTGGGAAAACACCCCACCAAGTTCCGAAAATGGAATGATAGTACCGTTAGATATAAAGGGTACTATCATTCCAATAATAGAGACAAATACAATAACTAATAATGATTGTAGGAGATTTTTGGCGAGCAAAAAAAATGTGCGAATTGTAGGAAAATTTTATCAAATGATACCTTAACCTATTGCGGTACTCGATGCAAAGAGATGAAGGATAAACGGAACAATAAATCGAACCCTATGCACAGAACAAAGAGAAAGGTTTTAAAAATTGTTTTGAATCCTCAACCACCATTATTTGAGCAAAAGGAGTTTATCAGAATAGAGCCAATGCACGCCCGATGGTTGGAAGGGTTCGGGGTGGTGGTGTAGGGGGTGGGTTTAATACCTACGCCTTTACACTATACAACCGTTATCCGTGTTGTTGGTGTTTACTGTCAAGTTTTCGGAAAAATTCCCCCATGGGTGTAGGGTGGGTCAAAACCTCAATTCTTTTTTGATTACAACCGCATCAGTAACCAAATAAAAATCCCGTCAAAATTCAAGGGTGAGGGGGGCGTGGGTTAATTCCTTAATGGTTCTTTAATAAATACCGCTATCCGATTGTGAAAAAACGACTGCCATAATTAAGGGGGGGGTGTAGTAAAACTAAATTAAGAAAAAAGTAGAAATCAATTTAGTGTCCCCCGTAGTGTCCCCCCGTGAAAAACAAAAAAGGTAACTACTTGATTTATAAGTAGTTACCTCACATAGTTGTTGACCTACCAGGATTCGAACCTAGAAAGACTGTACCAAAAACAGTTGTGTTACCATTACACCATAGGTCAATCCTGAATTGTGTTGCAAAATTAATATTTTTGATTTAATGACGCAAGTCTAAACCCAAAAATATTTTTATTTTTTTTATTGCGATTGTGCCGCTCGGCGTAATTCTTCCAAAATCACTTCTTTCATTAATAACTTACGTTTTTGCGTTTGAATATTTGAATTGGTAATTTTATCTAAATCTGGCCCTTGCGAAACACCTTCGTTGCTTTCAATCAAAATCTTCAATTCGCCTCTAGCACGAATGACGATATTTTCCATTTCACGGAATTTCGTCAAGACTTGTTGTTTTTCGCTCAAGTAGTTGTAATTAGGCAATTTCCGAGTAACTACTTTCATCAAATAGCTTAATTCAAAAATCTTATCACAAGCTGCTCTGAAACGCTCTGCAACGTTGCGTACTGCCAAGTGCGACGGAACTTTTATACCTTTCCAGTCATTTAGCATTACTTTTGCACGCTCAGTTGCTACAAAAATATCTTTCGATTCTGCCAAGTTTTCGGCTTCTTCCATCATTTTTTGTTGAGCTTCTACACGAGGGTCAACACGTATTTTGATTTGGATACCTTTAGCTGCACAATATTTTTCGTAATATAATGTAGTGAGCTTTTTGAACCTACGGAACTCGTATTTCAATCGCTTAGGTGGAACGTCGCCCACGTTACGCCACTCAGATTGAAGGCGTTTTAGTTCTACGAAAGAAAGCTCCCAATTTCCCATTCTGAACAACATTTCTGCACCACGGACAAGCTCCATGTATTTTTCCATACGCTCGCCAATGATACGATTTTGTTCTTCGTAGAAAGCCTTTCTTCTTTGATAAAAATCATCTAAAACTTCCTTGAAAGTTTGTTCGACTGATTCTTGAAAAGGCTTATCAACTGGACCAGTTCTGATCCAGCGAGTTTTGATATCTTGGAGTTGCTCAGCAACAATGTTCCAATCGACCTCTTCTTTGGCTTCTTTGGCTTCTTCAATGAGTGCTTCTTTGATAGCCAAGTTGTTGGCCTGATTGTCCACAATCAAACTACGCAGAAACTCTTCTTGCTCATCAAGTATTTTAAGCAATGGAATAAAATCACCAATGCCGTCAAAATTTAACAAACGTTTGCGAAGTTGCGTGAGTTTGGTCAAAAAAGAACCCTTATTTTGGGTCTCGGTAATCTCAGATTCCAATTGAGTAACCTTGTTTACCGCAATTTGGTAACGGTTAATGAAATACTGGAAAGCCTCTTCTTCTGTGCGTTTAACTTCTCCGATTTGTCGGTCGGGCATATCTAAATACCCTTTCAAGAATACCTTACCGTCTTTTATGTAAGCATATTCGTTTTCTAATGTTACGCCGTTCATAATAATAAATCACATGGCTTGTGAGTTAGGGATGGTGGTTTGTTTGGGTAAAATTGGCAGTTTTTTTGTATAATTCAAACAGCTTTACCGATATTTGCGTAAAAATTTATTAAATGTAGTAAAAAATACACAACTCGACACCTTTTCTACATAAATTATCAAAAATTTAACAATACTTTTTTGTTTTAGATCTATTTTAAGCATAATCAACCATGAACGAACAAATTATCTTTTCGATGGAGCGAGTGAGTAAAATCATTCCACCTAGTCGTCAAATCTTAAAAAACATTTATCTTTCTTTTTTTTACGGAGCAAAAATCGGGGTTTTAGGTCTGAATGGTTCGGGAAAGTCAACCCTTCTTAGGGTCATTGCAGGAATTGATAAAAACATCAATGGCGATGTGGTTTTTTCACCAGGCTATACAGTCGGAATGTTGGAACAAGAGCCAACGCTTGACCCAACAAAAACTGTTCGTCAGATTGTCGAAGAAGGCGTTCAGGAAATCGTTGATTTGCTGAAAGAATTTGACACAATCAATGAAGCATTTGGCGACCCTGATGCTGATTTTGATAAATTACTAGCTCGTCAAGGTGAAGTACAAGAAAAGCTCGATGCCTTTGATGCTTGGGAATTAGACACTCGTTTGGAGCGTGCGATGGACGCCCTGCGTTGTCCGCCAGAAGATGCTTTGGTAGAAAACCTTTCGGGAGGAGAAAAACGTCGTGTAGCTCTTTGCCGTTTGTTGCTGAAACAACCTGATGTTTTATTACTCGATGAGCCTACCAATCACTTGGATGCTGAGTCAGTGCTATGGTTAGAAGAACATTTACGCCAATATAAAGGTACAGTAATAGCCGTTACCCACGACCGTTATTTCTTAGATAATGTAGCGGGATGGATTTTGGAGTTAGATAGAGGCGAAGGTATTCCGTGGAAAGGAAATTATTCTTCTTGGCTCGAACAAAAACAAAATCGTTTAGAGAAAGAAGAAAAAACCGAGTCGAAACGTCAGAAATCGTTGCAAAGAGAGTTAGAATGGGTGCGAATGGCTCCGAAGGCCCGTCAGGCTAAATCGAAAGCTCGTTTACAGGCGTATGATAAAATGGTGAGTGAAGACTCGAAAGAAAGAGAAGATAAACTCGAACTTTTCATTCCGCCAGGGCCACGTTTGGGTAATAAAGTAATTGAAGCGACGGGCGTAAAAATGGGCTTTGGCGATAGATTGCTTTATGAAGATTTGAATTTCAGTTTACCACAAAATGGTATTGTTGGAATTATCGGGCCAAACGGTGCTGGAAAAACAACACTTTTCAAATTAATTACCGACCAACTAAAACCTTTGGCTGGAACATTCGAGGTAGGCGAAACTGTGAAACTTTCGTACGTTGATCAAGAACATAATCAACTTGACCCAAATAAATCGGTTTATGAATTAATTTCTGGCGGAAATGACTGGGTAACGCTTGGAAACCGACAAGTAAATGCCCGTGGTTATGTGAGTCGATTCAATTTTCAAGGTGGCGACCAAGAGAAAAAAGTAGGTATTCTATCCGGTGGAGAGCGTAATCGTGTACATTTGGCAATGATGCTTAAAGAAGGTGGAAACTTGCTACTTTTAGATGAGCCTACCAATGATTTGGACGTAAACACGCTCCGTGCTTTGGAAGAAGGTCTTGAAAACTTTGCAGGTTGTGCGGTGGTTATTTCCCACGACCGTTGGTTCTTGGATAGAATTGCAACGCATATTTTGGCTTTTGAAGGTGATTCGCAAGTGTATTGGTTTGAAGGAAACTTCTCTGAATATGAAGAAAATCGCAAAAAACGTTTGGGAACTGATGTGACACCAAAGCGTATTAAGTATAGAAAATTGCAGTAGAGATAAACAACTTCCCGAAAGCACTAACTTTCGGGAAGTTTAGTTTTAGTGTTCAGTGATTTACTTCCTCGCTTCTCTAATCGCACTTTCAAAGTGCTGTGTTATTTCCTTCACTACATTTTCATCTTTTGTTGCGAGCGTAAACGATGTGTGGCTATCTTTATCATCATCTTTCACATTAAATGAGCCTCCGATATTATTATCTTTTCCGAAACCTAAATCTACTTTTACACGGTCGGCGGGCACATCCAAAACCAATTCATAATTGCCGTCTTTTTCTTTTTTGTAGCTTACTTTTCGTACGTCTTTTAAAGACCAGCTAACATTAAAACCCATCGAAAAATCTTTGTCTTTGGTACTGAGATTCATCAACATTTTATTTCCTGCAAACGAAAAAACAGGCTTAGATTTCTTTCCATTTACATTCAATTGTTTGTCGTCGTCATCAATGACGAGTTTGTTTAGGTGAGTGGTAAGCCAATCGGTATTGGTTTTCAATGCAGATTGAGCAAAAATAAGTGTAGAACAGGTAATCAGTGAGAGTGTTAAAAGAAGCTTTTTCATAGTTTTTATAATTTTGTTTGATTAGTAGATGCAAAAAAAGCGATGTCGGTTGCGTAGCTTTAAACAAGAAACTTTACTTTTGATAAAAAAACTGATATTACACTTTATGAAGAAAACATTCCTAACCCTTTTCTCTTTTCTAAGTCTTTCCGCATTTGCACAGAACATTGTTTCTGAACAAGTCATAAAACACCTTGAAACCATTGATACTAATAGAATAAAAGCTCATGTAGCTTATCTATCAGACGACAAATTAAAAGGACGTTTGCCTGGTAAAGAAGGCTACCAAATGGCGGTTGATTATGTTGTAAAACAATATAAAGAAATGGGACTAAAACCAGCTGGCGAAAATGGCACTTACACGCAAAATGTTATTTTGCGTAAAACAAAACTCGTGAAAGAAACAGCCAAGTTTACTCTTACACTGCCCAATGGCGAAAAACGAGAACTAACCCTTGGCAATGACTTGTCGATTTACCCACATCCAGAGAGAAAATCTGTAGATTTTAATGCCCCATTAGTATTTGTAGGTTCAGGTTTTGATACTCCACAAATCAATATAAACGATTATAAAGGTTTGAATGTAAATGGTAAAATAGTGGTGGTTTTACGTAGAATTCCAGATAATTTACCCACGAACGTGAAACTACACTTGGGCTATCCAGCGACTTTACAAGAGTTTGCGGCCAAAAATGGTGCTCTTGGCGTTTTGGTGTGCAATTATACCAACAGTATGGTACAGTTTAAAGCTGGTGCCAATAATATGGTTACTAATGGTGTTTCAGCATCTGTAACAGCCACTGGTAAACGAACAAGTTCTGCATCGGTTTTAGGTGGCAAAATCATCGTTGCGGGTGGAATTTCTGTTCCTGCTTTGCAAAACCTTATGCGTGCCGAAAACAACATGCTTGATAGTACTTGGCAGCTGCTTGAAAAAGGCAAATATGTGAGTAAAGCTCTCAAAAGTACTATTAGTGGCCACTATGAAAGCACTTTCCAAGATGTAATAAGCTATAATGTCATTGCCAAAGCAGAAGGCTCAGATGCTAAACTTAAAAAAGAATTTGTGATTCATTCAGGGCATCTCGACCACCTTGGTGTTGGAAAACCAATCAATGGTGATTCGATTTACAACGGAGCTCACGATAACGCTTCGGGAGTTGCTTGTGCTTTAGAGATTGCCCGAATGTATGCAACTTTGCCACAAAAACCTAAGCGGTCGATTTTGTTTGTGCTTGTTACTGCTGAAGAAATGGGGCTTTTAGGCTCTGGTTATTTTAATGCTTTCCCAACCGTTAAAAGTAAACAAATTGTGGCTGATATAAATACCGATATGCCTACGTTACTTGCTCCATTAGAATCAGTTGCTCCATTAGGTGCTGAACATAGTAGCTTGCAAAAAGTAGTAGAAACTGCGGCTAGTATTGCGAGATTGGAAGTTGAACCAGATCCAGACCCAAGCGAAGGACGGTTTGTACGCAGCGACCAATATAATTTCGTTAAAGCGGGTATTCCTGCCTTGCACATTAAATATGGTTATAGATTTAGTAATCCAAGCTTAAATTTAGCTGAAAAAGTAAAGAAATGGCGTGAGGCTCATTATCATAAACCATCCGATGAAATTACGAATGGTTTTGTGTGGGCAGCAGGTAAAACGTATGCTCGTGTAAACTTTTTGGTAAGTTATTTAGTAGCACAAACCCAAGCAAGACCAACATGGAACAAAGGTGATTTTTTTGAAGTCAAGAAGTAATGATAATTTCGTTTTTAATCGAATCCTCATTTATTATACATTTCAATTACCTAAAATTTGATGTTTTACAAATAGCTGATTATAAGTAATTTAAATTCGTCACCCGTGATTAAACATTCGTAATTCTATTTTTTTTATGCCACATCATTGTTATTTAAACGGAGTTGTTAGTCCAGTCGAAACTACCAATATTCACATTACAGATTTAGGACTTTTACGTGGTTACGGCCTATTCGACTATTTCCGTACTTATAATGGCCGTCCATTTCAATGGGATTGGTACTGGGAGCGTTTTGAGCGTTCTGCAAAGTTGATGCGTTTGCCAAATCCGATTTTGAAAGACGATGCTTATAAGGTTGTTTTAAGTTTAATTGATCAATGTGGCTTAGCTGATTGTGGTATTCGATTTGTACTGACGGGTGGCTATTCGGAAGACAGCATGAAAATGTCGAAACCAAATTTGCTGATTATCAGCGAAGATATTCACCCCGTAAAGCCACAAGAATACGAAACAGGCATCAAAGTTATCTCGCATGAATATGTGCGTGACTATCCTGATTTAAAGAGTACTGATTACAAGCATTTGATGATTTTACAAGCTGATATAAAAGAAGCAGGAGCAACAGATGTACTTTTTCATAAAAGAGGCTACATAAGCGAGTTAAGCCGCAGTAATGTTTTCCTCGTAAAAAACAATGTCTTGATTACGCCAAATAGAAAGATTTTGCGAGGAATTACACGAAAAGTCGTTTTAGAATTAGCCAAAGACCATTTAAAGATTGAAGAAAAAAATGTAACATTGAAAGAGTTATTGGAAGCAGATGAGGTTTTTACGACAAGTTCAACCAAAAAAGTATTACCAATCACTCAAATTGATAGTAAAATTATTGCTGACGGGAAAGTTGGTAAAACAACCAAGTTTCTATTAGATTTGGTAAATGAGAAAGTCAAGAATTGGTAAATCCTTGAATATTGGGTAATAAAAAAACCTTGTTCTAATGAACAAGGTTTTTTTATATAACTTAAGAAAAATTATTTCTTAGTTGTATCAGCAGCAGCTGTAGTATCAGTTGAAGCAGTTGTGTCAACAACAGCAGTTGCAACTGAATCAGAAGTTACTGCAGTTGAATCAGTTGCAGTTTCAGTTTTAGAAGTACAAGCAGCTAAAGAAGCTACACCAGCTACGAATAAGATTGCGATTACTTTTTTCATTGTATTTGTTTGCGGTTTTTTAAGGTTTGATTTTAAACGCATTGCAAATTTAAGACAATTTTAAGATAGTATGCAAGTTTTTCTTAAAAAATATTTAAAATTTTCTTAAATTCTTTTTAAGAAAATAGCTTTTCTTGCTTTTGTACAATTTTAGCGACTAGAACGAG
>JAFEIL010000544.1 GCA_017495105.1 Emticicia sp. | reverse complement strand
CAATTAGAATTTGGGTGTCGGATGACAAAAATCGAGTACCAATAAAAATAGAAGTTGATTTGGCGGTCGGCGGTGCTACAATGGAATTAAAAAATTATAGAAATACCAAATATCAGTTTGATTGGCTGTAAATGGTAAATGATTATTTGTTAATAGAAATTGGTATTCTAAGACTTTATTTTTAAACAAAAAAATGCCTTCCCTAAAAGAGAAGGCATTTTTTGTTTTATCTACGAACATGGCTTCTGCTACTGCGATTGCCTTCACGATACCTACGATTTTGATAACCATAATTACGGTTACGATTAGTTTGAGTGTTGTAAGAATATCTTCTTGGCGGAGCCACATAAACACGTACTTGAGGTCTTTGATACATACGGTACCCATACGAAGGCCTTGAATAATAACGGTCACGATAACCATAACCACCATAAAAACAACTTGAAAGATTAAGCGAAAACAAAGCAAATATTGCCGCTAAAGTCAAAAAACGAAGTTTTGATTGTTTTTCCATAATTATATACTTTTTTTGTTGTAGATGCATGAAAACGCTAAATAGTTGCATTTCATATAAACCTTAGACAATTTTAATTCTAAATTCTCCCATTAAATACGTTAAAAATTGATTAAATTGCAGTTAGTTTTGAAAAAACCTGTGTTTAATGGCTTTAACTGAATCTAATATGTTGCCCATCGGGACTGTAGCTCCCAGCTTTAGTTTGATAGATACTGTGTTGGATAAAACACAGTCAGTCAATGAGTTATTCTCTGATAAGGCTACTGTAGTAATGTTTATTTGTAATCATTGTCCGTATGTAATTCATGTGAAAGATGAACTTGTTAGACTCGCACATGATTATGAAACCAAAGGTGTAAAATTTGTGGCTATCAGTTCAAATGATATTGAAAAATACCCTCAAGATGGCCCCGAGGCAATGAAGATTTTTGCTAAAAAATCAGGTTTTACATTTCCGTATCTCTATGATGAAACCCAAAATGTAGCTCGTGCCTACGATGCAGCCTGTACACCTGATTTTTACATTTTTGATGGAGAAAAAAAATTAATTTACAGAGGTCGCTTAGATGACTCTCGTCCAAGACTTGAAAACCCAAAACCTGTTACTGGAAAAGATTTAAGAAAAGCTTTAGATGCAATTTTGGCCAATCAGATAGTTTCAGCAATCCAGTTTCCGAGTATGGGTTGCAATATTAAATGGAAAAACAAATAAAATACCTATTTAAATTCTTTACAAAAGCTTACCATTCATAATGCTTAAATCAGCTAACTCTCAGAAATATCGTTCATTTTCGTTATTATTTATTTTCTTTTTTTCTGGCTTTGCAGCTCTCATTTATCAAGTAATTTGGCAAAGATGGCTGGTATTTTATACAGGAATCAGTTCGGTAAGTATCAGTTTGATTGTGTCAGCATTTATGGCTGGCTTGGGGCTTGGCTATTTGGCAGGTGGACAAATTGCTGATCGAGTTGGCAAAAACAAACCAATCTTGTTTTTTGTATTGGCAGAATTGGGCATTGGTATTTTTGCATTAGTTAGTAAATCAATTATTTATGATTGGCTATATCAGTCAAATGCTCTTGCTGGTGGCTCGCCATTTCAGACTTATTTTACCTTATTTTTGATTTTACTCTTTCCTACATTTTTAATGGGGCTTTCTCTACCCTTACTTTCAAAGTCATTTGAGCAAAAAAATGCAGTAAATCAAGCCAGTTATATCAGTTTATTATACTTTACCAATACACTCGGAGCAGCGGCAGGAACATTTATCACAACTTTCATTCTGATTCGTGTTATCGGCTTTGAAAATGCTGTTCGTTTGGGAGCAGCTTTTAACTTTCTGTGTGCCATTACGGCAGGAGTTATTTATTATTTCCAAACTCAAAACTCTGGTACTGAAAACCCTTTACATCAAGCAAAAGAAAACGCACAAAAATCATTTACTTGGAATACAAATTTCACTTATTGGATTCTTCAATATACGGCTTCAGGATTCATGGCAATCTGCTTTGAAATTATCTGGTTTAGAATGATAGAAACCATGATGAAATCAATCGCCCTTACGTTTTCAATTATTCTGACAATCTATTTGGCAATGATGGCTATTGGCACCTACACTGGTGTAAAAATGGCAAAAAGACTTCAAAACAATCGTTTGAAGCTATTTTTGAATAGTCAATATGTTCTTTATATTTATTCAATAGGGGCGATTTTAGTGCTTCAATGGGCCGTTTCTGATGTATCGGCACTATCGTTCTTGTTTGAGTACTTTCAAAGCTACGAAACATCATTTGCACCAAAAATAGCCATCTCAACAATGTTTTTCATACCATTTTTTCTGATGGCTGTACCAACTTTTATTATGGGTTTTAGTTTTACACTTTCCCAGCTGATTATTCAAGATAAATTTGATGAAGTTGGCAGAAAAGTTGGTTGGTTACAATTTGTAAATATTGTTGGCTCGACAATTGGTGCTTGGTTTGTGACACTCATTGGCTTTAATCAACTCGGAACCGCTCTGACTATAAAATTGGTAAGTCTGATTGGTTTAATTTATGTTGTAGCTTTGCATCGTAATAAATTCAATAGTCTAGTAT
>JAFEIL010000444.1 GCA_017495105.1 Emticicia sp. | reverse complement strand
GTCTGTAATGTAATTTCATTATTAAAATTAGTGTTAAGGTTTTTCTGACGACTTACCAATTCTTTTGAACTACTTAATAAATCTGTAAAGAAATTATTAGTCAATTTGTTTTGGCTAAACTGTCCAGAAATTGAAAACTCTTGTGAAGGCTTGAAAATACGGATATAATCAAGGTTGATGTCAACTGAGTTTGATAAATCTTTACTTGTTACATCACGGAAAGAAGTAGAATTTAAAATACTATTTTTGTATTGATTAATTATAAAATCCTGTGAGCGTGTGAAATTACGAGTTCCGAAAGCCACTGAAGCAGTAAGTGATTGATTTTTTGCTAAATCATAATCAAACCCTAAATTATATCTTCCGAATAATCCATTATCAAAAGCATCAGCCGTTTGATTTGTCAACGTAGGTACGCCATTTCGTAATGTTGTTTGGTCTAAAGACGTAGCTGATTTATTATAGAATACGCGACCAAAACCACCAAGAGTTACACCTAATTTTCCTTGGCGATAGTTTCCGTTTAAGCTCAAATTAGAGCCACGAATACCCACACCTGAATCAAAATTTAACGTTAAACCTTGTAAAGTAGATTTTTTCAAGATGATATTAATGATACCGCCCGAACCTTCAGCATCGTATTTAGCTGATGGAGAAGTGATTACCTCAACAGTTTTAATCAAATCGGCAGGAATCATTTTTAAGGCATCGGCAATGCTACTTGCAACAATTGTAGAAGGCTTGTTGTTAATCAAGACTTTGAGGTTAGAAGTTCCACGAAGCGAAACGTTTCCATCTAAGTCAACCGAAAGCATTGGCACTTTACGTAAAATATCGGCGGCATCTCCACCTTTTGAAGTCAAGTCTTTTTCAGCGTTATAAACTAGTCTGTCAACTTTTTCTTCAATCATTGATTTCTCAGCCGTCACGGTTACTTCATCCAATTGTTTTACGCTTTGAGCGAGTTTGATTACACCCAAATCGTTGTCTTTACTTTTTTCAACTTTTACTTCGATGGTTTTATCTTTAAAACCGATAAAAGTGATTACTAAATTATATTCTCCTGCAGCTACACGGCTCATTGAAAACTTGCCTTTTTCGTCGGCTACTGTTCCGTCAATAACTTTCTTGGTATCTTTTGTATAAAGTGCAACGTTTGCAAACTCCACGGCTGTCGAAACGTTTTCGTCAATGACAAAACCAAAAACTTTTGAATTTCCTTTTGGAGCATTCCCTTCCAAATTTAATGTAGGTGCTTGCTGTGTACTTTGAGGGCGACCATTGCCATCACCTCCTCTTTGTCCTCCACCCATTCCAGGACCGTACTGTGCATTTGCCAATATATTGGCAGTTAATAAAAGTGTGAGTATTGATACTATCTTTTTCATTGTAGTGCTATTTAAAATTTTGAATTTCGGTATTGTAAGAATTGAAAAACGTTTGTGATTCGCTGAATTCTACAACAAAACAAAGACTAAATTCTGAAACTATTTTTATTAATAGACAAGTAAGAAGTTCAACTCGACAACTCGGCTGAAAACTCGACAATACCGAAATGCAGAATAAATAGGTCGAAATATCGATGAAATAGACTGATTTGTAGAAAATAAGTACAAAAAGGCTGCAAATCAATTCTTGGTAGTTGCATTTAATACTCTTTTTGAGCAAACTTTGACATTATTTATTAGGCCGACAGACATTTGGCAATCGTTTAATTTGAGAAAAATGCAGCATTTCATTAAAAAAATTATGGGGCCGACCTTCGGGCTACCGACCAACAGAATTTTATTATTACACCTATCTTTTTGGTCTTTATATTTTTCATTTTTTTTCTATCAGATCACTTTCAGCCGCCACGGAGAAGAGCCAAATTATGAGCGAGCATTCTATGATGCAGCAACTCAAATATTTTTTATGGCTTTAATCAGCTATATCAATTATTTTATCTGTCTGCCTCGGTTTTTGAAACACAAAAACTTCGGCCAATATTTAATTGAATTTTTGATTCCCTTCTCAATAATTATAACGTGCCATATTTTTTTAAAGAGATATATCTACATTGATATCAAAGAAGCTAAAGGTTTTCTATATTCTACTAAGTTTGTAATTCAGCACGTAATTGCTGCGATTTTTATTGCTATTTTTATCGGTATGCTACGTTTTGCAAAAGATTGGTTTGAGTTAGAGGCAAAGAAAAGTGAAATAGAAAACGAAAAACTGACGGCTGAATTACGTTTTTTGAAAGCACAGATAAATCCACACTTTTTGTTTAATACGCTCAATAATCTTTATTATTTGGCGATGATCAACTCACCAAATACGACCGAAGTAATTGAGAAACTCTCACAAATGATGCGATACATGCTTTATGATTCGAACCACCCTAAGGTCTCGATGACGAAAGAGATTGAGTACATGAAAAATTATATTAGTCTCGAAAAACTACGTTTGGATAACCAAGTGCCAATTACATTTGATATTAAAGGCAACCCTGATGCAGTGCAAATTGTACCACTTATTTTCATTACCTTTCTCGAAAATGCTTTCAAACACGGTGTAAGTAATAGCATGAACAATGCTTATGTAAATATTTCGATACATATTGAAGGTCAACAATGCACATATTGTGTAGCAAACAGTAAATTGCCACCAAGCCATGAAACTACCAATGAGAAATCAGGAATTGGTTTGCAGAATGTCAATCGTCGTTTAGAGCTTAGTTATCCACATAATTATGAGTTGATTGTCAACGAAGACGATAAAGATTATATGGTGGTTTTGAAATTGAATTTAGGGTAGTCAATCAATCATTAAACATTTACAATTAATGTTAAGCTGCATAATCATCGAAGACGAACCGCTGGCTCGTAACCTAATGGAGGCCTATGTAAAGAAAGTACCGCACCTCAATTTACTCAAGTCATTTTCGAGTTCTTTGGCAGCGTTAGATTTTTTACGTGAAAAGACAGCAGCTGGCGTTCCAGTTGATATTTTGTTTTCTGACATCCAAATGCCCGAAATAACGGGTATTACGTTGTTGAAAATCCTACAAAAAAAACCCTTAGTGATTCTGACCACTGCTTATTCTGAATATGCACTAGAAGGCTATGAACTTGAAGTTTTTGATTATTTATTGAAGCCAATCAGTTTGGAACGTTTTCTGAAAGCAGTTGAAAAAGCCACTATTCGTCTAACAGCTACCCAACCTATTGTGCAAGAAAAAATTGTACAGGAAGTAACGGTAAATTCAGATAGTAGTCACGGATTTATTTTTGTAAAAGATGGCACAAAACTGGTAAAAATTCGCCTCAATGAAATTCAGTACATTGAGGGTTTGAAAGATTATGTTTGTATCCATACCAAAGACAAGGACGCTACACTCAAAAAGATAGTCACTCTCCAAACCATGAAGAGTTTAGAAAGTCAACTATCGGCGGGTGGCGTTCCGTACAATCAGTTTATTAGAGTTCATAATTCCTATATCATCGCTTTCGATGCCATTGATGCGATTGACAAAGAAAAAATACAAATCGGCAAAAACTTTATTCCAATAAGTGATACCTACCGCAAAGCATTTAAAGAATTTATTGAGAAAAAGCAGGTGAGTTAGTGAAACTATCAAAGTAAAAAGAGTGACATTCATTTGTTTGAATGTCACTCTTTTTTATTTAAACTTGGCACTAAGTGTAATAATATTTGCTACCATGCCATTGCTTCGGTTGTAATGCCCATAACGCAATTCGGCGGTATTCCAGTGCTTGATTCCCAAAACGCCATCTGGCGGAGCAATTCTGATTCCTGCTCCCCAAAACGCACTTCTAAAATCAGAAATATCAAAGTCAGAAGTATAATATGTTTCGGTCAATTTATGGCTATTGATTGGACCAAAATACTTAACAGCAGTTTGGCTATTAAAGCGATAATGAGGCGTAACCGATACAAAAGAAGTAATTTTAATCGGTACTTCAAGGCTCACAGTATGTGCTTTCATGCCCCAGTTATCTTGGTAATAACGATAGAACGAACGAATAATGAATCTATCACCCAAGAAATAACTTGCACGCAAACCTACTGGTAATTTTGCACGAGTTCCTGGCAATTTTTCTACTTTTAGTGTGCCATCTGTAAAATAAACACGGTGATAAGGCGTACTCAAAAGTCCTTCTTGGTAAGATGGCTCAATAACTGCCATTACTTGCAAGCGTTTATTGATAATCTGAGAAACTCCGATGGATAAATTATAAGAATTTCGGCGTTTGAAATCAATATTATTATCATCTTCTGACCCCGAACCATAGCCTTCGGGACGAACTTCGTAAGGCAAAATAACCGACCAAGTATCAAAAAATGCCCCTAGTTTTACGCTTAATTCCGTATTATTATCTTTCGATGATTTAGAAAAACTCAGATTTCCGCCGTACGATTGATAATCCCACTCAGTCGAATACGATAAACTCGCTCCTACTGTTTGATGTGTTTTATCGTCTTTTCTACTCCACGAAAGTGTTGGATAAAAGTGAACATCCGACATCGAAGCAGAAGAAACTGAACGAGGGTCAATTTTATCAGATGAAGCCGATGAATAATAATCTATGGCTGCTTCGGCCGTAATGGAGTGTTTTCGGGCTTTTTTATCTGTAAACGACAATTTCAGATCCAGTGAATTGGCAATATCAAATAATTTTTCGGTTCCGATTCCGCCTGTTACCGCTGAGTTATTTCCATCTTGGGCATAATATGACGAAACAATATTTACCTCATCTAATTTCAAGGTACGAAAACCGATTCCGGCTTCGGTTTTTGAACTCAGTTTATACTCTTTGCTCGATGTCGGCATTGAGTTTTTGATGGTAGTTTCGCTTTTTTTATTTTTAAATATATATTTTGTTTCATCATATTGGCCATAAGCACCGCTCAAGATGCCAACGTACAAACCAATAGCTAAAGTTACTTTTTTCATAGGGGTAAAGTTTTGATAGTCGAGTAGGTTTCAATTAAATTCGACTATTTCAATGTTTTAGTTCATTATAAGCTATAGAAAATACTAACCAATAACCTATAACTATTTAATTATCAACGAAGTACAACTTCATTCCACGATTTTAGTTACAACCACAACCGCCGCCACTTTTACCTCCATTTGCACCAGATGCACCTTCACGGTAGAGATAAAAACTTGTCTCAAACTTCTCAGCTTTACGCCCTGCAAGTTCCATTTCTGAGTCATTTATTCTATTTTTTTGATACTCTTTCACAGCTACACAAGAAGCCATTGAACTAAGTAAACAGGCTAAAAGAGCAAATATTTTGATTGATTTCATCTTTATGAAACGTTAATGTTTTTTGAGGTATATATATTATTGTCGTCGTCGATGATGATGCAAGCAATTTGTTTCATCTGATTAATTAGGCCTAGACCGGCATCAGCTCCTAAAACGGTGATTGGAGTGGTCATTGCATCGGCCAATTCGGCATTTGGGCAAATAATAGTTACGCTTTTGATGCCCGACACTGGAAAACCAGTTTTGGGGTCAATTGTATGTGAATACTTTTTTCCGTCGATGATTACAAATTTTTCATAATTTCCCGAAGTAGCAACTGCCACATCACTAATATTGATGTACGAAAAAGCTTTATTTTGAGTATCGGGGTCGGCAATAGCAATAGTCCACGGTTTTCCGTTGGGTTGATTTCCCCAAGTTGTCAAATCGCCTGCAGCATTGACAATTCCGCTTTTTACTCCATTTTTTATCAATATTTGTTTAGCTCGTTCGGCAGCGTATCCTTTTCCGATTCCGCCAAAACCAATTCTCATCCCATTTTCTTTCAAGAAAACTGAGAGATTTTGGGCGTCTAAAACAATATTTTGATAATTGATTAACTTGACTGATTCTTTGGCAGCTTCAGCATCAGGAAGTGAAGTCATTTCTTTATCAAAATTCCAAAAACGTTTGTCGATTGAACCATAACTTATATCAAAAGCACCATCAGTGAGAGCCGATATTCGAAGCGAACGCTGGATGATATCAAATACTTCTTTATCAACTTTTACTGGTCTGATGCCAGCATTTTCGTTAATTTGGTTGGTTTGACTATCATTGTTGAAGGTAGTCAGAAGCCGTTCGATACGCCTAACTTCAGCAATGGCTTCATCAATCTGTTTTTCGGCCCATTGAGCGTCGCCATCTACTACGCTGATAGTAAAGCGATTACCCATCAAGCGAAGCGTTTTTTGATGAACTTTACTTGCGAGCATTGATAATCGACTGTATTTCTTGAATAAAAGTATCAGTTGTGATTCCAGCTGGATAGCCATCCCATTCTTTCAGAACTTTGCCATCTGTACCGACCAATACTGTCAACGGAAATTTCCCTTCTTGATTATATTTCTCAGCGAGAGCTTCGTTCATTCCTGTTTGTTTTTTATCCAATTGATTTTTCTTTAATCTCGGAAAATCAGCTCGAACCAACGCTAAATTTGTAGTCGCATAGTTTAAAAATTCAGGGGAATCAAGAATATCTCTTTTGAGCTTTATACATGGTCCGCACCAATCAGAACCTGAGAAATTAATCACAATATATTTGTGATTATGAATGGCATCAGATTTTGCTTTGTCGAAATCGTTACCCCATTGCGGAGAACCTTCAAGCAAGAAAAACATCAGAAGAATGCTTAAAAATTTCATTTTTTTAGTTTAAATATTTCTACATAAATCTCTTAATAAACTACCAAAGTTTTACCGTCGGTTGCAACTTTATATACCTTAAGACCCGCTCTTGCATTACCATTCAAGCCAGCTCCAGTTAATGAAAACCTTGCTCCGTGAGCTGTACAATACCATTCGTTATTATAGTATATCATTTGTTTTTTTGGTTCATGCGAACAAGTAACTGTAGCTGCTATATAAGTATTTGATTTAGAAAGGGCGATTACAATATTACTAACAATCATGTATCCTCCAACGGTCTTTAGTTTGGCATAATTCGCAGATGTAAGGTCAATCTTTGCTTTTGTACTCGTGATTTTGTTTAATTCTTCGGTAGTAATTATACCCAAAACGGAAGTTACAGTGCCTGCTGTGGTAGCTGTTCCTGTTGTTGTATTATCTGGTGCTACTGTTAAAGCATTTACGTATTTGTCATCTTCTCTTACACAAGAAGTTAGCAAAGCCATTAAAGCTGCACCACTAAAACCTGCTGATTTCAAAAACTCGTAACGTGTCATAATTCTTGATTATAAATAAAAAATAATGGTTTATATCTTCATTACGCAACTACTTCAAAAAGAGTGGGGTAATTTATTTTTTTTATCGATGCTTGATTTTAAAGAAGATTTTCTTAAAAAAGGGGTTGATTAAAATTTCTTAAAGATAAAAAAAAACTAAATACAAGATTGATTATCAGCAAATTAACCAAGTAAAAGGGCAATATTAAACGATAAATTCAAATACTAGAACTTATTTACAGGGAATATTATCTCGCATTTCTTGTATCATGTATTTCGTCTCAGTACTTAAATAAATGATTTGGTTTATAACTAAACTTCAGTTCTGCAATTACTCAATCAATGACAACCTTCATTCTAATAATGGTTTCACTAACTTAAAATTTAATTTCATTTTTTTTCTTCTTTGGTTTTCTGTTGATTGCGTAATCAAAAATACCAAATTTTACTCCAAGATTTACCGAAAAACCTTTATAATCAGTATTTAAACCATTATTATCAAAAGCGAATCGATAATTTGCTCCAACAAATGCCTTTGCAAAACGATAAAGGTTAGCCTCTGCCACAACTCCGGGTTGAATCAGACGATACATATTGTTTGAGAAGTTTTCTCCTCTTCTTGGCTTCATTTCAGGTTTCGGGTCAAAATCATCATCTTTTTCACCTCTAAAATCATCATGTTCGTATTCTTCAAAATGAAAATTATTACCAGCCATTCCAACAACCAAAGGAAACGAAACGTGAATTGCAGCATCCGGTTTTACAGTATATTCAAATTTTATGCCACCAAACATTCCATCAACACCCATCGATTGATTTCTGAAACTGCTGTAACCACTCATCCCAACTGCAAATCTTTTGTTAAATTGCAACATTACGGAGCCTCCCGCCAAAGACCTAAATACACCTCCAAATTGTCCAAATTGGTATTCGGGTGCAATATAAACCCCCAAATAATTCAATTTTGCAATACCTTTATTTTTCTTAAAAACTGTTTGAATTGAAGACTTCGTAGAGTCTTGTCCCATTACTGCAACAGAACTAAAGCTAATCAATAATGCAGATAAAACTATTAACCTTGCAAAACTTGTCATAAGTATTTATATTAAATTGTAAAAAAAAGTAATTAACTATCATTACGCCGTGTCGATTAAAAGCGTGGGGTAAAAAAAGTTTTTTTTGAAAATATTTATTTTTCATTGTCCACCCCACCCTATTTTTTGTTTATACGTACTATCTTTATAAATATAATTATTTAGACGAAGAATATTAAAGTTGGCAATGCTAACGTTCAATCAATACTTTAATGAATTCGCAAAAGCTTTAAATCATTTTCCATTG
>JAFEIL010000045.1 GCA_017495105.1 Emticicia sp. | reverse complement strand
GTAAAATTAACACTTTTGTGAAATTATTACTTGACACAGTTTAAAAAATAGTCTCTAGCACTGCAAAATGGAACTTCTTTAATCTTAATCGTTTTACTGTTAATTACAAAGATAAAGCACTAAACAATGTATCTATTGAAGGACAACTTACCTATCAATTCAAGCCATGGGTAGGACTGTCAGCAGGAGGAGGCTTTTATGGTGAATTATTTGTTCCAACTATTGGGTTAAGTCTTTCTTACATGAACAAAAAAGAAGACTTTTTTATTCAAATATATCCAACAATTGGTTTTGCTGAAGGTCAAGTTGCTCCGAGTGTTTTAGGAATCATTGGATACTCACCAAAATTTAGCAAGAGTTGGGGGCTTTCTTCACAAATAATATTTTCAGCAGACCCTGTTGAAGCATCTCAAATTATAAGAATGGGGGCCAACTACAAAGACATGGTTCAGTTTGGCATAGGTATAGACATGCTACAAAATTTTGAGACAAAGAATTCAAATTATAACTTTGGACCCTTTATTAGATTTAACTTCTGACGTGAGAGATACTACGCATAACAGCACATTGGCAATAGGCGGGGTTCCGTCTCCGCTTGACAGTTTTGAGGTAGTCGAAAGTTCAGTTCTCCGAACTAACTTTTGTGCTAAAAAGCCCGCCCATCGCCAATCTGCAAAACGTTGGGCGTCAGTTTGGTGGAGCGAAAAAAGCACGTCAATACAATTCAACTACAAAAAATTATAACAACCGCAGAAAGAACTATAGCAACCGCAGAAAGAACTATAGCAACCGCAGAAAGAATTATAGCAACCGCAAAAAGAATTATAGCGACCGCAGTAAGAATTATTGCAACCGCAGAAAGAATTATTGCAACCGCAGAAAGAATTATAGCAACCGCAGTAAGAATTATAATAATCGCAGTAAGAATTATAACAACCGCAGTAAGAATTATTGCAACCGCAATAAGAATTATTGCAACCGCAAAAAGAATTATTGCAACCGTAAAAAGAATTATAGCAACCGCAAAAAGAATTATAGCGACCGCAAAAAGAATTATAGCGACCGCAAAAAGAATTATAGCGACCGCAGAAAATAAAACCGAACGCCCAACAGCAGTTACACGAGATGCAAGGATTTAGTGGAATTGCCGTTTCGCATTAAACTTTTATCTTAAACAGAAAATATTCAGTCACGAAGCCTTGCACCTCGTGTAGCTGCAAAACGTTGGTGGCTACCGCACAAAAAAGCATGGTTAATTTCCAACGTTTTTAAATTATTTCAAGCAAATAGAAAAGTGATAAATTATGAGAGCAGACCTTTTTTTGACGTATATGTTTTCACCCCTGATGAAAAAATCGTACACAACATAAACCTATCTGATAATGGAAATGTCTGTCAGCTTCTATACGAAGGAAAGATATACGAAATCAATGCAATAGACCTATCCGAAAGTTTGACAGAAGAAGAGTGGTCGATTATAAAGTTAGTTCATTCCGATGAAGTAGAAGTTGCTTTTTCAAAAATAGAAGAAGCAGATAAATTATTGCCAATTTTTAGAAAAATATCAAAACTACTTTACTCTACAAAACATTTAACAGGCACCTTAAAGTCATTGAAAATTGATAATATTTCAGATTCAAGAAATACAAATATACTTCGTACTCATTTTTCGGTTGTAGAAGAGATTGGCGAAATAAATGGAGTTCTTTTATTTGCAAAAGCAGGTAATCATAAAGTATAATTTACTTCTGGTGCTTGGTAAGTATTAATCTTCACTTAGTCGTTAGTTTTGTTAGAATATTGATTTTCAGTAACTTTGCTTTATGGAAGCAAAAAAGAAAAAACGTCAATCAAGCCAATACGACAAGATTTTCAAGGAGAATATCGAAGCCGTAATTACAAGTATCATGCAAAACGTACTTGAAATTACGGCTGTTTCTATGGAAGAATTACCTGATGACATTCAACATACCAAAGAACGCAAACCCGACACCTTAAAGAAAATCACAGACGATAAAGGAAATACTTTTGTACTTCAAATTGAGTTTCAAGTCAAAGATGAGGATGAAATGGTGTATCGCATGGGCGAGTATTACTTTATGCTCGAACGTAAATACAAACTACCTGTAAAACAGTTCGTAATTTTTCTTGGGTTAGACAATCCAAAAATGCCAACCAAACTTGACCGAGAACGATTAAAATTCAGTTATCCACTTATTTCGCTTTCAACACTCAACTATCATATTTTCCTCAACTCGGATAAACCCGAAGAAATCATACTGGGCATTTTGGCAAATTTTCAAGGAGAAAACCCCGAAAATGCTCTAAAACAGATACTTGTACGTGTCAAGGAAACTACAAAAGGAGATTTTTCGTTAAATAGATACTTTAATCAGTTGCGTGTGTTGGCTCAACTTCGTAACTTAGAACTAAATTTAAAAAACGCTATGGACAGCATCGCAGAATACATCAAAGAAGAAAGAGACGTTCTCTTTTTAAGAGGTCTTGACAAAGGGAAAGAGAAAGAGCAAGTAAAGTTTGTTACGTATCTCTTACAAGAGGGTAATAAAGCCTATGACCAAATTGCAGATATTGCAGGTACTACGGTGGACTTTGTCAAATCTGTCCAGCGACAACTTACTGGCAAATAGTCATTTGTGGACTTTTGCTCATGGACACTTGACTGGCGAACAAAAGCGGCAGCCACCAACCGCACGGGCGGCCCCGATTGTATTTATGAAAAAGTGGGGGGGGCAGAAGTAATTCAGCTTCGTGCTATCTTCAACATTAGGCCTAAATTGGGCTTTTGTGCTTTCTAACCCACTTCTTCATAAATACTTTTTCGTTATGCCCAATGCTATGACAACACTCTAACTATTCAACTATATTTGTTCTTTATTGTACTTCAGTTCGGGCTTGACGTTATAAATTTGGCTTATGAATAAAACATCAGCAATATTGCAATCATTGGGCATCGGTTATGGACTGACGAAATTCTAATATCCCACCTAAAGCAAAACCCTGTAAGTCATAATCCTTTTTGAAACACAACACAAACTGACTCAAAAAAATAAAAAATATGCACAGAAGAAAATTTATAAAGGATACTGCAACTGGATTGCCATTATTGTTTTTGACACCAACACTTTTGGCAAGTTGCGAAAAAGACAATGAAAACGTAAATCCAAATGGCAAAAGCGTTGTGGTAATTGGTGGCGGTATTTCTGGACTTGCTGCTGCCAAAAAACTTAAAGAAAAAGGATTTACTGTCATTGTTTTAGAAGCACAAGAAAAAGTAGGTGGACGAATACGGACAGACAGAAGTCTTGGCTTTGTCTTTGACGAAGGAGCAAGTTGGATACACGGACCGAAAGGAAATCCAATTACAAGTTTAGCATCACAAGCAGGAGCAAATACTTTTCTAACTTCTGATGATAGCGTAGAAGTATTTAACACCAATGGAATCGCCTATTCCGACACCGTTTTGACCAATAGTGAAAGTCAATTTGAAAGTGCTTTAAACGCTGTTAGAAGTGCAGGAACGCAAACGAAAAGTTTTCAAACAGTTTTCAACTCGCTATATCCAACACAAGCCAATGACAAGCTTTGGAAGTATATGCTTTCTGCTTATTTAGAATTTGATACGGGCGGAGATATTTCAAAACTTTCGTCAAAATTCTTTGATGATGAAGAAGAATATAGTGGTGAAGACGTAATTATCACAAACGGTTATGATAAAGTAACCGATTTTTTGGCAACGGGTTTAGATATTAGATTGAATACAAGAGTTTCAAGTATCAATTATGCAAACGCAAAAGTAAGCATCACTGCAAACGGCAATAAGATAGAAGCCGATTATGTAGTTGTTTCGGTTCCGTTAGGTGTGCTAAAAAACAATGCAATTACCTTTGCTCCTGCATTACCAACAAATAAAATTAATGCAATTAGCAACACTAATATTGGCAATGTGAACAAGTTTTTATTGGTTTGGAACACTCCGTTTTGGAATACAAACTTACAATACATTGGTTATACGCCAGACACTAAAGGGAAATTTAATTACTTTCTAAATATCAAAAAATTTACTCCATCAAATGGACTTATGACTTTTGCTCTTGGTGATTATGCAACTGTGACAGAAAGTATGTCCGATAGTCAAATTATCAACGAAATAATGTTGCATTTAAAGGGTATTTATGGTAACAGTATTCCAAATCCGTCAAATTTTTTGAGAACAAAATGGGGACAGAACATTAATTCTTACGGAACATATTCCTACGCGACAAATAACTCTACCTCAGCCGACTTTGATACTTTAGCTAATGTAGTGGATAACAAAGTTTTCTTTGCTGGTGAACATACTGAAAGAGATTATCGTGGAACTGTTCATGGAGCATATTTAAGTGGAATACGTGAAGCAGACAAAATAATTAACTTATTATGAGAAAAAATGAATTTAACAGAAATTCTGTGAAATGATTTTAGGATAATCTCTTCATAAAACAACTAATTTTAAAAACTAAAATATGCTGACAAACATAAATCCCAAATTGCCAATGCGTGACAAAAGCACAACAAAAGAATTTTATGTAAATAAGTTAGGTTTTCATATTTTTGGAAGTGCAGACTTTGACGGATATTTAATGGTTGAAAGGGACAACATTCAAATTCACTTTTTTGAGTTTAAGCAACTTGACCCAAAAACAAATTACGGACAAGTTTACATCCGAACTAACGACATTGACAATTTGTATCAGTCATTATTAGACAACAAGGTGAACATTCACCCAAACGGCAATTTGCAGTCAAAACCATGGGGCCAGAAAGAATTTGCTTTACTTGACCCAGATAATAACTTATTGACTTTTGGACAAATCGAAAACTAAAATGGTTTAAACCTATTTTAAATTGATAACAAAAAACGGCTTGGAATTCCAAGCCGTTTTTTGTTATTGTAATAAATCTGGGCGACGCTCCTGTGTGCGTTTGATAGATTGTTCCATTCGCCAATCATTAATTTTTTTCTCGTGGCCAGATAGTAATACTTCCGGCACTTTCCAGCCCTCAAATTCGGCTGGTCGCGTATATACTGGCGGAGCCAGAAGATTATCTTGAAACGAATCGGTAAGAGCCGATGTTTCATCATTCAAAACTCCTGGAATAAGGCGAATGAGAGCATCACTAACTACGGCTGCGGGCAGTTCTCCCCCCGACAAAACATAGTCTCCTATCGATATTTCTTTTGTTATGAAATGTTGTCTTACTCGCTCGTCGATGCCTTTATAATGACCACATAAAATCATTAGATTTTTACTCATTGAAAGTCGATTTGCCATCCTTTGTTGAAAGCGTTCACCATCGGGAGTCATGTATATAACATCGTCATATATTCTGATACTTTGCAAACTACGAATACAACGAGCAATTGTTTCAATTCCGAGCACCATTCCGGCACCTCCACCAAAAGCATAATCATCAATTTGTTTTTGCTTTTGAACCGAGTAATCACGGAGGTCATGAATGACTACCTCAGCATGGCCTGCCTCTTTTGCACGCTTCAAAATCGAGTGGTCGAAAAAGCTATCCAATAATCGAGGGACACAAGAAATGATGTCAATTCTCAAGCCAGAATTTTGTGTTTCGTCAATAACTATTTTTTCTTCTTCCATCATTTCAAAACTACTTATCTTCTCCGTCTTCATCGTCGGGTGTTCCAGCCTCATCTAGATAAACCTCAATCAAACCCAAAGGTAAATTCGTATAAAGTTCTTTTTTTTCACGGTCAATCGTCTTCACGATTTCATCACTCACAGGAATTAATATTTCTTGGTTCATGTAGTTCATCGCAATCAAGTCTTGGGCTTCGGCAGTATAAACAGCCGTTACCTTACCCAATTTGCCTTGCAAATCATCAACAATATCAAAACCTATGATTTCATGATAATAGAATTGGTCGTCGTCCAATTCTTCTAAGTTTTCATTGGGCAAATATAAATCGCAATTAATAAGATTTTGTGCAGCTTCAATTGAATCAACATCTTCAAATTTGATGATTGACTTATTGGCTCTTATCTGAATCTGTTCTACAAAGTAAGGTATTAACTCACCTTTCATTTCTACTAGAATCGATTCTAAATCTTCATATTCTTCGGGGTAATCAACATCTAACCAAATAGCCATTTCACCTTTTAGGCCGTGAGTTTTGGTTAGTTTACCCACTAAATAACAATCTTCTTTTGTCATAGTAAGCGAATTATGGAATTAAATAAAAATCCTCGCTTTTTGGGCGAGGATTTTTTATATATGACTGCTAATGTAAAAGTTACGCTTCTACAGATGTTTCCTCAGCAGTTTCAGCTACAGGAGCTTCTTCTACTGCTTCGGTAGCTTCAGCTTCTTGGGCAGCAACCTCAGCTTCTGCTTCAGCTATTGCTTTTTGTTGAGCGGCTTCCATATCAGTACGTTTTTTCTTTTCTGCATCAAATGCCGCTTTTTTAGCTGCATCTTTGCCTTCAGTTAATTTTGCCATCTTAACTTCTCTTTTTGCGTCTTTTTCTTTAGACCAAGCCTCAAAACGAGCATCGGCTACCTCTTGCGTGACAGCACCTTTTTCTACACCTACTTGTAAGTGTTTTTTCAACATAACACCTCTTACAGACAAGATTTTTCTTGTTGTATCAGTTGGCTCTGCTCCCACCATTAACCAATACACAGCTCTATCATCTTTCAATGAAATTCCTGCTGGAGTTGATTGTGGATTGTATTGACCTAATTTCTCGATGAATTTACCATCACGAGGTGAGCGAGAGTCAGCTACTACGATGTCATAAACTGGTGCTTGTTTGCGTCCTCTTCTTGCTAATCTGATTTTAACTGCCATTTCTTTTTTTATTTAAAGTTGGGGAACTCGTCCCCTGTTTTATTTGGACTGCAAAGGTATGACTATTGCATTGAAAATCAAATATTTAGCAGAAATTTTATTGAATATTAAATACCAAAATTTATAATTAAGGATTTTTTTATCCTAAATGGAAGCTTAGAAATAGAAAAAATAAGTCTATAAGCCGAATTCTGTACAATTATACAATTATCAATTATCAATGAACAATTATCAAAAAGCATTTTTAGGTCATTAGTGAAACTCCGCTAATGTACTTTAAAATAAATAAAGATAACTGAAAATTGATAATTGATAATCGATAAAAGTTCTTATCATTTATCTCGAACAAGTATCACTACTTGCCTCTATCAACCTACCCTCCGACTCAGACGAGCAGCCCTTTGCAGTGAACAGTTATCAGTTCGTCAGTAAATTATAAGGCTTTCTATAAAAAACTTTACGCTACTGTTTACTGATAACTGTTCACTGGTACGTCGGTTTATTTGGTCTTTCAGCTCATGAGGTTTACCGTGCCTCGTTTGTCACCAATCGAGCGGTAGGCTCTTACTCTACCTTTTCACCTTTTCCGTATTGCTACGGTAGTTTGTTTTCTGTTGCACTGGCTGTAAACAATCAGTCGCCCAATTATTCCCTACCCGTTAGGTAGCATGATGCTCTTTGCTGTTCGGACTTTCCTCAATTCTCGAAAGAATCGCGATAAGACAACTTATTTTTTCTAATACAAAGGTAGAAAAAAACTGCAAACTCTTAGAAATTGAAGTATTCTTTTATAAAGTATGCACTGAGACGAAAATAATTGACAAAAATATTTTAACTCTTATGAAGATTTTCAAACTTTTATTGTTGCGGCGAACTATCTCGTTTCTCGAATCTCAGTAATTAATGCTTAACCTCAAAATTATTTTACCATTAAATTTCATTTTCATGGCATTGGTTTACTTAATTATTTTTTACTTTTATTTATATTTTAATGGGTAAGTAAGCGTTTATCACCTATTTTTTTGATTATATCAGATATTTAAACGGTCAATGGCATAATTCATACTTATTATTAAATGAAAAACAAGTCATTCGTCGATTATTTACTACCATTCATAGAATTTCACAAGCAATTTTTGTTAAAAATTACTGATTTTCATTGCTAACAAATTATAATTTATTAATTTTATTTGTTAAGACATAAATTGAGTTTTTTTCAACAAATTAAATCTTTCAAAATCACAAGTTAAAAAGATTTAATTATACGAAGCGAAAACTAAATTTCCCAATTTTCGGTAATGCCCAAATTGGAGTTTCTTGATATAAACAACTAATGCACTATAAAATTAATTAAAACATGTTTTCAAATGAATACATTGAGCATTTGATTAATCGTGGTAATAGCGAACAAAATCAAATATTTGAAACAAAGAATAAACTCCCAAGTGATTTTTATATCACAATTTGTGCATTCTTAAATACCGAAGGAGGAGAAATTATTATAGTTGATTCATTTGAAAATGGTATAATTGGCCTTTCCGATGCTGATTTAAACATTTTATATGAAAAAATTAAAGTCGGATTAGAAAGTCATATTAATATAAGTCCCAAAATACGGTTAACAATTAAGTTCTTAAATTTTTACGAAGAAAAAATACTTTATATCAAAGTACCTATTGGACAAGGTGTATTTA
>JAFEIL010000402.1 GCA_017495105.1 Emticicia sp. | reverse complement strand
AAATAGCACCATTTAATTATTAGATTCATTTTTCCATAAAAAACTTATTATAAGCATAATATTCCTCCTTAATAATAAAATCTATGTTAGACAGAAGAGACGCCCTAAAATCAATCATAGTTGGCAGTGTAGCCAGCATTTTTTCGCCAAATACACTTTTGGCTAGTACAGCCAAGAAAAAAGAGAAACTCGGCATCGCATTGGTTGGTTTGGGTTATTATAGCACTGATTTGCTCGCCCCAGCACTTCAAACAACCGAAAAATGCTATTTGGCTGGAATCGTAACTGGCACGCCCGAAAAAGCAGAAAAATGGAAACAGAAATATAATATTCCAGATAAAAACATTTACAACTATCAAAATTTCGATTCGATTGCAAATAATCCCGACATTGACATAGTTTATGTGGTTTTACCTCCTTCAATGCACAAAGAATATACGATCAGAGCCGCTAAAGCAGGCAAACACGTTTTTTGTGAGAAACCAATGGCATCATCGGTTAATGATTGTATGGCGATGATAAAAGTTTGTAAAGATAATAAAGTAAACTTAGCTATTGGTTATCGTTGCCAACACGACCCTAATACGCAAGAATATATGCGGATCACAAAAGAAAAACTTTATGGGAAAGTAAAAATGGTAGCTTGCGGAGCAGGTTACTTTGATGCCCGAACCACTCATTGGAAACAAAACAAAGCTCTCGGTGGTGGCGTAATGGGCGACATGGGTGTTTATGCATTACAAGGTGCAAGACTGGCAACTGGCGAAGAACCAATAGCTATAACAGCCCAAGCAAGTACAACTCGACCAGAAATTTATAAAGAAGTTGAAGAAACAATGATGTTTCAACTACAATTTCCAAGTGGTGCATTGGCAGCGTGCCACACGAGTTTTGGTATAAATATGAACTATTTACAGGTAAATTATGAAAAAGGTTGGCTAAAAATGGAGCCTTTTTCGGCTTATTCTGGCAATAAAGGTACCTACAGTAATGGCATAATTGATTTTCCACTAAAAAGCCAACAAGCAAAACAACTCGACGAAGATTGTATGGCTTTAATAAATTCGACCCAATTAATTGCCCCAGGAGAAGAAGGGCTTAGAGATATAAAAGTGGTTGAAGCCATTTATAAAGCTGCTCAAAATGGCGGAACAGTGAAGATTGGCTAAAATGACGAATTACGAGTGACGAATTGCGAATAAAATTTAAAAACTATCATTACTAACTGGTAAATCATGTTAAAAAATTCGTCATTCGTCACTCTAAAATCGTAACTGTCTCTAGACTTCCATCAGTTTCTCTCCCGTGAAATAGTGTTGCTGCTCTTTAAATAAAATATTGAAAGTTGTCATCGAACCATAACAACGAGTGATATATTGCTGAATATTCACCTTTTCTTCATCATCCATATTACTTGTGTTTACTCGCTGTTCTAAAACTCGCAGACGGTCACGCATCATAACGATTTTATGAAAAAAAGCATCAATCGGAATCTCTTTCGATTGCAAATCTCTACGACCAGGTTGTAAAATCATTTTTCCACCTTTCCATTTATCACCCAAAGGCACTATTTCGGTAGTATCCATCCAGCGTTGAAGAATCCTTGAAAGGGATCGTTCAACCTCAAATAAACTCACCATATCGTGCGAAGGCTCAACAACTTCCAGCACCTCAAACGGATAATCAATTTTAATGTTCTTTGTTCCTATCTCTACAAAAGTAATGACATAAACATCTGATTTAAAGTTAATTACGACTCCGACGCCATATTCTGGATGTTTAACACGTGAGCCAATTCCAAGGATTACATTTGCCATAAAATGTGATGCGAACTCAGTAAAATTTAATTACTGTTCGCTAAAAAGCGTAAATAATAATTTCTACCAAAAACAGTACAAACAAAATGCCAAAATTACTTATTCTCAAAATCATTTTTTTAGTCAAATCTAAATTTTTATTTAGATATATTTTGAATAATAATTTTATTAATCATAATTTGTATTTAGAATTGACATAACCATGAAAAATACATTTATTTTATACGTTTTTCTAGTACTTTTTTCTACGACATTGAAAGCATTTAGCGGAGAAATTAAGGGAATAATTACCAATAAAGATAAAGCTGTTAGCTTTGCTAGCATTGTTATTTTGAATACAAAAATTGGAACCCAAACTGATGAAAATGGTAAATTCATTATCAAAAACGCTCCTATTGGTAAACAAACAATTCATTTTTCAAGTATTGGATATAAAACTAAACAACTAATTATCAATGTTTTAGAAGAAAAAACAATTATTCTGAATATTGAAATAGAAGAAGAAAATGCCCAGCTCAATGAAGTAGTCGTGACTGGTACGATGAAAGAAACAAGCATTAACGAATCACCTGCTCCTATTCAAATTTTAAACCCAACTTTTTTTCGCAAAAACCCAACACCAAGTTTATTTGAGTCGCTTTCAATGGTTAATGGCGTGCGTCCACAACTTAATTGTAATGTTTGCAATACAGGCGACATTCACATAAACGGCATGGAAGGGCCTTACACGATGGTAATGATTGATGGAATGCCTATTGTCTCGGCGTTATCGTCGGTTTATGGACTGAGTGGAATTCCAAACTCAATGGTCGAGCGAATTGAGATAATGAAAGGGCCTGCTTCAACACTCTATGGCTCTGAAGCCGTTGGTGGTTTGATTAATGTCATTACAAAAAAACCTTCAAATGCACCAAAATTTAACTTTGATTTTAATACAAGCAGCTATCATGAAAATAATTTTGATGCCAGTAGCAAAGTCAAAATTAGCAAATTCGATATACTTTTTTCTGGTAATTACTTCCGATTTAACAAACGTTGGGATATTAATCAAGATAACTTCACTGATATTACGCTCCAAAATCGGATATCAATTTTTAATAAGTGGTCGATGCGACGCTCACAAAATAGGATTTTTAATATAGCTGCTCGGTACATTTACGAAGATAGATTTGGGGGTGAAATGCAATGGAAAAAAACTAATCGTGGCGAAAGTGAAATATATGGAGAATCAATTTTCACAAAACGCGTTGAGATGCTAGGAAGCTATCAGTTACCGATTGATAATCAGAAAGTTACACTCAATTTTTCATTCAATGAGCACCAGCAAAACTCGGTTTATGGTAGCACTTTTTATTTAGCTACTCAACGAATTGCCTTTGGGCAATTACTCTGGGACAAAAAACTGAATAAAAATCACGATGCTCTTTTGGGACTGACGTATCGCCAAACATTTTATGATGATAATACTCCAATAACCCAAACTATCGACATTAAAAATGCTCCTAATTTAATTAGTTTGCCTGGTTTTTTTGCTCAAGATGAGGTCACACTAAACAGTAAAAATAAATTACTCTTGGGACTAAGATACGATTACAATTCTAAACACGGTGGTATCGCAACTCCTCGACTAAATTGGAAATTTACACCAAAGAAAGATGATATTTTTAGGCTTAGTCTTGGCAATGGATACAGGGTAGTGAATTTATTTTCAGAAGACCATGCTGCACTTACCGGCTCACGTACGGTACTGATAGTAAATGAATTAAAACCTGAACGTTCCTATAATACCAATCTTGATTATCAACATTTTTTTACTTTTGAAAATTGTTATGGAAACATTCAACTCAACGGATTTTACACCTATTTTGCAAATAAAATCATTGCCGATTACGACCAAAACCCAGAATTGGTTGTTTATGATAATTTAAAAGGCCATGGAATTTCGAAAGGCATCGCACTCAATACAGAGTTTAGTTTTAGCTCAAGTTTGAAAATATTTGCAGGGGCAACTTTAATAGATGTCTACCGTAAAGAAAATGACCTAAAAATCAACCAAATTCAAACACCAAATACTACAGCAAATTACGTAATTAGCTATTCTTTCATCAAAGCTCAACTGACTTTCGACCTGACTGGCAATTTATACAGTCCGATGCGTTTACCAATCGTGAGAGCTTATGGCGATACTCGCCCTGAATATTCACCTTGGTTTGGCATTCACAATATACAAGCCACCAAACGATTCGCCAATGGCTTACAGCTTTATGGGGGCATCAAAAATTTTACAAATTTTCTTCCCAAAGACCCGATTTTTAGTCCAGAAAAACCATTTAGTGAGCAGTTTGACCCCAGTTATAATTATGCCCCTTTGCAAAGTATCAGAGGTTTCGTTGGATTAAGATGGAGCATTTTCTAAAACTATTTGGATTTTGCACAAAAAGCGATTGTTTTTGCATAAAACTAAGTTTTTACTATAATTTTCTTAGAAAAACTCAATCAATAACAGCATAAGATCTATTATATTTGCGTAGAATTAAAAAAATACGATGATAAATAAAGTAATAAGTGGTGCAGAAGAAGCAGTTGCAGATATTCAAGATGGAGCAACGCTTATGCTTGGAGGCTTCGGCCTTTGTGGAATTCCTGAAAATTCGATTTCGGCTTTGTTGGAAAAAGGCATAAAAAACCTAACCTGTATTTCAAACAATGCAGGTGTGGACGATTTTGGTATTGGTCTAATGTTAAAATCGAAGCAAGTAAAGAAAATGATTTCTTCGTATGTAGGTGAAAATAAAGAATTTGAACGTCAATTATTATCAGGCGAATTGGAGGTAGAACTTACGCCACAAGGTACACTTGCCGAGCGAATCAGAGCAGCTGGTGCTGGAATTCCTGCCTTTTTCACACCCGCAGGCGTAGGCACAGAAGTGGCCGAAGGCAAAGAAATTCAAGAATTTGACGGCAAAAAATATGTGCGAGAAAGTTGGCTAAAAGCCGATTTTGCTATAATAAAAGCATGGAAAGGTGACACAGCAGGTAATTTGATTTTTAAGGGAACAGCACAAAACTTTAGCCCAATGATGGCCGCAGCGGGAAAAATTACGATTGCCGAAGTAGAAGAACTCGTACCTGTGGGTGGCCTCGACCCTGCTCAAATTCATACGCCAGGAATTTACGTCCAAAGAATTTTTCAAGGAAAAAATTATGAGAAAAGAATTGAACAGAGGACGATAGCCCCAGCCGTTGAAACGTCAAAACGCCCCAATGAGAAAGAAATTGCTCAAGAAGCAAAAACTCCACTACCTATTGGACAAGGCCTCGACAAAAACCAAATTGCCAAACGCATTGCTCGTGAAGTAAAAGATGGTTATTATGTCAATCTCGGAATCGGTATTCCAACCTTGGTTGCCAATTATATTCCAAAAGGTATCAATGCTGTATTACAATCAGAAAATGGGCTTCTGGGTATTGGCCCCTTCCCTACTGAAGATAAAGTTGACCCCGATTTGATTAATGCTGGTAAACAGACTGTTACGGTACTTGATGGTTCGGCTTTGTTTAGTTCGGCCGAAAGTTTTGCAATGATTCGTGGTGGCCATGTTGACCTTACAATTTTGGGTGCAATGGAGGTTTCAGAAAATGGCGACATTGCCAACTGGAAAATTCCAGGTAAAATGGTGAAAGGCATGGGCGGAGCAATGGATTTAGTAGCTTCGGCCGAAAATATTATTGTAGCTATGCAGCATATCAATAAAGCTGGAGAATCCAAGTTATTGAAAACTTGTAGTTTGCCAATAACAGGTTTACGTTGCGTAAAAAAGATTGTTACCGAACTAGCGGTTTTAGAAATAATGCCCGAAGGTGGTTTTAAATTATTAGAAAGAGCCCCAGGTATTTCGGTAGAACATATAAAAAATTCCACTGAAGGCAGACTAATAATTGAAGGCGATATACCTGAAATGGAAATATAGAAAAGAAAATTTAGACTAGAGACAAGAGAAAAATTTGTATCGAATTCAAACTCTTATGTCTCTTGTTTTTTATCTCTTGTATAGACCATCTCAATATCCCATTTCAGTCAGTGCAGCACGGGCTTTATTATCAACCGAAGTTTTATATTCATGGTTTTTATAGGCAATTGCTTGTTCAAAATAAGCTTTTGCCTTATTTTTTTGTCCTTTTTGTTGTTGAATATAACCTAATTGCAAAGCAGAATTTGGAGCAAAAACCCATTCATCACTCCCTGTTAATGCCACTGACCTCTCAAAAGAATTGGCGGCCTTATCAAGCTGATTAAGTTTCTGATAAATTCTTCCCGCTCTGTAATTAAACTCAGCTTGATCTTTGGTATTCGTAAATTTTTTTTCTGTTAAGGAAACTAATTCATTTTGTGCTTCTTCAAAATATCCACCATCAAAAAGTAATCGAAGTTTTATTAAAGTTTTGTTGGGTAAAGCTTTGGTTTTCTGAAAGTCTTTATAAAATTTCTGTGCAGCCTTATCCGACTCTGAAATTGTGTTTCCTCTTTCGTTTATCTTCGATAAATACAATTTTGCTTTTTTCTCATCACCCATTAACCAAATACACAAAAACAATTTATAATAAGTATCCTTCAAGAAAGTTTGCCCTTGAAATGTTCTAAGATAATTTTGATATGCTAAAACAGCTTGCGGATAATTCCCTTTGAAAAGCTGAGTCTCTGCTTTGTATAATTCAAAGATTGGAAAATATAAATATGCCGCATCCTTGGGAGTGCGTTTCAGTAATTCGATGGCCTGCTCGGTTCTATTAACTTTCAGCGAAATAGCCGTTGCGACCATGTTTATATTCAAATTATCAGACTGATTTTCAGCAAATTGAAGCATTTCAGCATTTTGTTTATCATCAAATTTCAAAACGTATGCTTGAATAAAGATAGTACAAAACTTGGCTTCTGTCCCCCAAATTTTATCTGTTGCACCCACCCGAAGTTCGTTCATACCCAATTTGATATTTCCACGAAGTCCAAGTAATTTTGAAATCCATCGCTGCTTGTCGGGAACTGACCCAATCAATACGTGCAAGCAGCCAAGTGACTTTAAATTTGGCAGAAAGTTCGGAAATAATTTCTGATTTTCTTCAAGCAATTTATAAGTCTGAATCACGCTATAAGCCGCTTTTACTTCATGCCCAAATCTTATTTTTATCAATGCCCAATGCAGTTTTATTTCAGCTCTCAAAAAACGGTTATATGGCGACTTTTCATCTAACTCCTCAATTAAGCCTAAGCGTTCGTCTTCTCTACTAATCCATTTTTCATACTGCATTTCATTCTCTGAATTAATTAACTCAGTCATGTCAGCGAAATCTTCAACATAAATTCGGAAGGGATTCTTGGGGTTTTCTTTAGAGAGTAATTCTCTGCCTGACTGTATTTTTAATTTAAAAACCTCAGAATAGGCTTTTTGAAGATTAGGAGTAAAATCAAAATCAGCAGCTTTAGAGTTATAAGCCACAAGTAAACAATTAACAATTAAAAAACTTGATGTTCGTAAACTTAGACAATATATTAAAAATAAACGGCAAATTCTAGAGATTAAATTTCTAATTGGAAAGCAAGGAAAACATTGGGCAACCCCATCATAACTCGTAATTTTAAAGATATGGATTTGATACTTCAATTTGTTTATCAGTTTGTTTTTACAAGAAACGAAATTGTTTCAAAAAATGATTGTTAATAAACAAAAATAGCTAAGTTTTCGCAAATAACGAAAACTTAGCTATTTTGAAATCTATAGCGTTTAGTAATACGGATGATTGATCATCAACTTTATCTAAAAAATTATCTTCTAACAATCTCAACGGCATCAACATCAGCCAAGATTCGGCCACAATGTTCACACACGATGATTTTCTTTTTATCTTTAATATCTGCTTGACGCTGAGGTGGAACAATATTGAAACATCCGCCACAAGCACCACGTCTAACCATAACAACCGCCAAACCATTTTCAGCATTACCACGAATACGGTTATAAGCTTTTACCAAACGTTCTTCAACATTGGTAGCAGCCTTATCACGGCTAACTGTCAATTTTTTCTCATCTTCTTGGCTTTCAGCAACCAATACATCCAATTCCTTGCGTTTTACTTCAAGGTCTTTTTTGCGGCTGATCATAGCTGACTCCACATCAGAGATTTCAGTATTTTTATTTTTTACTTTAAATTCAGTTTCACGAGTACGTTTATCAGCCAACTGAATTTCCAACTCTTGTAACTCTAATTCTTTAGCAATCGCATCATACTCACGATTGTTACGAACATTCATTTGTTGGTCTTTGTATTTCTGAATTAATTTTTCGGCTTCTTTTTTTCCTGCACGGTAGCCATTCAATTCAACATCCAAAACGTCGATTTCTTTCTTGAATTTACCAATACGAGTCTCAAAACCAATAACTTCATCTTCCAAGTCACGTACTTCGTCTGGTAAGTCACCACGTAGTTTTCTCAACTCATCTAATTGCGAGTCGATTGATTGAAGTTTAAGCAGTGTTTCTAATTTTTGTGCAACTGTTAATTCCATAATATCTAAAACTAATTTGGTTATTTAGTTATTGGTTAATTGATTATTAAGTACGATTTACGAATGAATCGAATGACGATTGGATAATGATAATTAGTAAATTATCAATCCTAAATTTATCGTTTATTTTCGATTATATGGTTTAAACTCTGAATTTGCAAACTAAATTCAATTCAAAATACAGCCATTTTTGAAAACCAATAACAAGTAACC
>JAFEIL010000414.1 GCA_017495105.1 Emticicia sp. | reverse complement strand
CCTATAAATTATTATTAACCATTTGTTAGAATGAAAGGACTGAATAAAGTAACATTAATTGGAAATTTGGGCAATAATCCCGAAATTAATATCTTGGACAAAGACATTAAAGTCGCTAAATTTTCTTTGGCTACCTCTGAGACATATAAAGATGATAAAGGACAAAAACATACGATAACGGACTGGCATAATATAGTTTTATGGCGAGGTTTGGCTGATTTAGCTCAGAATTTCCTCCACAAAGGAAGTTTGGCTTATATTGAAGGTAAACTAAAAACCCGAAGTTATGACGACAAAGATGGTCGAAAAGTATATGTAACGGAGGTAATTGGAGAACAAATACTATTGCTGGACAAGAAAACCGACAATAATCATGGCAATTGAAATTAGTTATGAACTCGCAATACATCATGGAAAAGATGTAATTTTTATACGTTTTGAACGAAACGAAGAATTAAATATTCGTGTAAAAAAACTGGTTGGCGTTCGATGGAGTCAAACGCATAAGGCTTGGTATGTACTGGATTCTGCTTTTTATCGTGAGAAATTTTGTTTAACTCCCAAAGCACTTATTGGCAAAGAGGTACTTTCTCAAATACACCCTGTGAATCAAATGGCACTTCAAAAATATGTCGAAACTTTACAACTAAAGGCTTACAGTTTTAATACAATTACCACTTATAAAAATGAGTTTGCTCAATTGCTTTATATTCTGAAAGACAAGAATGTTGATGAATTAGAAGCTAATCGACTGAGGGATTATTTTGTTTATTGCATAAATATCTTAAAACTATCTGAAAACACGCTACATAGCCGAATCAATGCAGTGAAATTTTATTTTGAGAAAGTTTTAAAACGTGAAAAGTTTTTCTTTGATATTCCTCGACCAAAGAAACCTTTGCAATTGCCCAACGTTTTGGCATTGAGTCAAGTAGAGCGATTATTTTCAAAATTAGAGAACTTAAAACATAAAACTATGCTTTATTTGGCATACTCGGCGGGACTACGAGTAAGTGAGGTTGTAAATTTGAGAGTAAAAGATATTCATTCGGCACGAATGGTCATAAACATTAAGGGAGCTAAAGGAAAAAAAGACCGCACGGTATCTCTTTCACAGGGAATTTTAGAACTTTTACGGAAATACTATCTTTCATATAAACCTAAATATTGGCTTTTTGAAGGTCAGTACAGAGAAGAACAATATAGTACAAGAAGTCTTCAACAAGTATTTCATAGAGCGAAAAATGAGGCAAAAATAATACAAGATGTAACGTTTCATAGCCTTAGACACAGCTACGCAACGCACCTCCATGAGCGAGGGACAGACATAAAATTGATTCAAGAATTACTGGGGCATAACGATATAAAGACAACACTTAGATATACACATGTGAGTAATAGAACAATAGAAAATATTGTAAGCCCTTTTGAACAGCTTAATTTAAAAAAGGAATAATATTTGGAGGTTTTCTATATTATAAATAGTTTTGTGAGAGTAAAACAGCAGAAAAGTACGACAAGAATAGTACAATGAGATATTATTTTTGTGCAAATATATTCAAAAAGTACTACAAAACTTTCGTATATTAGAGAGTTAGCGGTCATTATAATAGACGACACAGAAAACAATGGACAACGAACAAACATTTAAAACAAAAACGGGATTTTGTCATATTTTGCCAGACAAAATTGTACTGACACGAGACGGAATTATCGGTAATGTTGCGAAAGTTACAGTAGGTAATAACATATCGAGAATATTAATCATTTACGGTGCACTTTCTCTCGGACTTTTTTATTTTGCTTTTGACAGTTACAAAAACGGACAAATAGCACAACCAATATTATTTGGACTTTTAGGAGTTTACTTAGTTTACGGAATAGTAAAAAGTATCAACAACTCTGCGACACCAATTATAGACCGACAAAAAATCAAGGAAATTAAATTTAAAAAAGCAATTGCAGGTTTAACACGTTCAAGATTTGAAGTTCTATTCGAAGACGAACAAGGCAAAATAAAAAAACGACTAATTATGTTGCCAGGTTCATTAACAGACGGTCAAAATGAAACTGAGAAAGCAATTAGAATAATGACAGAAGAAAAATTAATAACGAACCGCTAACAAGCAGTTTGGCAAAATGGCGGGTTCGGTGCTTTTTTAGAAAGGAAAGTGCTGAAACAAAGTTCAGGAATTTTTAGTAACTTTGGTGCTAAAAAACCGCCACTTCGCCAAGCTGGCTGGACGTTAGCCGACACCCCAAAACGACCGTGCTAAAAATCAACATTCGGACAAAAATCAACTTCCAAACAGACTTTTAAGACGAAAAAATATTGTAAATTTGAAGCGTATAACTGAATTAAATTAGAATGACAGATATTAAAATTGCAAAACCATTTTTGAAGTGGGCAGGTGGAAAAACCCAGCTTATCAACGACATTGAACGGACTTTGCCAACAGAAATAACGAAAGATAAATTTACATACATCGAACCATTTGTTGGTAGCGGTGCAGTTTTATTTTGGATGCTTAACAACTTTCCAAAACTCGAAAAAGCTGTAATAAACGACATCAACAAAGATTTAATAAATACATACAAAACCATTACTTCAAATCCTAAAGAATTGATT
>JAFEIL010000089.1 GCA_017495105.1 Emticicia sp. | reverse complement strand
GAAGACTGTTGTTGGGTGTGTTATTTTTTTTTTTTTACAAGAAAAAGACGACATACGAGATGGGAGCCCGTCTCGTGGGCTGGGAGTTGTTTAAAAGAGCCATTTCTGGCCCTGCACCGCCACAAAAGAAACATGAGCTATATGGATTAGCTGATAACACATAAACATTGGCATCAACGTCTACTGGAATCATATAGCCTGTCAACATGATTTCCTTATCTTTTAAGTTGGCCACTTTTTGGCCAAAAGTAGGATAGAGTATAAACATTGATTCTTCGGCACTCCATTTTTTCTTAAAAGTTACGTCACGAAGTGTTTCCCAAGTAATTTTGGTAGGCTCATCAGCATAAGTAAAAGATAATAATGAAAAAGCGAAAATGCCGAGTATGATTCTTGTGGTTAAATTTTTCATTTTATTGATTTTGAAAGTGTAAAGTTCTTGAAAAAAATTATTCAGTTGCCAATGTTTTTGAAATATTGATTCTGTAAATACCTAATGATGGAATGGCAGCAGCCAAAATCCCGACTAATAAGGCACCAATAAATAAATATATTTCGCCAGTTTGTAAACTAAATTGACTCACATTGAAATGAAATTTCTTGCTTAAAGCATTTGAAATCAAATAGATACCAATTCTACTTAAGGCGATTCCCGCAATAAAACCAAGCAAAGATAAAATAATACCTTCTAATAACAACATCAAAAATAAACGAGTCCGGCTTGAACCCATTGAAAGCATCAAGGCCATTTCGTATTTTCGTTCTTTTAATGAATTATAAAGTGATACAAATACACTGATTCCTGAGATAAGCATTATTACTGCTGCCAAAAATTGCAAACCTTCAATACCAATTCCTAGTAATTCAAATAAACGATTTACCTCAATAGCGGGAACCGCCGCTTGTAATTTTGAATTTTGGTTGATATTACGCGGCATCGTCATCATACCCATTGGAGAGCGAAATTTAATGATTGCACTGGTTATTTCTCGTTTAATAGTACTATCAACTGCTTTATTTTCATGGTTTTCATCTTTATGTTCGTGAATATTCCAAACGCTATTCAAACTTGTCAAAATTAAATTATCAACGACAGAATTGTTGTAATCTAAAATTCCGACTACTTTATAATTGCTTTCTTTGTGTTTTTCACCTTCCGAATCTAGTCCGTGGGAACTGCCAAAAGTATCACCAACTTTCAAATTGACATTTTTAGCGGTAGAGGCTCCTAAAACCACCTCCAAATTGCCTTTAAACATTTTGCCAGAAGCAATTTGGGTCTTAAAATGCTCAAAATACTTTTTGTTTGTACCAACTATTCTATATCCTTGATAATTATCGCCCATTGAAAGTGGAATCATTTCTTTTACCAAAGGGTTTTGAGCAATCGCCGCAACATCATCTAAAAAAACATTTCCAGTTGGATTATCAATTTGATAAACCGACGACAATATCAATTGAAGCGGACTGCCTTTTGCTCCAACTACCAAATCAATGCCACTGATATTTTTGGCGAATTTATCCTGTAATTGTTTTCCTAAAAGCATCAACAAAGAAATCATGGCAATGCCAAGGGTCATTAATAAAATACACAAAAAACTATTGAGTTTTTTGTCAAGTATATTTTTCCAACTTATTTTAAAAAGCATATTTTTGATTGACGATTTAAGAATGTCGATTATCGAATTGTCTTCTCCCTACAAATTTCAAACGGCAGATTAAAAGCTAAATCTTCCAAATTAGTTATTCATAAGGTGTATGATAAAATTTGCGATTACAAAAAAAGTAAATCATCATTCGTAAATCGTAATTTGTTAAAGTGTTATAATATTTTTAAAATTATCTTTCAATCTTTGGTCATGTGTTACTATTACTAAGGCAGCACCGATATTTTTTGATTGATTTTCAAGTAATTCTATTACTTTGTTACAGTTTTCGTCATCTAAATTAGAAGTTGGTTCATCGGCCAAAATTAAATCTGGATTATTCATTAATGCTCGTGCGATACTTACACGTTGTTGTTCGCCGCCGCTCAATATTGAGGTATTTTTATCAAGAAGTTCACTAATTCCTAAGTTCTGGGCAAGGTTTCGAGCTTGTGTTTTCGATTGCTTTTTGTCGGCAAGGTAATTTGCTAGTAATAAATTATCCAATACATTCAACGAATTTACAAAGTGTGGTTTCTGATAAATGATTCCGAGATGATTGGCCCGCATTTGGCTTGCATCTTTGGCCGTCAGCAATGCCAATTCCTTTCCTTTTATTTTTATTGAACCAGAATTTGGTTTAAGAAGCAACGCAAGTAAATGAAGAAGAGTTGTTTTGCCAGTTCCTGAATTTCCTAAGATAAGCAAAGTCTCACCTTTTTCGCAACTGAATGAAGGAAAATTGAACGTTTTTTTTGTATCGTATGAAAAACTTAGTTCGGAGCAAGCAAGCATTGTAGAGGTTTTTTGATTCTTTGTTTCAAATATACTACATAACAGTTATTTAGTACAAGGATTTTTTCGTTTCATCATTAAAAAATAATCTTTTCCATAAAAATTGAGTTTCGCAAATAGTATTTATTTTTATTGGAATTTGTGAACTATTTTTATTAAAAAACAATTCTCTATAAAGTTAGTAGATTATTTGTTTAATTTTTAAACTAAATCAAAATATGTCACTTAGATTAGGCGATATCGCACCAGACTTTACTGCTGAAACCACGCAGGGAACAATTAATTTTCATGAATGGCTTGGTGATTCTTGGGGAATGTTATTTTCACATCCAGCTGATTTTACGCCGGTTTGTACAACAGAATTAGGAAAAACAGCACTTTTAAAAGACGATTTCGCCAAAAGAGGCGTGAAGGTAATAGCTGTTTCTGTTGACGATTTAGCATCACATAGCAAATGGGTGCCAGATATTGAAGAAGTTAATGATGTAAAAGTAAACTTCCCAATAATCGCTGATGCCGATCGCAACGTGGCAACTTTGTATGACATGATTCACCCAAATGCTTCTGAAAAAGCAACTGTTCGTTCAGTATTCATTATTGGGCCAGATAAAAAAGTTAAATTAACTCTAACCTATCCTGCATCAACTGGCCGTAATTTTACTGAATTACTTCGTGTAATTGATTCGCTTCAATTAACAGCAAATTATCAGGTGGCTACTCCTGCTGATTGGAAAGTAGGCGAAGATACTATTGTGATTCCAGCGGTTTCGACCGAAGATGCAATTATAAAATTCCCTAAAGGAGTGAGAGTTGTTAAGCCTTATTTACGTTACACTCCGCAACCGAATAAGTAAGCGTTTGATTTTTAAGTTAAAGTGGCATACCTTTAAGATATGCCACTATTTTTTGTCGAAAAATTATTAAATAAACAAGTTTCATGCACTAAACAAGCAATTAATTTTAATCACAACGCATTTTTTTTACTTTTACATATTATTTGCAATATTATCTACTTAGTTAGATTTATAATTGCTTCTGAGTTTAATGAAAAAGAAAAAGAAATTGAGTCTATGGAAAAGATTTCTGAATCAGATTTTTTCCTTACGTGGACTCTATGTTTTGATTGTTATCGTCTTAATCACTTTATATCCAGTATATGTAAGTGATAGTCAGCGGTGGACTTACATTGAGAGTTTTGGTATTAAACTGCCTTTAAGATATACTATTCACGGAATTGATGTTTCTCACCACAACAATAAAATTGACTGGCACAGGGTAAAAAATAGCATTGAAGATAAAGTAGATATAAGTTTTTGCTTCATAAAGGCTACCGAAGGAGAAGATTTAAAAGACCAAGATTTTGGAAACAACTGGCGAGAAGCAAAGAAAACAGGCTTAATAAGAGGGGCGTATCATTTTTATGTTCCGAGAGCAAATCCAGTTGAGCAAGCTCAAAATTTTATCGAATCAGTAGAATTAGAAGAAGGCGATTTTGTGCCTGTGTTAGATTTTGAAATTCAAGGTACAAGTAAGAAGGTACGTTCCAATCTCCTTGAAAATGTTAAAACCTTCATCAATATAATAGAAAACCATTATGGAGTAAAACCTATTATTTATACCAATGGTCATATCTACAGAGAATATATTAAAGGAAATTTTGATAAGTATCCATTGTGGATTTCTAATTATGAAAGTCAAAAATTAGAAGGATATAATAACGCTCGACTTATGATGTGGCAACATAGTGCAACTGGAAAAGTCGATGGGATTCAAGGTGATGTCGATTTCAACGTTTTTGTTGCTTCCAAAAGTCATTTTGATGATATTTGTATTAAGTCTGAGAATTAGATAGATGGTAATTGGTCAACTAGTTTCAGTAAACTAAGATACCAATAACTAATTGCCTAATAGTCAATTTGCCAATTTCCAAGTAACCCAGTTCATAAGTAACTATCAAAGAAAATATGCTTAACTCAATCAATTTTACTCAAACTCCTGCTTTCAAAAAACTTAAAGCTCACCACCGAACTATTAGCAAAAAACACTTAAAAGATTTATTTGTTGAAGATAAAAGTCGATTTAAGAAATTCTCAATCAAGTTTAATGATATTTTGCTTGATTATTCAAAAAACAATATTAATCGACGTACAATCAGTTATTTGACTGATTTGGCTAAAGAATGCGATTTGTCTGGTGCGATTGAACAAATGTTTACTGGTGAAAAAATCAATCAAACTGAAAATCGATCAGTGCTTCACGTTGCTCTGCGAAATCGCTCAAACACACCGATTTTTGTTGAAGGCAAAAACGTAATGCCCGAAGTAAATGATGTTTTAGAAAAAATAAAAACCTTTTCGGGAAAAGTTATTTCAGGTGCATGGAAAGGGTATAGCAATAAATCAATCACTGATATTGTAAATATTGGAATTGGTGGCTCTGATTTAGGCCCAGTAATGGTTACGGAAGCATTAAAGGCATATAAGAAAAAGAATATCAATATTCACTTTGTATCAAATGTTGACGGAACTCACATTGTAGAAACTTTGAAAAAAGTGAACCCTGAGACAACCTTATTTATGATTGCCTCAAAGACATTCACAACGCAAGAAACAATGACGAATGCCCTTTCGGCTCGCGATTGGTTTTTGCAAAGTGCTGTGAATGAGGAGTTTGTGAAAAAACATTTTGTTGCGATTTCTACAAGTCAAAATTTAGTGGAGAAGTTTGGTATCGACCCTGCCAATATGTTTGGTTTTTGGGATTGGGTAGGTGGACGTTATTCACTTTGGTCGGCAATTGGTTTATCAATTGCGTGTACGATTGGCTACGAAAATTTTGAGAAATTGTTGCTTGGAGCCCATGAAATGGATAACCATTTTCGTACTACACCTTTCGAGAAAAATATTCCAGTTGTGTTAGCACTATTAGGTATATGGTATAATAATTTCTACGGTGCAGAATCGCAGGCAATTTTACCTTATGACCAATACTTACATCGTTTTGCAGCATATTTTCAACAAGGTGATATGGAATCGAACGGTAAGTACATTGACCGAAGCGGAAACAAAGTTGATTATCAAACTGGACCAATAATTTGGGGAGAGCCTGGTACAAATGGTCAACATGCGTTCTATCAATTAATTCATCAAGGAACGAAATTGATTCCTGCTGATTTCATCGCACCAGCAATTTCGCACAATCCATTGGGAGAGCATCACAAGATGTTATTATCAAATTTCTTTGCACAAACTGAAGCTTTGATGAATGGTAAAACTAGGGCAGAAGTTGATGCGGAATTGACTGGAAAATCTGATGGAGAAAAAAATAAAATTGCACCATTCAAAGTTTTTGAAGGAAATCGACCAACAAATTCTATTTTGGTAAAGAAAGTTACTCCAAAAGTACTTGGAAGTTTAATTGCCATGTACGAGCATAAAATCTATGTTCAAGGTATCATTTGGAATGTATTTAGTTTCGATCAGTGGGGCGTAGAATTGGGAAAACAATTGGCTAATAAAATTTATCCAGAATTGACAGATAATAATGTAATCGAAAGTCACGATAGTTCAACAAATGCACTGATAAATCAATATAAAAACTGGAGAAAGTAAATTTTTGAAATTTTTCGATTTTAAAAAAAGGCTGCTCTAATGAGTAGCCTTTTTGTTTGACCAATTCTATTGATTAAGCAGTATTTTAAATTACAAATACACTATTACTTGATTTAAAATTGTTTTTTAATAACTTAAGATTTTCCCGATTTTTTATAAAAATTGAATAATTTCCTTAACCATGTTAATTTCTTTTTACTAACGTATTATGAATTTCCTTTGTTTTCATATTTTTTTGAAAAAATAAAAATTACGGAATTTTTTAAAAAAATAATGCCATTTACATTTGGAAATTAAAATTAGGTACAATATCTTTGGAACAATAAGCTATAAATGCTTTCCTAATTAATTATAATAAGTGCTTGAACGAAAGTTCGAACTCGAACCCAAAAAAAGTAAAGGTAACCAGCTATTGAGAGAGGTGTTTTTCATTAAGCCGTTTTACACCTCCTCCTCAATAGCCCCCAAGTGGAACACAAAATAATGGACTTACGTGCTTTTTTACATTCCCTGTTATTGGTATTTCTTTTCATTTGTTTGGAAAGAACAGATGTTCTTGGTTTTAATCACAAAAAAGATTATCCTCTTGTTCCTTACGAAATCAAATTTGCTGATGTAACTTTCCAACTCACCGATGTTACGAGATATTTGGTTCAAACAGAACTAAAAAATATACAGACCAATAAGGGCAATCTTCACCTACAACTCGATAAATTTAATTTGTTTTTACCCATAGTAGAACCAATTCTCAGAGAAAAGTCAGTACCTGATGACTTTAAGTTCTTGATGATATATAATAAATATCAGTCAAGCGTTGAAACTTCAATTTCTCTTGAAAATGATGTTTATTGGTGTTTAGATAGAGAAAAAGCCGATGATGTGGATTTAATTGTCAATGACCAATTTGATGAAAGAAAACATTTTATTTCTGCAACTAATGGTGCGGTTATTTGTTTCAAACGAAATCAGGTTTTATATAGAAATTGGGCTTCCACATTATTTTCCCATATTGCAGATAAAAAAATTTTAAATTTGCTTGAAATAAATAAAAAATGGGCTGAAAATCCTTACATTTTATTAGATAGTCCCGCTTATTCTGCAATTTTACAATTTTTAGCCTACAAAATTGCCATTGAAAGAGAGTTTCCATCTTATAAACCTAGTATTCAAAAAATAGTTTATGAGTATCCGTATAGCAAAGGTAAAACACTCAATAAAATAGCACTTGACTTAAAAGTTGACCCTGAAACATTATTTGAATATAATAAGTGGTTAAATTCTTCAAGTGTACCAGAATCTGATTGTAAAGTGTTGGTAATTGTACCTACAGAGAGATATAGTGAAATTAGAACTTTTGCCGAATTATCTAGAAAAATTGGACTACCTGCAAAGGATTTAGGCTTTCCAATACTGAAAAAAATTGAAAAATTTGCAAAAGTAAAAAGTAAAGGAGGAGTTTTTTATCTGATAAATGATAGAGAAGGTTTAAAGGCAGATATGTGTGATTCACCTGTAACAATGGCTTACAAAGCAGGAATTTCGATTGAACGTTTTGTTGAATTCAATGATATGAAGGAAACTGATTTGTTAACAATCGGTCAGGTATATTACATTCAACAAAAATTAGGCAAAGCAAGTGTGCCATTTCATGTGGTGAGAGAAGGGGAGACTCTTTGGGATATTTCTCAAATGTATGGTGTGCGACTTTCGAATTTGCTTGATTTTAATCGTTTCGACTCCGTTCAACGTTTGCAAAGAGGAAGAGTTATATGGTTACAAGCAACTCGGCCTAAAAATAAGCCAATTGAATACATAGAAATGCCTGAAGAATTGGCCGAAGTTGAGAATATCATGGTTGCAGTGCGAACTAAAAATGTTGAGAAAACATATCTTAAACAAGATACAATTAAAACTGCAGAGGTAAAATCCTTACCTAAGGATATTGATTTATCAGCCTTACAATCGAGTCAAGAAATTGAAAAGGAACAGCCGAAATTGGTTAATCTAAATGATGTAGCAACCACCAAAAAAGAATTGCTAAACGAAGTTAATTTAACAACATTGCCACCGAACCAGGAAATTGATAAAGGGAATCAGCAACCGCTTGAATTGAAAGATAAAGAAGTAGTTTCAATGAAAATTGATTTGCCAAAGGAGATTCAATTAAATAATTCTTCACCTTTGGTGCAAGCTATTAAGGAAGAACAGTCTGATAATACAAGTGTACCTAAAAGTATTGATAGCCAACAAGTTAGTAAAATAGATGTAAAAGACGAACCACAAATTATAACTATAAATGGTCAAAATTCAACTAAAAACAAGGTAAATGCTGAGGAAGCAGGAGAGAGAGAAGAAAACAATAACTTTTTAGAACATACAGTAAAAAAAGGAGAAACTCTTTTCAGAATAGCAGTTTATTTTGATGTAGTAGTAGCGGAATTATGGGCTTGGAATAATTTAACAAGTACCATTGTTAAAGAAGGTACGGTTCTGAAAATCAAGAGATTATAAATACAATAGATTCAGTCAATATTTCTCAATAAACTCTCCCTTTGGCAGGTAATATCTTCGTTTATAACTATATTGAAT
>JAFEIL010000054.1 GCA_017495105.1 Emticicia sp. | reverse complement strand
TACTCTAAATTTTCATGTCCGAAATTCTCAATCCTATTCCTAACGAGTATAAAATCATCACTTGGAGGTGGGTTCTTTCTCCTTTCCAAGCTCGTGTTTTAGACCAATTTTCTTTATTAGTAGGATTATGGTCTTGCCCTTCAACAAAGCGTAAATTGCTGCTAACAAATGAAACATTAAGGGCAGTACCTGTATTTTTACACCCCGTGAAAAGGTAGCAAAGAGATAGAAAAATAATTGGAAAAATCGTTTTTTTCATAATTTTCGACTAATTTAGTTAGTATTTTACTTCATTCTTAAATAAGATTTTCAATATCTATCAAATACATTTGCCTTCCATTACCCTCATGAGGTGAGTCGATGACCACTTTCCTACCATCTGGACTAAAGCGAGGATGTAAGTCACAACGCCATTCACCTGTATATTCGATTGGTGAAATAAAATGACCTAAGTCGATTCGTTTATCGGTCGGAATATGATATAAATAGGGTGTCTGTAAACGATCCTTCCCAGCATAATTATCATTTAGAATCCAATCCATTTTGTTTCCAATTGGCAAATAGGTCTGATGTCCATTTTCTGGCATTTTTTCTTTCCCAATTCTTTTATATTTCCCTGTTTTATCTTCAATTTCATAAAATCCCCATTCCTGTCCCTCAGGTTTGGTATAAACGCATACTTGCTCATTATCCTTCCACACAAAGTGAGAACTAAAGCCTGAAGGGTCTATGCAATAGAGATTTTTGCCATTTGAATCACATGTAAACATTCTTGTAACAAAACCTCCAACTGCCATTTTTTGACGTTCTTCTTTTTTAGCTCTCCATCGGTTGAGAAACAAAAATCGCTTTGAATCTGGACTAACCAATAGATGATTGAACCAATGCCATTGATCTTCAACTGACTGCCCTTTATTAGGAATTTGAGCAATATCGGTAATGGAAAAAAGCATTTTACTTTTGCCCGTTTTAAGATCCATTTTATAAATTCCTATGTCATCGGGAGTCTTCTCATCCGCATATGGATCAGGAATGCCCGCATATCCATACCCAGGACGAAGTCCTTGAATACGCGAAAACTCTGTTCCAATTGCAAATTTCCCATTCGGGCTAATTGCATATATCGCTTTTGGCAAGGTTCTCGTAAGTCCTGTTTTTATATTATAGATATGGCTGACAAATTGATTATCAATTCGGTCATTCCAAATAATTTCAGAATTTGATTTCGGAATCCATTGTAACATGCAGCCTTGTTGCCAACCCCATGCTTTACTTGTACCAATTTCAGTCCAACGATCACCCTCTTGCAAGTCGATGATCCCAATTTTAATTATATCTGTAGAAGTAGGTGAGCGATGTTCAAAATCCACTTGCATACCTAAAACATATCGACTTGTTGGGTCAAATTGCAGTTTATCATAATACCCAAACCAATGAAATTTAGAGCCTTTTGTAATTTTACGAATGGGTGGTAGCATAGATTGTGGCGATGCACCATAAATTAAATTTGTTTCCAAAAACAAGGTAGATAAGCCTGCTATCGACGTGATTTTCACAAAGTCAAGTCGACTAATTTTGCTTTTGCCATTTCCCATTTATTAAAGATAAATTGGTTTTATTTTTTTATTTAAATAATATTTATTTTACAAATAAGTATTTTAGTGTATTTTGTATCAGTGCTTTTAAAAATTACTGTTTTTAAAAGCGTACCTTCAATAAATTCATCATATATACATTTATTTCCCATTGATTGGCCAATGGCATTTGTGTGAAAGGAACAGCGGGCATGTAGGGAGCAGGGCCAAATTCGGTGGTAATTGTCAAATTTGTCCCATTTTTCTTATGTGTTTCTACTACTTTGTCCCACCAAGCCAAATGCGTTTCCAAAGCTTCTATCCATTCAGTCGCACGAGGGTCATTTACTTGAGGGCCTTCTTGATGCCCGATTCGGCTATGAATATGGTCGGCGTGTGCAATTGCCAAATCTATGGATTCTTGTTGGTCTTCCAATAAAGATTCATGCACATTGCACCAATGTGAAATGTCCAAACAAATGCGTAAGTCAGAAATTTTAGTCAAATAATCTTGGGTAATATGTGCCGTAAAAAGGCTTTTTCCTCGATGAGTTTCGTGAATAATCTTGACCCCTGTTTCCTCAGAAATGCATTTTGCTAAATCAAAAAGTCGTTTGTTTTGCTCAAAACTAAAGTAATCTTTACCCGTTTGGGAATTGATAAAAATGGGATTTGCCGTAATAAGATGCCTTAAATATATTTCATAATTCTTGGCGTGTTCGTCAATGTTTTTCTCAAATGACTGCCAATATTGACCAATCAGTTCAAGCTCAAATTTCTTTAAAATAGATAGTATTTCTTGTTTCTCTTCTATAGCAAAAGGCAAAGCCATTTCTACACCGTCATAACCAGCGGCTTTTACATTTTGGCAAAAAGTATCAAAAGGAAGGATATTTCCCCATTGTGGAGCATAAAATTTAATTTTCATTTTCGTGTCAATAATTGTTCTATTTCCTCCAAAGATTTCCCTTTTGTTTCGGGAACATTTTTTCTTATAAAAAAGAAATATACTCAAAAGTAATTGATTTGCAAAAAAGCGATAATTTTCTAATTTTATGCTA
>JAFEIL010000316.1 GCA_017495105.1 Emticicia sp. | reverse complement strand
CTCTATATATTGGGCTTGAATGTAATTCTATTACTTTTGCTTCGCTAATTTGATGATAATCAGCTACATAGCTCAAATCTTCTCCATTATATATTACAGGAATTTCTATGATTCTTTTTTTATAATGTTCTCTTTTGTCGATATTATCATAACTTTTTATCAAGAAATCTTCGACAAAAGCATAAGCAGATTTGTAAGAAGTGTAATTCCTTCTGACTCTAAAAACATCATAAAAAATTGTCAATGAAGCATACGCAGGCATTGCTTCTTTCATGCCAACAAAAGCATTTTTTATGCAAACATGATACAATTGCATGACAATATCATTGATTTTTTCGTCAATGACATTGCCAAAATCAATCGTAATAGCGGAATCGCTCAGTGGGAAAATTTTATACTGATTACTTACCATACAACTCATTGAAGGCTTTTTCGTATTTATCGCCAGCTTTCCATTTTGGAGCAGTTGGACGGTCGGCAATCAAACGAGCTGAATAAATATATGCTTGACAGAATTTTAGTAAATAATTATAATTTACCGATTCTGGGCTATCTGATACTTGGTGATAAAATTTATTGATTTCGGCATCAAAAGCAGTAAAACCTGGAGCAAAATCGGGCGAAGGAATACCTTTTGCCGCCAAATTTACATTGTCTGAGCGGTCGAAAAGATTTTGTTCGGGAGCTGGATCAGAGATTGCCGTAAGACCATAAGCCTTAGCTCCTGCCTCGATTTGTGGTTGAGCGTCAGTGCGTTCAAGACCGATAACGGTTACTTTGGTAGTATCGTTATAGCCTGCACCATCGCAATCGAGGCTATAAACACACTGTTTCAATGGCACAAGTGGATGCTCAGCGTAATATTTACTTCCCAACAGTCCTATTTCTTCACCTGTATAAGCAATGAATAAAATCGAGCGTTTGGTTGGTTTTTGTGTGAAAGCTTTGACTGCTGATAAAATGGCAGTTGTACCAAAGGCGTTATCTCTTGCTCCATTGAAAATTGTATCGCTTTCTGTTACTCGACCACCTTTTTTACCGGTTCCAACGTGGTCGAAGTGAGCAGTTAGTACCACATATTCATTTTTCAAAACTGGGTCAGAACCTTCCAAAACTCCTAAAACATTGTAAGACATCACCGTCTTTTTCGAGACTTCACTTACATTTAAGCTAAGCGTTGAAAGTGTTTCTTTGGCAAACTTTTTAATATGGACATTGCTCACCCAAATATGCGGAATGTCCGAACTTGAAGCATTTTCAGGGGCTAAATTAAGTTTTTCACCGCCCATATAATTGGTGATTGCTGCCCAAGGATATTTCAAATTATATAACTGTATAAATGCCGCAGCACCATTTTTGGCCGCAAAATCCACTTTTCTCGATGAACCTCTAAGGTTTTCATTAGGGTCGTCGCTGTTCGGAATACCAAATTGAGCGATTACAATTTTACCTTTTACGTCAATACCTTTATAATCATCTTGTTTGTCATCAACCCAGCCGTAGCCAACAAAAACAACTGGAACATTTTCCAATTTTGTGGCTTTTCCGCTTAGCATAATAAAATCTTTTGTCCATTTTAGCGAGTCTGTTCCTACTAAAACCTCTCCTTTTTTTGTTGGTTTTACCATTTCAAAAGGTACTGGTTGCAAATAATCCTTTTGACCATTTGGAGTTTTTAAGCCTTGTAAACGGAAATTTTCGGCCACGTATCGGGCAGCTACGTTATTGGTAATTTCGCCAGTTCGGCGTCCCAACATTTCATCAGAAGCAATGAAACGAATGTGGGCTTCGATTTCATTTTTTGATAATTTGTATTCGGGTAATTTCTTAATATTTTGTGCATTTGCTCCAACGATGAAGAAAGTTAGGAGTAGTAATAGATGTTTAGTTTTCATTTTGTTTTTGATTATTAATTTAAAATTAGGCAAAGTTAAACTTCGCCAGACATTAGTTCTAAAGCTTTAGCCACTTCAGTTGTTGGCAATTGACAAGTTTTATCGAAACATACAAAAATGGTTGTTTCGCCATTTTTTGCTGTTCGGTTTTGTAATAACGGTAAATTTGCTACTGTTTCTGTACCTACAAAAACTTTATTGAGCATAAAATAGGCATCAATTTGTTTTCTTATTTCTTTTAATTCTTTTCCAACAATAGCCACTTCGGCAGTTGGTTTGGTGTGTTGAGTCGCCAAACACGCCCATTGCGTTACCCATTGGGGGTCGGTCAAAACAATGCGTTTCATTTTTGCCAACATCAAATTACTGATTTCGATAAAATCATTTCTTCCCAAGAGTAAACCTAGATTATAAAGATTAGCAGCCATCATTGAATTTGAGGCGGGAATCACGTTATCGAAAATTTCTTTTTTTCGAGCAATCAATTCTTCACCTTGACTATCAGTAAAATAGAAAAATTCATCTTCGACATCATAGAAATTGGCAATTGTATAGTCAGTCAATAGTTCAGCTTCTTTTACCCAAGTTTCATCAAAAGTTACTTGATAAAGGGCAGTGTAAGCATCAATCACGCTGGCGTAATCTTCGAGATAGGCCACGATATTTGCTTTGCCATTTTTGTAATTGTGCCAAAGTCCATGACCCTCTGCCCTATCTTCGGTTGTGACTTTGATACTCATTTTTTCCTTGATAAAATTTGCATTTTGCAAGGCCAGTTCCAAAAACTTTGGCGTATCAAGATAACGATAAGCATCAACTAAACCCTTGAGCATCAGGCCATTCCACGAACACAAGATTTTATCATCAAGCCCTGGACGGATTCTTTTTGCTCGATAATCAAAGAGTTTTTGTTTGATTTCTTGACTCAACGGAAATCCATTTTCCATGAAATCACGCTCTTCGAGATGCACCACATTATTTCCGTGTTCCCAGTTTCCGTCCTCCGAAAACTCGAAAGTTTCGCAGAAAGGTGCGGCATCTTCACCCAAAATTGCTTCAATTTCCGACTTTTTCCAAATATAAAACTTCCCTTCTTCGCCTTCACTATCAGCATCTAAGGCCGAGTAAAAACCACCTTCTTCGCTCATCATTTCTCGTTCGAGCCATTCGATGGTTTCGGTTACTTTGGCTTTATAAAATTCGTCAGGTTGGCCTTCTGATTTGGTAAGAGCATAGGCTTCGGCATAGAGCGAAACTAATTGTCCGTTATCGTAAAGCATTTTTTCGAAGTGCGGTACTTTCCAATCTTCATCGGTCGAGTAGCGAGTCCAACCGCCACCGATGGTGTCGTAAATTCCACCCAAAGCTACTCTATCGAGTGTGTGAATGAGGTGCTGATAGGCTCGTTTATCTTTAGTAATGGTATAATATCTGAGCAAAAACTTCCAAATACTCGGCATCGGAAATTTTGGACTGCGATTCATGCCACCTTTCTCGAAATCAAAATCTTTGTGTAAGCGATTGAAAATCGTGGTGAGTTCTTCTTCCGAAATCTTTAGTCCATCGTCCGAAATATCCATTTGATATTTGTCGCTCTCTTTGGTGTGCATATTTTGCGTGAAACCTTCGGCCGATTTTTGCAGTTTTTCACGGTCATTTTTGAAGGCATTACTGATGCTTTCGACCAAATTTGCCCAATTAGGTGCAGGAAAATATGTTCCTCCGTAAAATGGCTTAGCATCGGGCATCAGAAAAACATTGAGCGGCCAACCGCCACGCAGCCCCATTGCTTGCAAAGCATCCATATAGATAGCATCGACATCGGGGCGTTCTTCACGGTCAACTTTGATGCAAACCAAATGCTCATTCATGATTTCGGCAATCTGTTCGTTCTCGAAAGATTCTCGCTCCATGACGTGGCACCAATGGCAAGCCGAATAACCAATACTTACCAAAATTGGCTTGTCTTCGGCTTTAGCTTTTTGCAGGGCTTCTTCACCCCACGGAAACCACTCAACGGGATTGTGAGCATGTTGCAGTAAATATGGACTTGTTTCGTTGATGAGTTTATTTTGCATGATTTTTTGATTAGATACTTCCTTTTCTCCGTTTTTCACGGGACTCTGAGGCATTGGTCTGTATTTTTAGATAAATATTTTGCACTCCTTTTTCGCATATACCCTCGCCCTCAGAGTCTCCCGAAGGAACGTAGAGGACTCTAAGGGCATTGGCCTATCTTACTTATACATGTTGATAATGGGTTAATACTACGAGTTTATTCACTTCATTCAAATCATAAAACCTTACGGATGAATGTAAATATTGCTGATAATCACTTGCAAAACCCTACATTTTAACAATTTTGTTTAATTTTGTCTATGGAAAAACCTGTTTACCCAATAAACACTTTTGAAAATGGATTGTATCATTTTTTTGATAGTGTAAGTGATAACATCGTTACTAAAAAAGTTGTGGCGTTCTCGCCTTCAACCGAAAATGAGCAAATATACCGTTTAGTTTTTGGTGATTTATTACCCAATGGAAATATTGATGTGTATAGTTCGAGTCAAAATAAAGATATGGAACTTATATTATCAACCGTCATTAAAGCCATTGAATCATTTTTTGTTTATCACCCCGAAAAGATTATTTCTTTTGCAGGAAGTACGCCTGCCAGAACACGTTTGTACAGAGCTGTTATTAATAAATTCATTGATAATCTGGAAAATCCACCTGAACTTTCTTATAAAATTTATGGTTTTACCGATGATAATGAGATAGAACCTTTTCAAAAAGACAAAATTTATATTGGATATTTAATTCATAAAAAAAATGAAAACAGCTAATAAAAAAAACGAAAATAATGGTTTAACAATGCCCTATGTAAACCTTGATAGTCCCGAATTAAAAAAAGAACTAAATAAAATTGATGTTTTGATTAAAAATCTCAAACACCCGCTTCCTTTTAAATAAGTTTGTCTTGTCCTAAAATAAGTTTACAACTATAATCAATCCACCACAATCTTCTTACTACCACCAAAAACTCTCAAAAAATAAACACCACTCGATAAAGTATTGATATTCAAAGACTTAGCATTCTCACCTTGCAACAAACTCACTTTTTCTTGTAGTACTTTTTTGCCATTTACATCAAAAATCTCAACTGGAATTTGTTGCTCTTTTGTGCTAAAAATTTTAATTTGAATTTGGTCAGATGCTGGGTTGGGTGAAACTTCAAAATTAGTAATTGTTGGTTCGTTGGCGAGTAATGTCATATCAAACTTACATAAAAAAACTTCGTAGCCTTTCAAGGTGATATTTTGTCGATAGTTTTTGTAAGCTACTTCTATCGTCACGACTTCGTTTTCGTCTTTTGCATAAGGATTGTGGGCGGCAACCAACAATTCATTTCCTTTGGCTACGGCTCGCCAAATTGGTTTTCTGGTATCTACATAATCACGGGCGGTTGTCTGAATTACCAATTCATAATTACCCGTAAACATATCTTTATACTGCGAAAGTCGGTACAAACCATTGATAAAATGCTCGTAAGTGGCATAGTTTTCATTATTACCGAAAGTACCAGGGTCGTCCCAAAGCCACAAGCCTTTTGCTCCCGAAAAAAATGGAAAAATCGCAGTAGCCTCCGCCATAAATGGGCGAATAAATTTCTTAACAAACTGCGTTGTATAACTAAACCGAAGCCAAACAAACGGAATAATTGGCTTGTTCGTCCAAGCTCGGTTTACTTCTATTTGAAACAACAAATAAGCTAAATAATCAGGTGCAAGTGGACTCGGAAAATCATAATAATAATAAGCGGCTGGACTGTAAAAGTCTTGATTGTCGTAGGCAGTTCCTCCGAGAGCATTCTTGGAAAAATCATAATTAATATAATTCAACAACGAAACATCAGAAGTCCATTTTTGCCAAGAATTTCCAGCAATATTGATATATGTATTTAAAATCGGAGCATCCGAATAGCCACCGATTTTAGTATTTGGGGTTGAATATTTTTTGGTATCAATAAACGCCTGACCATATAATACTTGAATATCTTTTTTGTATTGATTAATAAAAGACTGATTATCAAGACTTCTGTAAGCAACTGGTGTTGTTGAATGGTTTCTAAGAATCAAAATCGAATCATTCGATTTTATTTGAAGTTCAATGTCTGGCACAAATAAGTCAATATCAGTAATGCCCGTTCCTCTCGAACCATCATAACTATTGGCAAAACCTGCCATATCATTTCGCCACTTGTTTTTGTACAATTCAATATTATTTCCCCACGGACTTTTGATTGTTTCCCACAGCTGATTGGCCGATGGATAACCAGTACCGTACCAAACAGCCGCACGCTGATTTCTTGGCAAATCGGCATCATTTCCATCAGAAGTGGCTAAATGACTAAAACCATGTTTGATCGGTAATTTCTGAGCATCACCAAAACGAGGACCACCGTAAACGATTGAAAATGGAAAGCTAAATTCAGGGAATTTCTGCCATTCAATCGTACGATTTTGGGTAGTTGGTGTCAATAAAAACGAACTCGGCTGACAAGAATTTTGAGCCTTGACTTTGGTAAAACCAAACATCAAAAGCAGCCCTAAAACACATTTATTGAACTTCGATTTCATGTTTTTCTTGGAGTTGGTCAATCACATAACGGATTGAACTGTAAGAATTTAGCAATGCATTTTGCACTTCTTTTTCGGTCATCCACTCCAATTTTTCAATTCCCTCGTCCTTCTGCGGTTGCATCTTCGATTTGTCAATGCAATTCATTTTATACCACTTCGTTCGCTTTAAAATCTTTCGTGTCCCCATTGTATAGGTGTGCCATGTGGTGCAAAGTTTTTCGTTTAACTGAACTTTAATTCCACACTCCTCTTCTACTTCTCTTTCGGCGGTTTGTTTAGCTTTTTCGTTATCATCACGTTTTCCTTTGGGCAAATCCCATTTTCCTAAACGATACATCATCAAAATCTTTTGTTCCTCATTGAAAACAACTCCACCCGCTGCTTTCACAACCTTATAAAAATTCTTTATCTGAGTTTCGATGGTAGGTTTATTTTCAACAATAAGTGTAACTGACTGATAAACAACATCTCGTGATTGCTGAATAAGCTTAAAAAACTTTTGAATCGTTGCTTCAGAAGCATTCAGAATTATGACATGGCCATGCATTTTTTTCAGACTTAAAGATTCCAAGCGAGCATCAATCATTGTGTCAAAATCATTTCCGTTCAGATGCTTAAATTTTTTAGTGCTTACAATTCTAACTAATTTATCGTCAATAAAAATAACCATAAGGCTTAAAAAAGAGTGATTAGAAGGCAAAGTTCGGAATTTTTTCGGAAGTTAATAGAGAGATAAAAAAATTATAATATTGTTTTTGCATAATTTCTGATTAAAATATTTTATTTTGCATCTTAATAATCATCCAAACCCCAGTAAATGCGGGTTTAACCTTTAAATGGAAATTTTAATAATCCTTTTTTTAGTCATTCTTAATGGAATTTTCTCCATGTCGGAGATTGCCCTAATCTCCTCTCGAAAAACAAAACTTGAAATAGCCAGCAAAAACGGCGACCGCAGGGCATCAGCCGCTCTCGAACTCGCAAATTCTCCCAATCGCTTCCTTTCTACTGTTCAAATTGGTATCACACTCATCAGTATTTTGACGGGTATTTTTTCAGGCAATACACTCACAATTGGAATTCAAGATTTTCTTACAGGACTTGGTCTTGAATTAAAATATGCAGACAATATCGCAGTTGGTTTAGTTGTAGTTATTATTGGTTTCTTACAATTAGTTTTGGGCGAATTAGTGCCAAAACGAATTGGAATGTCGAACCCTGAATCGATTGCCAAGACGATGGCCGCTCCAATGAATGTTTTATCAACGATAACCTCTCCTTTTATCTGGCTTTTGACAAAGTGTAGTGACTTGATAATCAAACTTTTAGGTATTGAAGTTTCTGACAGTTCGGTAACTGAAGAAGAAATCAAATCAATGATTCAGGAAGGAACAACAGGAGGTGCAATTGATGAAATCGAACAAGAAATTGTGCAAAATGTATTTCATTTGGGCGATAGAAAAATCACTTCATTAATGACCAACCGTAGTGATTTGACTTACCTCGACTTAGAGGATTCGATTCAAGAAAACATCGAGAAAATCATTGAAACCAAACACTCGGTTTATCCGATTTGTAAAGATGGAATTGATAATATCACTGGGCTTTTATACATCAAAGATTTACTTGGTAAAGATTTAGGAACTGAATTGCAACATCTTGCCAATCTTGGAAAAGAACCTTTGTTTATTCCTGAAAACAATCAAGCATATCAAGCTTTGGAAAAATTCCGTGAGGAACGTATTCACATGGGAATTATTTTGGATGAATATGGTAGTGTGATGGGAATTATTACGCTTAACGACATTCTAGATGCGTTGGTTGGCGATATTTCGATGGATGATGAATTTGAATACGATATATTTGAGCGTGAAGATGGTAGTTTCTTAGTTGATGCCTCACTCCCATTCGATGATTTCCTAAATCAGTTTGAGGTAGTTATAAACAACCGTAAAGAATATACAGGTTTTGATACTCTTGGAGGGTTTGCTCTTCATATTTTACAGGAAATTCCTGACACAGGCGATAGGTTTGAGTGGGAAGATTACGAATTTGAAATTATTGATATGGACAAAAATCGTATTGATAAAATTTTGTTGAAGAAAAAAAACCATTAATCCCATAGG
>JAFEIL010000118.1 GCA_017495105.1 Emticicia sp. | reverse complement strand
ATACAGCAGGACTTATAACTCCCTTGGCAGGAAACGGTATGTCAATTGCTATTCGAGCAGCAGTCATTGCTTCTGAATTAATCACTAATTTCTTGCAAAAAAAGATAAGTAGAGTTGAATTAGAGGCAAATTATACTGAGGAATGGAACAAAAATTTTAAAAATCGTCTTTGGAGAGGCCGACAACTTCAAAAGCTCTTTGGTGATGAATTTAATTCAAATTTAGCTATTTCAGCGTTAAATAAAATGCCATTTCTTTTAAAACCAATCATAAGAGCAACGCATGGGAACGTAATGCAATAAATAATTGCGAGTTTTGAATCTATAATAAATATATTTTCTTAAAGGTTTCGATTCGAAACTCGTAATTCAGCCTGTGTCATTCCAAAAATCATGGAATCTCCAAATATTTGTGTGTCTGCAAACTAATTCTCCAATCCGGATTTTCTTTAATATATTCTACAATTAAAGGCTGCATAGTGTCTTTCTTGCTCCATTCTGGTTGAAGCAAAAGTTGACAATTTTTGTTTACTAATTTGGCATATTTTTCTGCAAACTTAAAGTCCGATTTATTATAAATTATTACTTTTAGTTCATTGGCTATATCAAAAATGCTTGGGTGTGCTTCTTTAAATTTTTTGGGAGAAAAACAAACCCAATCCCAATGTCCTGACATTGGATGAGCAGCTGAAGTTTCAATATTTGTCTGAAATCCAGCTTCTTTCAAAGCAATTGTTAATTCATCTAAATTATACATTAACGGTTCTCCGCCTGTAATTACAGCTAATCTTCCTTTATGCTGGCTAGCTTCATTTACAATCTGTTTAATTGTTAATTGAGGATGAATAGAAGCATCCCAAGATTCTTTTACATCACACCATAGACAGCCAACGTCACACCCGCCCAAGCGAATAAAATAGGCAGCTCTTCCAGCATGAAAACCTTCGCCTTGTAGGGTATAAAACGCCTCCATGACTGGTAATTTATTATCAATAGAAATCATTCAATTATAAAAAATGTCCGCAAAATTACCAAAAAATAACCAAAAACCGACTACAAAAAGAATAGTTAACAAATTTTCAACCTTTCCATCGTTATAATAGTTATATTCATAGCTAAATTTGCAAATAAAATAAGAAAAAATCTTTTAGTCCATAATCGGCATTTTAGATATTTTCTTTTTTTTTAAAGTAAGTGCAAGCAATTTTTCAATAATTTTCCTGTTCATAATGCACTGAAAATCAACTATTTAATCGTTATTCGTGAATCGAACAATTCGTCATTAATTACTTATGTTAGCAGCATCTCAAAAAAAATACTGTAATTCACTTACTGAATATTCTCGTAGAATCACAAACCAAGTAAAAATTGGTGATTTATATTTAGGTTCAGATTATCCGATTCGTGTGCAATCAATGACAACCATTGATACTATGGACACAATCGGTTCGGTTGAGCAGACTATACGCATGATTGAAAGCGGTTGTGAATTAGTTCGTATCACTGCACCGAGCGTAAAAGAAGCTCAGAATCTCGAAAATATAAAAATCGAACTACGCAAAAGAGGTTATAACACGCCTTTGGTCGCCGATATTCACTTTACGCCGAATGCGGCCGAATTAGCCGCCAGAATTGTAGAAAAAGTAAGAATAAACCCTGGTAATTATGCTGATAAAAAACGTTTTGAAGTAATTGATTATACCGAAGAAAGTTACCAAGTTGAGTTAGAACGCATCAGAGAACGTTTTTTGCCGCTTATAAAAATTTGTAAAGAATACGGAACTGCTATGCGTATCGGTACTAATCACGGTTCTCTTTCCGACCGTATTTTGAGCCGTTATGGCGATACTCCACTTGGAATGGTCGAATCGGCTTTGGAGTTTTTACGTATTTGTGAACACGAAAACTATTTCAATATAGTGATTTCGATGAAATCATCGAATCCTCAAGTGATGGTGCAGGCATATCGACTTTTAGTTCAGAGATTGGAAGAAGAAAAATTAAAGCCATATCCATTACATTTGGGTGTAACAGAAGCTGGTGAAGGTGAAGATGGTAGAATTAAATCTTCAATGGGAATCGGAACGCTTTTGGAAGATGGATTGGGTGATACCGTACGTGTAAGTTTAACCGAAGACCCAGAATTTGAAGCACCAGTTGCACGCTCTTTAATTACCAAAAGTGCCGATTTTAGAGAAAAGGAAAGTGTAGGATTAAGGAAAAATAACTCATTATTCACCTCTCATAATTCACAACTCTCAACGGTTTCACCAATTAATCCTTACGCCTACAGTCGTAGAGAAACCTTTGAAGTAGGCAATTTTGGAGCATTGAATGTTCCAAGAGTAATCGCGGATTTCTCAAAAATTGATATTGAGTCTCACGATGATTTGAAACCAATCGGGCATTTTTATTTGCCATTACCCGATAAATGGAGAATGAACGATTTAGGTGCTGACTATATTTATTCGGGTAAAAAACCAGTTCCATTTATGTTGCCAAACGGTTTAAAGGAAATTCTCGATTATGATGTTTGGCAGTCACAAATAGATTTACAAAATAAATTACCCTTGTTTACAGTTGAAGAGTTTTTCAATCCAGCGAAACAATTACATCAAACAATCAATTTTGTAGAGGTAAGTCTTGACGAGCTTACACCAGCATTTGTTGATCATATCAAAGAGTACAAAAATACTGTGATTCTTGCAAAAGCTAAGGATGCTGCAGCAATGGTTGAGCTTAGAAGTTTTTATATTGCGATTTTGAAGTTTTCTGTTAAAAATCCAATAGTTTTAAGCAAAGATTATGAGGCGATTTCTGAAAGCGATTTTCAACTTTTTGCGGCAACTGACTTCGGTGGTGTTTTAATTGAAGGTTTTGGCGATGGAATTATGGTTGGTTTACCCAATTTGGCTGGAAAAGATGAGAAATTGGAGCGACTGAAAACTGTAAATAGTACCTCATTTGGTATTTTACAAGCGGCTCGTACTCGAATGAGTAAAACCGAATATATCAGTTGTCCATCTTGTGGTAGAACATTGTTTGATTTGCAGGAAACGACAGCGATGATTAGAAAACGCACTGACCATCTGAAAGGTGTAAAAATTGGAATCATGGGTTGTATTGTTAATGGCCCAGGCGAAATGGCAGATGCAGATTATGGTTACGTAGGTATTGGAAAAGATAAAATTGCTCTTTATCGTGGACAAACCGTGATGAAAAAATCAGTTCAAGCTGATAATGCGGTTGATGAATTGATAGAATTAATTAAGGAAGACGGTCGATGGTTTGAGCAAGAATCGCTTGAATATACTACATAGTAATTGAAACAATAAATTTTAAATTACAGTTTATCAGTTAAAACAATATTACGATGCTCAATAAAATAAAAGAATTCTTTTCTATTGGACCTGTATTTGCTTACTTCTTTAGAATATTTCAGAAGGATAAAGAAGGAAAATATCCTCATAGTTTTAATCTAAAAATGATGCACGGAATCAATAAAATATCAATAGTGATGTTTTTATTCTGTTTGATTATAATGGTAACACGTTGTGCTACTCGTTAATAAATAGGTAATCGTTTGTAAATTGCTATGTTTAACCTTTTTTAATTAGTCAATCGAGTATTCGTAATTTCTATCTATCAATGGATTTAGAGAGTTTTAGAGAATATTGTCTATCCAAAAAAGGCGTAACTGAAGAATTGCCTTTTGGGCCAGACACCCTCGTTTATAAAGTAATGGGGAAGATGTTTGCTCTTACAGGTTTTGATTTTGAGCGAATAAGTTTGAAAAATTTTCCAGAAAAAAACCAAGAGTTAAGAGCCGAGTTTGATGCTGTTTTACCAGCTTATCATATGAATAAGATGCATTGGAATATGGTTCAAACAAACGGACTTGTTAAAGACGTTCTCTTACGTGAGTGGATTGATGAATCCTACAAAATTATAGTGAATAGTTTACCAAAAATGACAAAAGAAGAACTTAAAAATTTGTAAGAAAATGGAGGTAATGCTCATTGGCATACCGTTTTTGATTTACATATATTTGCGAATCAGACTGGGGAATGATATTTCTGACCAAGAAAGAGACGAAGCTCTTTTTGAAGTAGGAATTGAATTGTTCAAACAAGAAGATTACCTAAAAGCTTTTCGGTATTTTGATAATGTTGTTAAAGAATATCCCAAATCCGCAACCGCATATTTGTATCGAGCAAAATGTCATTACTACTTTGAAAATTGGGAAGCTGCACTAAATGATTTTGAAAAAACTTTACGAATTGATAATTCGATTGCTGAAGCATATTTACAAAAAGCTAATTGTTTTTATATGCTTGAAGACTACAAAACCGCACTTTTTGAACTAAAAAGAGCTTCTCGTATGTTTCTCGGCAAAAATGCTGATGTCATAAGATTTATCGGAGAATTAGAATTTAGGGGTGGAGATTTTGAAAGTGCAGAAAAAAACCTTAAAATTGCTTCAAGTTTGGGCGATAGCCAATCTAAAATACTTTTACAAACATTATTTATAGGAAATATTCGCAATATTTCAAAGTACGGCAATGACTGAGAATGAGTATCTTTTTGTTTATGGAACGCTCTTGAGCGATTATGGTGATAATGAATCGCACGCATGGGTCGATAAGCATGCCGTATATTTGGGTAAAGCTAAAATGGATGGTAAAATGTACATGGTTGATTATTATCCAGGTATTGTGCCGTGTGGAAAAGGCGAAAAGTATTGCGTGAAGGGTGAACTTTATAAGCTTAAAGAACCCGAAGAACTTTTTGGTTTTTTAGACAGATATGAAGAATATAATCCGATTGACCCTGTTCATTCTGAGTATGTTAGAAAACAAGCCAAAGTTGAACTAATAAGTGATGGCAAAATCTATGACGCTTGGGTTTATTATTTCAATCAACCAGTCGATGATTTGGAGTTTATGCCAAAAGGTGATTTTTTGAATGAATATCATAAATAAACAATGAAATGATATAATTTTTGCGTGTATTTCAGTTAATAAAGCAACGTTTCTACTACCAATTACGTTTTCAATAAATGATAGTTAGTAAACTTTCGGTTGAAACTTGCACAAATTAATGAAAAAAAATTATATAATATTTTTTATACTAACGTCTCAATTTGTTTTTTCTCAAAATGTATATATTTTAAAAGGTAAAGTAACTGACGCAGTTACGAAAGACCCAATACCTTTTGCTTCAATAAATCTTAAAAATACCTCACTCGGTAAAAATACGGATTTTGAAGGCAATTTTCAGTTTTTGCTTGCTTCCGTACCTTCAGATTCACTGTTAATTAGTTGTCTCGGCTATTTTTCAAGGTTATTTTACATCTCAAAAGATTCGCTCACACAAACAATTTACATTCAACTAAAACCATCGGAAATACTTTTGCAGGAAGTAAAAGTTTATGCAGGCGAAAATCCAGCTCACCGAATCATTAAGAAAACTGTTTCTGCAAAATCTGAGAACAATTATAAGAAGTTAAGCGGGTTTGATTACACTAGTTACAATAAAATTGAAGTTGATTTTAATAAAATTAACGAAAAACTACGTGAACGGCGAATTACTCAAAAAGTAAATAAGGCTATTAAAGAAATCGGTACATTAACCGATGATGATGGAAATGTGTTACTCCCGTCATTTATTTCTGAGTCGGTTTCGCATTATTATTATCGCAATAATCCTCGTCTTTCAAAGGAAATTATTGAGAAAACAAATATTAAAGGTATAGGTGTAACCGATGGTAGTCTGACTTCTCAGCTTATTGGTTCTTCTTTTCAACAATATAATTTTTATGTAAATCAAGTAAGCGTTCTTGATAAAAACTTTGCCTCACCAATTGCTGATGATTGGAAATTTATCTACGATTATTATTTGGCCGATAGTACTTTTTTTGGTGATAGTTTTTGTTATAAAATTGATTTTACTCCTAAAAGAAAGCAAGATTTGGCCTTTGCTGGCTCAATTTGGATTGATAAAAAATCTTGGTCTATTGCCCAAATTGATGCTACTATTACCAAAGATGCAAATCTAAACTTCGTTGAACGCATTAAAATTCAACAAGAACTTGAACCCGTTGCTAATGTTTGGTTTCCAGTGAAAAATCGCATTTTAGTCGATGTAAATGAATTGACAAAAAACTCAGCAGGATTGCTTTTGAAGTTTACAAATTATAATCAAGATATTGTTGCGGATAAAATAAAAGATGTAAAATTCTTTGATAACGGCATTGAGATTTTGTCAGATTTTAAAGAAAATGACAATTCTTATTGGCAGAAAGTTCGACCAGAAGCTTTTTCTGAGAAAGAGCAAATGGCATATGTTATGATTGATACTATTAAAAATATTCCAATCATAAGACGATATACTAATTTAGCATTATTGCTTTCGAGTGGTTATAAAAAGATTTATACAGGCATCGAACTTGGGCCGTTGATTTATTCGGGAGCCATCAATAATATTGAGGGTTTAAGAATGCGTCTAGGCTTACGAACTAATTTTGAATTTAGTAGAAAGTGGATTTTGCAAGGTTATTTGGCTTACGGCACCAAAGATGAAGCTTGGAAAATGGGAGGGGAGCTAACAAGAATTGTTTCGAGAAAGCCATGGACAACTATTAGCCTTAAATATACTAATGATCTTGAACAAGTTGGTTTACGACAAGAAGATTTAGGTTTAGGGGCTATTTTTTTAGCATATATGAGATTTGGGAGTCTAATGCGTCCATTTTATGAAACCGAACGAAAAATACAACTACAGCGTGAAGTTTCCAAAGGCGTTTTTACAACTTTTGGCTTTAGAACAAGAAGTTTTAATCCAATATATGATTTCTCATATCGTGAAAAACCTAGTTTGGGAGAAGCTTCGTCACTCATTACACGTTTTAATACGTCAGAATTTTTATCAGAAGTTACTTTAGCTCGTGATGAACTGGCGATTGTCAATGATAATGAAAGATTGAGTTTTGGTACTACAAAATCGCCTACGATTACATTTAGATATGTTTTGGGTGCAAAAAATATCTTTAATAGTGATTTTAATTATCATAAGCTGATGGCAAAATTCAGTCATACGCTTAACCTAGGTTATTTTGGTAAAACATATTACAAAGCTGAAGCAGGTGCGATTTTTGGTACTTTACCTTATCCTTTGCTTAAAAGTCATTTAGGAAACCAAAGTATCTTTATCGTTGGAAATTCATTCAATTTGATGAATGATTTTGAGTTTATAAGTGACCGCTATGCTACCGCTCGCTATACACACGATTTTGAAGGCCTTTTGTTTAACCGATTTCCGTTGATAAAAAAACTAAAATGGAGAACTTTTACAACTGGAAAATTCTTGATTGGACAATTATCAAGCAAAAATCAACAGATGAATCCTGCTGTCGATGTTTTACCTTTCAGTAGTCTTGGTAGAAAACCTTATGTTGAGCTAGGTTATGGAATTAATAATATCTTCAAAGTGCTTCGAGTGGAGGCAATCCATCGCTTATCGTACATAGATGTACCAAATATCAAGAAATTCGGCGTTAAGTTTACTTTAGAACTTACTTTGTAACATAAATCTTGTTCATTATATCATTAGCAACTGAAGGTTTGTAATGGTAGATTTCGTAATAATTAGCTATGTTTTTGGTATAGTCATTTATTCCTGAGAAGTTATAAATATTTTCTTTTCCAAAATATTTAATCAATATATCTAAATCTTGTTGATTGAAATTATGTTGGTCATAAGTAGGTCCTAAAATTATTTTGTATTTTGTGCTATTTTTAAACAAACTTTCTTTAATCATCGCTAAATACTTTAATTGGTATGCTTTTATAGCTGGAATTGTTACTTTTTGTTCAGCACTTCGTTTGTAGAAAAAATCAGGTTGATTATAGTAGCCAATAGAATCTTTTTTTATCTGTTCAATATAACTCGTAAAAATAAAATCATTGACAACTGGAGTATAGTTTATCTTTCTAAACTCCATATATTGTTTCATATAATTCTTGAAATTTCCTGTGATGAGATAGTCATAAAAAGCCACAAAAAAGCCTTTTGAGAAGTAAGTATTGAGGAAAATTGTATGATATTTCCACCAATCTAAGCCACTTACACGATAATCTTGAACAAATACACTTCCCAAAGTATCCTGCTCGTAATTGAATAAACTTTGGTCAAAAACAAATAACACATTTTCTATTTTATTTCCCTTTGATTCTATAAAATTCAGTTTGGTGGCTACTCCAGAAATCGTTTCACAAGAAGCATCAAAATGATAAGGGGTTTCATCGTTTATGTGTTTTCCCCATTCACGGGCATAAAAAACACTTGAGCGTGAACTTCCGAAAATAAAAGATTTATAATTGTGTTTATTATAATTATTTAAAAAAATTTGCGTCGAAATTCGGTCACGATTGAGGCTTTTTGCGAAATTATCGGGATATTCTTCATATGTTCTGATTATCTTAAATGGGTCAGTAATTAAATACCCAATTACAAGGAAAATAAGTGGGCTGAGAAAAAGGCAGAGTTTTATCGAAAATTTAACTAACATTCAAATGTGTTTGTTATGGTTGTTTATTGAACAACAAATTTCTTAATTAATTTTGTATTATCCTCCAAAATTGCTTCAATTATATAAAGCCCCAAACTGAAATCATTGGTAGGTATTATAA
>JAFEIL010000145.1 GCA_017495105.1 Emticicia sp. | reverse complement strand
ATTTGGGCAAAATGTCAAAAAACTATTTTTAACTATCAGAACTTAACAGCCCTGCATATTAAAGGGATTTGATAAAAAAGAGTTATAAAAAATGTAGATTATAAGTTCAAAAATAAATAACCTTTTCTCAATTTTAATTTAGTCTTTGTGAGAGCCGTTTTTTTAAATGGCATTTAATAATGAGTTTGGTAGATGTAATACAAACTAATATATTCCAAACTGAGAAATTTTAAACTTAGCGGAACAAATAAAAATAATAATGCTTAAATTTCTGCACTACCAACAACACGATGCAATGGACTGCGGCCCTACCTGCCTACGCATGGTAGCAAAGCATTATGAGCGAGGGCTTTCTATACAAAAACTACGTGAGGCAACCCAAATAGGCAAAGAAGGTGTATCTTTATTGGGTATCAGTGAGGCTGCCGAGAGCATTGGTTTCAAAACGTTGGCAGTAAAAGTACCATTCAAACAATTAGAAAAAGAGGCTCCCCTTCCGTGCATTGTTCATTGGAAACAAAACCATTTTGTGGTAGTCTATCAAATAAAAAAGAATCAAGTTTATGTAGCAGACCCTGCAATAGGTCTTATAAAATACTCTTATACTGAATTTGAAAGCCAGTGGGCAACTACTATTGATGAAGGAGAAAAAATAGGCATAGCACTACTTTTAGAGACAACTCAAAGATTTTACCAAGAAACTGATGAGCAAGCAAAGGGCATTAACCTAAGTATGTTATCTGGTTATGTGTTTAAGTACAAAAGTCTTATTCTTCAACTTTTCTTAGGGCTTTTTATTGGTTCAATGTTGCAGCTTATTTTGCCCTTTCTTACACAATCAGTAGTAGATACAGGTATCCAAACTCGAAATCTGCATTTTATTTATTTGGTTTTGGCAGCTCAACTCATGCTTTTTATTGGCAGAATGTCGGTAGAGTTTATACGGAGCTGGATATTTCTTCATATGAGTACACGCATTAACCTTTCTATTTTATCAGATTTTTTGGGTAAACTCTTGCGTTTACCAGTTTCTTTTTTTGAATCAAAAAAAACTGGCGATATACTTCAACGCATCGGCGACCACCAACGTATCGAGTCTTTTCTAACGGGTACATCGCTCAATGTACTTTTTTCGATGTTCAATCTTATCATTTTTAGTGTTGTTTTGGCGTATTATAACCTAACGATATTTAGCGTTTTCCTAATAAGTAGCATTGTTTATAGTATTTGGATAGTGTTTTTTCTGCGTTATCGTCGAAAATTAGATAATAAACGCTTTGCTTTGGCAAGCCAAAATCAAAGTTCTTTGATACAGCTTGTGCAGTCTGTTCCTGAATTAAAACTTAATAATGCCGAAATAAAAAAACGTTGGGAATGGGAGAATCTCCAAGTAAAAAACTTTCATTTGAGCGTCAAGGGGCTTGCTTTGCAACAATACCAGCAAACGGGAGCAATGATTATCAACGAAGGCAAAAACATCATCATTTCGTTTTTGGCAGCCACGGCGGTTGTTAATGGGCAAATGACTTTGGGAGCAATGATGGCACTCCAATACATCATTGGGCAGCTCAATAGCCCTGTCGAGCAATTGATTCAGTTTATGCAACACTACCAAGATGCACAAATCAGTCTCGAAAGATTGAATGAAATTCATGAAATTGATGATGAAGAAACCACGCAAAAGCCATTGTTGCATATTTTGCCTGAAAACCAAGATATTCAACTCAAAAACCTCACATTTACTTATACTGGTGCAGGAAATGAACCTGTTTTGAAAAATATTAATTTAATAATTCCACAAGGAAAAATAACAGCGATTGTTGGCACAAGTGGTAGTGGGAAAACAACTTTATTGAAATTACTTTTGATGTTTTATAAACCCCAAAAAGGTGAAATCCTTATTGGAAATAGCCCCCTCTGGGGGTTGGGGGCGAAACTTTGGCGTAGTAAATGTGGAACGGTCATGCAAGAAGGTGTCATTTTCTCAGATACGATTGCCGAAAACATTGCCTTTAGCGATGAATTTCCAGACACAAAAAAGTTGCTTCATGCAGTGAAAGTAGCTAATATTCAATCATTTATAGAAGAATTACCCCTAAGTTATAATACAAAAATCGGTGCAGAAGGTAATGGCATTTCACAAGGGCAAAAACAAAGATTATTGATTGCAAGAGCCGTTTATAAAAATCCTGATTTTATCTTTTTCGACGAAGCTACCAACGCACTTGATGCCAATAACGAAAGTGTTATCATGGCAAATTTAGAAGAGTTCTTTAAAAACAGGACGGTAATAGTAGTAGCTCACCGACTAAGCACCGTAAAAAATGCTGACCAAATTGTAGTTATGGAAAAAGGAGAAATTGTAGAAGTGGGAACTCATGCCGAACTCACGCAAAGACACGGAAAATATTTTGAGTTAGTAAAAAATCAATTGGAATTAGGGAATTAAACACCCAAAATATTGATTTTCAACGAAGTATGATTTTTTATTAGTTTAAAATCTGATTGGTTAAAAGTATAAAGTTCTTGGCAATGTGTTTCAGCAATGGCAGTATGCAAACAATCATTGATATTTTGAAAGCCTACTTTTTGACATAATTCGCAAGCTCGTAAGTATTCCTCAAAAGTATAGTTGAGAGGTTCGCTTTCATAAAATATTGATAACTTGTCGATTATTTCAAAATTTTCAAGTTCAAATTTTGTGAGTACAAAAGCAGTTTCCTGAAGAGTTAATAAAGAGATGAAAAACGCTTCATTTCGAGTTGCTTTTTCATAAAGTTTATTTGCCAAATGATGTTTTTTCCTATCTTGTTCAACTAAATAGTGAACCAAAATATCAGTATCAAAGTAAATCATAAATTTACTTCTTTGGCTATTTCAGAAATATTTATATGTTCTGATACTATTTTTGGTGGATATTTTTTATTTAAAGCCTCTGATTTTTTATACATTTCGTATTGACTTGTTTGAGGTTTTTTATCTACTACAATAATACTTACCTCTTTATTTTTAAAGAGTTTTTTTAGTTTTTCAATGAAACTAACATCAAGTTCATTGACATTTAATCTAAAAGTGGTTTGCATAATATTTTCTATTTTTAACAAAACTAATGAATTTATGAATAATGAACGATGATTTAGAATCAAATATTTCAGAAAAACTGCTCCGAACAAATCTGATGGAATTGTTGGGTGGAAAAGGTATGGATAGTACAAGTGAGTTATTGAAACAAGTAACCATCGTTCCTCCTGAACCGCCATTAAACAGTAATAAAAATGACTGGAATGATGGAAATAATAACCGAATGCCAGAACTTCGAAGCAGCGAGGTAAACGAAGTTTTGAGCAAACCCCCTGCTTGGCTTATTCGTTGGGGCATTACTGTTTTTTTCTTTGTCTTGTTGCTTATGTTGGCGGTTACATGGTTTATTCGTTACCCCGATTTGGTGAGTGGAAATCTTAAAATTGTTTCGCAAAATTTACCAAAATCAGTCATTGCAAAAACAGATGGAAAATTGGTGAAATTAATAGTAACTGATGGTCAAATTGCACATCAAGGTCAAAAAATAGCCTATTTAGAAAGTACAGCCAACCATGACGAAGTTTTTATTTTGAGTAATTTAACAGATTCTTTGGTCATTTTAACTACAAAAGACAATCTTTCAAAGGCTTATAATATTGATATTCCTTCGTTTTTTCAGTTGGGCGAATTACAAAAATCTTATCAAGTTTTTCAAGAAACTTTTACCAGAGTAAAATCTTTTGTTGGTAACGGTACGTATTTACAAAAGCGAAAAATGCTCGAAAATGATTTTGCTCAATTAAATTCTTTGCAGTCAAATTTGAAAAATCAATTACAGAATAATCAAAAAGATTTGTCATTAGCAGAAGATGAACTCGAAAGCCAAAAGCGGCTGCAAGAAAAAGGCTATGTATCAAAAAATGATTATCGGCAAGCGATGAGCAAGGTGCTGGGAAAACAGCAAAGCAACGAACAAATGCAAAGTTCGATGAAAAGCAATGTAATGTCGCAAAACCAAAAACAGCAGGAAATTTTGGAATTAGACAAAACTATTACCGAACAAAAAAATGCCCTTATTCAAGCTATGCACACGTTAAAAAGTGATATTGAAGCATGGAAACAACGCTACATTGCTATTGCTCCCGCAACAGGAAAAGTGATTTTTCTGACATCACTACAAGAAAACCAGTTAGTAAAAACAGGGCAAGAATTACTCTATATTGTGCCAAATGGAGAAGGTTTTCACGGAGAAATGAATATCGGTCAATTTAATTTCGGAAAAATAAAACAAGGTCAAGAAATTATCGTAAAGCTTCAAAGTTACCCTTATGAAGAGTATGGAACATTACGTGGACAGATTCAAAGTATTTCCGAAATTCCAAAGGATTCAATTTATTTTGTTAAAGTAAATTTCCCAAATGGCCTGACAACTTCAGCAAATAAAGTAATTCCTTTTCGCAATGGAATGACCGCCTCTGGAGAGATTATCACTGAGGATAAAAGACTTATAGAGAGGTTTTTAAAAGAGTTTATGAGGATTTTTGAGAGGTAAAACAGCCCCCAACACCAGAGTGGAGAATTTAAAAAACACAAAGATGATTCAGATTAACAATAAGATTTTCTTTTGCTTTTTTTCAATATTATTCCCCCTCTGGGGGCAAGGGTGCTGTCAAACTTGCTTTTCCCTCAATCAGTGTATAGAATATGCTTATAAGCAAAATTTTGACGTAAAATTAAAAGAGCTAAGATTAAAACAATCTGAAAACACCTTACAACAATCTCAAAAAGCAATTTATCCTAATCTGTCAGGTTCGTTTTCGCAAGGTATCAATTCTGGTCGGAGTATTGACCCTTTTACAAATGATTTTGTTCAACGAACTATTTCTTCTAATTCGTTTGGTGCAAATACCAATTTTATGATTTTCAATGGTTTTTCTCTCAAAAATCAAATTATCCAAAACCAATATAATGCCGAAGCAGACCAAGTGGAAATTCAAAGGGCAAAAAATGAATTACGAATCCGAATCACGCTTGCTTATATGCAGGTGCTGATGAACCAAGAATTATCAAAAATTGCTCAAGAGCAAATTCAAAATATCCAATCACAATATGAACGAGTGAAGGCATTGGTCAACGAAGGAAATATGCCAAAAACCAACTTAATAGATTTGGATGCACAGCTCGCTACCGCCGAATATGATGCCCTAAATGCCAAAAACAATATTGATGTTTCAAAACTCTCACTAGCTCAATTGATGGCTTTTCCTAATTTTGTAGCTTATGACATTGAGAATAATTCGATAGAAGGAAAAACATTACTTTTGAATGATAATTACTTGCAAAATATTCTTTCTGGGTTTTATTTTCAACCAATTATAAAAAGTGCAGAATTACGAGTAAGAAGTGCAAATATGGGTACAAGGCTTGCTGAAGCGGGTAAATATCCAACTGTTTCATTGGGTGCCGGAGTTGGTTCAGCATATTCGAGTGCAGCATCGAAGGAATATAATTATTTCAATCAGTTGGGCTTTAATTTGAATCAATTTGCACGTTTAAGTATAAATATTCCGATATATACCAATGGTCAAGTACAAGGAAGAATCACAAATGCTCAAATCAATCAGAAAATTACCGAAATTCAGCTTTCACAAACAAAACTTCAACTAAAACAAGAAATCGAGCAAGCATATTTGGGTGCAAAAATTACCCAAGAAAAATTTATTGCTGCACAAAAACAGATTTCTGCCCAACAAATAGCTTATGATTCTGCCAAAGACCGCTTTTTAGAAGGTTTGCTTCACGCAATCGAGTTGAATACTTTTCGTATTAATCTCGAAAAAGCAAAATCAAACTTGATTCAATCCAAATACGAGTTTTATTTTAGAAAAACCATATTGGATTTTTATGTAAAAAGATAAATTTAAAAAGACAATTTGCTTTCTCAAATTATCGCTAACATCAATTTTTCATTTAGTTTTTTCGCAAAAAAGCAGTCAATAAATTTACGCCATAGGCAGTGGCTGATTTCATTTTGGCAAATTCAGAATCACCAAATGCCAAGCCTGCAATATCAAGATGGGCCCAATTTGCGTGGCTATCTATAAAAAACTCTAAGAATTTGGCGGCAGTAATTGCCCCTGCAACGGGTGCCGACGAAAGATTTTTGATATCAGCTACGTCGGAGTTCATCATATCTTTGTAATCGTCCCAAAGTGGTAAACGCCATAGTTTTTCGCCAGTTTCTTGTCCGATTTCAAGTAATTGATTAGCTAATTCGTCATTATTCGATAGCAAACCCGCAGCAGCATAACCCAAAGCAGCAATACAATTTCCTGTAAGTGTCGCCAAATCTATGATTATTTCTGGCTCGAAGTTTTTCTTGATGTAGGCCAATCCATCAGCCAAAACCAATCGGCCTTCAGCATCAGTATCAATGACTTCGATGCTTTTGCCCGAATACGAAGAAATGACCTCACTTGGTTTTAGAGCATTGCCATCAACGCAGTTTTCTGTTGTCGGAATAACGCCAATTAAATGCACGGAAAGTTTTAGCTTTGCGGCTAATTCCATTGCTCCTAAAACTGCTCCTGCCCCACCCATATCCGACTTCATATAACTCATACTTGCCGAACCTTTGATTGAAATTCCGCCAGTATCGAAAGTTACGCCTTTACCTACTAAACCAACTTTTTTACCTTTTCCTGATAAATTATTGTATTCCATCACAATAAATCTTGCAGGGTTTTCTGTGCTACCTCTGCCAACTGCCAAAAGTGCGTGAAGGCCAAGTTCGAGGCATTGTTTTTCGTCGTAAACTTTTACTTCAAAACCATATTTTTTGCCAGATTCTAGGGCAAATTCAGCTAGTTTTTGCGGATATTTATAATTAGCCGGTGCGTCAACCAAAGTCATTATTCGGGTTTGAGTTTCGGCAATAGCTTGTCCAATTTCGGCTGATTTTTCAGCACTTTCTAGGCAAATATCCGCTACTTGTATTTCTAAAATAGCCTCTTCTGTGTAAAATTCACCAACCCTTTTTACGTCAGTTTTATAAGCCCCAACTTCGTATTCTGCCAAACAGATGCCATTGACAATCTGTTCGGTGAATGCTTCTAATCCAGCCAATTTAAGCTTTAAACCTATGTTTTTAGGCAGTTTTTTCTTTGAATTATAAAAAAACGAACGAAAAACCTTTACAAAATCAATCGCTTTCGGAGCTTTTCCTAAACCTAAAAGATATACCTTTTCGAGTCCTTCGATTGCACCGTACAAAACCAAAGTTTCTTTTGCACCTGCCTTAAAATCTTGTTGCAAAGTTTCGGCACTAAGACCAACGTGCTTGGCAATTTTTGAAAGATTTTCAGCCAATTTTTCATTATCTACCAACGGAAAGATAATAGTTTTGGCTGCTGTATTATTGGCTGTTATGTTGATTTTCATGTTCAATAAATGTTATCCCTCCCGATGCGGAGGGTTGAGTGATTTTTGGGTTTATCAATAAAATAACCATTCAATGGCTTTCGGAAATTCTTGTCCCCAGCGTTTTTCGTTATGCTCACCTTTGGGGTCGGTCGATAGTTTAATTTGAATTTTTTCAGCATCCCAACCTTGGCTTTCGATGGTTTCCTTCATTTTCTTCACATTCGGAATCATCGCTGCACTTTCTTTTCCACCTCCATACAGATAAATTTTTGTATCCATTGGATTGAAAAACTCAATGGCATCGAAGTAAATTTTAGGCGAAACCCACAAAGCTGGCGAAAGCACCATCAAACGACCGATAGCTTCGGGATACATCAGACCAGCATAAATACTTATCAAACCGCCCATTGAACTACCGCCGATTCCGGTAAATTGTCGTTCGGTTTTGGTTCGATAATTCGCATCGATAAATGGTTTTAGCTTACGCACAATAAAATTTGCATATTTCATACCTAAACCTTTCCCTTTCTTTTCGACTGTATAAGGTGAATATTCATTGAAACGGTCCTCTTCGCCATGTTCGATGGCAACTATAATTACATCACCTAACTCTTTTTTAGCCAAAAGCGAAAGGCGTTTGTCAATTTCCCAGTTGCCGTAGCTTGAGCCTTTGCCAAAAAGGTTTTGGGCATCTTGCATGTACAATACAGGGTAATTTTTATCTAGATTTTGGTCGTAATCGTGCGGGAGAATAATATAAATTTTCCGTGTTTTACCCAATTGTGGAATCTCGAATTTTTCGGCAACTACCTGCACTTTTGGCATCAGTTTTTTAATAAATGCCGTAGAGCCATCTTGTCTCCAATAAGGCACAAAGTCGGCATAATTTCCTGCTAATTTATCAATTACTCGATTGCTTGGTGCATTTCCGTAGGTATCTAATTCAACAAAATCCCAACCACCACGGGTATATTTGTACTCTATTATTTCGGGAAGTGCTATTTCGGGGGTAAATGTAAATTTGTATTTTCCCTTGCTTACTCTTTTCATTTCAAAATCTGAAACGTCGGGATTCCATTCACAAAAATTTCCTGATAAATACACAGGTCTTTCATCGTCTGCAGGCGTTGTCAACTCTAAACTCAATAAATTTCGGTTACTCATTTTTACTTTTTTAGCGGTACGTAAGTGTAAGTAAAAATCAAAACACTTTATACGAATATAATGTTCCAGCATTCTATCTACTGAATGTACCA
>JAFEIL010000470.1 GCA_017495105.1 Emticicia sp. | reverse complement strand
GTTTCGTTTGAGGTTTTGGTAAATGATGTAAAAAACGCAAAGGTAGAAGTTGTTGAAACTATAATTGCCGATACGGTATCTATTCAGCCCGACACGGTTTTGGTTTCGGTTGATACCGTAAAAGTCGAGAAAAAACAAGGGTGGTTAAGAAGAGCAATCAAAAAAATTATACAATGAAAAAGTTAAACACAACACCAGTAAATTACTTTGACATAAACCGATATTTGGGGCTTTGGTATCAGATAGCAACGATTCCGAGTTGGTTTCAGCGAGACATGATAAGAGTAACTGCCGAGTATTCGAGGAAACCTGATGGCTCAATAAAAGTCGATAACATAGGCTATGGACGTATCACAGGTATCAAAAACAGAGTGGTAGGCACAGCAGAAAGAGCGAGCAGTTTTTATGATTCTTGGCTCAAAGTAAGGTTCTTTTTTGGCAAAGGCGATTATTTTGTTTTGGAAATCGACCCAAATTATCAATGGGCATTGGTTGGAAGTTCAGACCCCGATTCTTTGTGGATTTTGAGCCGAACGCCAAAAATTGATTTGTCATTGATAGATTATTTAAAGGATTTAGCGAGAAATCGTGGGTATAATGTGGATAAAATGAAAATCACTCAATAATGAAGAACTTATTAAAAATATTGGTATTTTTTGTATCTTTGGCGAGTATTGCACAAACAAAGTATTCGAGCTTAAACGATGCTTGCACCAAAAATGCTAACGGTTCGGGCGTAAACAATAATTCAGTTACTGTTTATATCGCCAATTTTACGAATAACGACTATGCTTTTGTGAGCAATGATAATAATAATTACAAGCGATTGAAGCGAGGTTATTATTTTCATAAAGCCCAAAATTCGGCATTTCAAGTCAATATCAGAGGGCGAATAACCGAGATACAAACGTGTGCAAGTGCTGTGGCTGGTCAATATCCTAATTCACCAAGTGACCCGAATTATGGAATCGTAGGTTGGGTAAATTATGGCACAGACTATGACAATATCAAAAATGAAATATCGGGCGGTTCAACTCGTTTCGATTTTTATGGCAATAGCAACGGTCAAAGCTATCCAACAGGTTCAAAAAATGGCAATGGTTATGAAACGATGTCATTTTCTACGCACTCAATTACGCAAAAAAATGAATATACAAACTTAGTAAGTATGTGCCGATACAAAATAACTGATTCGCAAGGAAAAGTAGTCATGTTTGTAGAAGATACTCGTGGTGGATTTCATCCGTGCCACAACAACCCAAATTGTAATTCAGTTTTGAGGGGTAATAATCACCCCGACGATTGTAACCGATATTTGGCAGAAGGAAATTATACGATTGAATATAGCAATATAACGAATCATTCGACCAATATGCCACAAAGATTACAACTGTGGTATCAAGACCAAAATACGCTTGATTATAAAATCAATGAAGTGGTAAATAACGGCGAAACGGTAATAAGAAGTTTTAGCATTTTTAATACTGGTTCAACACCAAATGCTTATTTCAAACTTAACTCAAATGTGTTTTAATTGCTAATCATCGCTATTGCAGACGTTGTAATTTGAGGAGTAAAAAATATTTTTCAGAACAATTAAAAAACAAAACCATGATACAAAATATCAATAAACCGACAAATCCGAATATCGTCAAACTTTTGACTTTATTGACATTCTTGACAGTTTTCTTCCCACAATGGTTTGATAGTATTCCGTTGGAAAACGTCACCCAAGAAACCAAGGAACTGATTCATTGGGCATTTAAAGGGCTGGATATTGTAGTTGCCGTAATCGCATTGTTTACGGATGAAAAATTAGGCAAAACTTATATTAAAGGATTGAGATGATAATATCGAACATCAAGATTGCACAAACAGCAAAAACGTACATTGGTCAAACCGAAAAACCCTTAAATTCTGGTTTTACAAGCGATTCATTCGAGAAAAAAATGAAGGCTGTTGGTTGGCAAAAAAAACAAGCATGGTGCAGTTATTTCTGTGAATTAGTTTGCAAAGAAGCAATGCCCGAATTAACACAAATCCTTGATAAACTATTTTCAGCATCAGCTACGGAAACATGGAAAAATTTTGACATTGCCCAAATGACAAGCGAAACGCCAAAAATTGGCAGTTTAGCAGTTTGGCGATTTGGAAATGGCTGGTCAGGACATATAGGGATTGTTTCGCAAGTAATTGATCTAAACAACTTCGTAACAATCGAAGGCAATACAAACGACGGTGGAAGCCGTGAAGGATACATAGTTTGTGAAAAAAAACGCAAAATGAATAAAGTATTTCAACCAAAAGGACTGAATTTAATAGGATTCATCGAATTGACATGATAAAGATAATATTTCAAAAAATACTTTTGCCGATAATCATTGCCGCCGTTTTTGGTGGTGGTGGTTTTTTTGTAAAAAGTTGCCAAAACAAAAGAACGATAACAGTCTTAAACAAACAAATTTCAAGTCAGCATAAAAATTTAGTAAAATATGTTGATTCGGTTCAAGTCTTGAAAAGAGATTTGGCATCTTGCCAAACTGATAGTTCAATTATGAAAGGTCAAATTAACGGCATACAAAAAGTCGATTTGGCACTTAGAAACGGCAACATAAGATTAAAAACAGAACTAAACGATTGTGAGGAAAATATGAAAAAAGCAATCGAAACAGGCATAGTAGAAGTCAAGCAAAAGCAAACATTCATTCAAAAACTATTTAAACGCAAATAATATGGCACTCGGAGTAAAAACACAAGTAGGAAAAGAAAAAGGCGATTTACTTGTCGCAACTGGCTTTACAGGTATAGAATTAAGAACAAGCCCACGTAAAACTGCAACGGTTTACGATAACGTTTTTAACGGAGACGAACTCGGATTTTATACAGGAAAAACATCAAAAGATAGCGGAATAACTTTCAATGAAGTTGTAACTATCAATTCGCTCAATACCGATGGTAGCCCGAACTTCAACGGTACAAAATACTATTTCGATACAGCTATGCCATTTAAGGCAACAGCGAATCCGAAATATAATTATTCGGGTTCTTCATCAGGAGGTTTTGATTGGGGAAAAGCAGCAGGAATTGGAGGTAGCATACTTACAGCATTAGGTGGAATCTTTGGAATAATTAGTGGAAATCAAGCCACAACAGAAGAAGAACAAGCAGCCATTGAAAACATCGACACAACACAAAACCCAGAACCGGAACCAACGTGGATACAAAAAAATTGGATATATTTAGTTGGTGGATTATTAACAGTCGGAGGTCTAACAGGAGTAATATATTATATCCGTAAAGACAATGACAAAGACAAAACCAAGAAAAAATAAATGACACCAATCGTAGCCATAATTGACCAAACAGGTAGAGTTCCATTAGGAGAACTACAAGCGATAAGTAATGCAATTCAAAAACAAATTGACTTACACGCATCACCATATTGGTTAGATACCGAAAACAAACCATTATCGGCAAGGATGATGGTTTTCAATAATATTAACCAAGCTCCAGCAGGTGCTTGGCTTGTAACGATTGAAAACAACATCGAACCAACTGATAGTACAGCCACGTCACAGCTGGCAAGTATGAATAAGGTATATTCGGCTACATTGTATGGGTATCATCTAACAAAAAATGGCCTACCCTATGCACGTTTATTATATACATATAAATATAGCAAAGTACTAAGTCACGAAGTTTTAGAAATGCTCGTCAATCCATTTCTGAACCGTTACATAGGAATCGACTTATATTCTGAGCAAAAAGGGCTTGAAAAGGTAATACAAGAAATTGCCGACCCCGTCCAAGCATCAGGATACGATATTGATGGAATTGAAGTATCCAACTTTATTTATCCTTCCTGGTATCACGCAACTAAAATTACTGGAGAAAAGTACGATCATTTAGGATTACTAACCGAACCAAAAAGTTTGCTCGAAGGAGGCTTTAAATCTTGGGTTACTCGTACAGGAGAATGGTGGCAAACATTCAAGACTGATAATATTGTCATATTCAACAAACTTGGTACAAACAAAGAATTTACAAAAACAGAAATATACCGTATCGTCGGTTTTGCGGTAGGTGGAATATTGGTTTTGATAGGAATCAAAAAACTAAGCGATAAATACTTAAAATAATTACAATAAATAAAAAATGGGAACATTACCTACAACACAAGGAGATTCTATTTATGCTAATTCCGAAGGGGTACAGGTTTTTACAAAACCCGACATTAGTGCAAATAGAGAACGAAACGGCAAAAATGGCGATGTAGTATCCTTTGAAAAAGGTACGTTTATCGGAAAATATACTGGAATTCAAATCGGTAATTTTTATGAAGTAGATTATATTATAGATTACAGATTTGGGTTGTTTAAGTTTGGATCAAAAGACCGACTTTTTACAGGCTATTTGCTCGATAAAGACATAACAACTATTTCGGCCCAGGAGATAAAAGACGAAAAAAAAGAAGCCGCAAATAAAGAATTTGAAAAGCAGTTGAAAGAAGCCTTAGATGGCGGAAAAACGCAAACAGGTGTAACAGGAAGTTCTGGCGAAGAAAAGACAACAGACAGCACAACTATTCTTGTTATTAGTGGTTTAGCTTTATTGCTTTTAGGTGGATTATATGTATATACAAATCGTGAAAAGGAAACTAAAGAACCAGCAGTTTCAAAATTAAATAAACCATAAAAAATAACACAATGGCAGGAATAGGATTAGCAATTACACAAGCAGTAGGCGGTATCGCTCAAAGCGTTTCAAGCGTTTGGACATCAAACAATGAACTACGAATAAAAAAACAAGAACTTCTGACTTTAGAGAAAGAAATAGATCTTGAATCTGAAAAAGGAAAAAGTGCTGCACTTGTAGCAGCCCTTGAAGTAAAAAAGGCAGAAGTACTAAGACTTGAAGCTAAAGACAAAGCAAATGCAAATGTAAAAGGTCTTGTATTCGGGGGTATTTTTCTTTTGGTAGGTTTCGTTTCTTATTTATTTTTTATGTCAAAAAGACAAGAAAAAACAAAAGCAGTTTCTTAAGAATTAAACTCAAAAAAAATGAAGAATAAAGATAAAAAAGACAACAAAATGGACATACTCGACATACTACTCATGATATTTGGAATATCACTACTGATTTTTGTTTTCAGAAAATATGTTCTTGGCTCCGGTGGTACTAATCAATCAGGCGTTATTATATCAGGTAGCGGTTCGGGTGGTGGTAGTTCGGCTGGTGGTAGTTCTGGCGGTGGTTCGGGTGGCACAACAAATGGCATCGCAGTTATTAATCAATCATTAGGTGATATTTATACTGGAACTAATAATGTAAGTATTTCGCTCAATTCCCCTACCATCACAGGCTCTTGTAGCGATACAAAAAACAGAAAAGTAGTCGGAATAACATCAGGAATTATCTTGATTAAAAACGGAAATATGCTTTCAGTAAATGATACATTCACCGATACTGATATACTTACACTAAATGTATCTTCAAGTTTATTGCCTAATACAACTCAGCAAGAAATAATACATCAAAACTATGTATTGTTTACTTATAAAGCAGTTGGAGCTTGTGGAGATGGCAACGTAGCAGAAATAAAAGCAAATATCAAAGTTGCAGGAGTAAGTCAAACGCTTAAATCTTTTGCTTTTCAAGATGGATATACCTCAAACGGTGGATATACAAAGTATGCAAGCACAGCAGATGCCACGGACAAGAATTTTGAAGAATCTGGATTTATCAATCGAAACGGAACCATTTACGCAACAGATATGGTAAACGGTGCAAAAGCATATTCAAACGCACAAGGAACCGAACTTTACCCAGCAGGTGTATATTTTTATGGTACAGATTTTACTACCATCACAATATTAGCCGACGGTACAATGACTTTTTCATCAGATATTCAGAAACCTTCTTCATTAACAGGAATAATAATCAACGACGGATTTAACTAATAAAAAAAATGAAAAATATAATAAAACAATTTTTGGCTTTTGCCTGGATCTTGTCATCGGTTATTAGCTACGGACAAACAAAGTTCAGTAGTCTTAACGATGCTTGTAATCGAAGAGTAACCGAAACAAATAAAACAGTATATGTTCCAAATTATTCGATTGGACAGTATGCGTTCTTAAACAATTCAAACAAAAGTTTTCGTCGTTTAGGCAAAGGTTATTATTATAATCCATCCGCAAATTCGGCCTTTCAAGTTGCTTTACGTGGCGATATTACAGCAATTCAATCATGTGCAGTTACAAATGGATCATTGCAAATAAAAGAAACCTACACAAAAGGTCTTTCGGGTGATAGCAATTATCAAGTCGATGAACAAGGTAGTCTGTGGTATTATAGAGATGGCGGAAACTACAAGCCCGAAAACGCATGGTCGCAAATGTCAGTCAATTATAACGCATCGACTGGGAAAATAGATATAATATTAGACCTACGTGGTTGGGGCGATGGTGATATATCAGGTTCATACCGTAGATTTAAAGTGGAAGTATCGTCCGCATGGCTTACCGAAGCCGAAATAGAAGCCATTGATTTTAGGAACCAAGCAGGAAAAGATATTTCGATTGTCGGGGCTAATTTCAGAGCAAACGGTGAAATAATGGATTCTAAGCAAACAATACTACATATTGCAGGAAATACCACAACTGATGTGCCTACATTCTTCAAAAGGCCATCAAATATGCGTATTGGTTCACCTTCATATTTTCCAAACTTTGCCTCAATAGTAGGAAAGGAAAACATGATGAGCTACGGTTCGCTTGATGCATCATTCAACTTTGAAAATCAACAATATTTGACAAAAGGCTACAATATTGTTGCAAAAAAAGGGAATTCAGCAATTCCGCAAAATAAAACAATCACAACAGATTATGACCGATGGGCAGTAAATGCTGGATCACCAGATTCCCATGGAGGATTTAACAATCAAGCGGCTACGGTGCAATGGTTGGCCGATACCCCAATGAGTAATTTATATAATGCCTTTCAGGAAGTTATTGGGGCAGGATCAGTAAGTGCTTGTATGTTTTTAGATTTTGAACTTTGGGGGTATGAAGCGTTAGATAACCAAACTGCTTGCAATAGACTTGCCAGTTTATTTAGGGAATTTAGAAGAGTTAATCCAAATTGCTTGCTTACTTCTTATATCAATGCAAAGCCAATTGATGTGAAATTTGGTAAAAACATTGGTAGTGCAGAAATGGCTGCCGAAAATGCAAAATACAATCAAAGCTATCAGCAACTCATGGCAGGTTTTTATGGAAAGCAAATTCAATATGTAAATCTTAGCACAGGTGCAGCAATAACAGGTGATGTTGGTTATATGGGTGATTATATGAGCGTTGGTATTGCAGGAGATTATTTACACACCTACAATGAAAGTAATTTCTATGCTTTTATTCAAGAGATGGAATTATTCAAAAAACTTGCACCAACCCAAAAAATAGTGTCATTATATTGGTCATACATCGAAACCTTGCCCAACCAAAGTACAAGCGATATAAATACAGTTCGACGATACTATAAAAAAAGCAACAACTTTTTTTATATGTCCGATTATAAAATGGCATCTCCAATGTCAGACATTTATAATCGTGGAATGTGGTCAAACTTTATCGGTGATGGTCAGTTGATTTGGGCAGACCCTCATAATGCAGTCAATGGTTTTGATTATCATGGTGGTAACGCAAAAGATATTTTCTCAGAAACTTATATAAAAGATTCTCAGCCAAACCAATTTGTCAACACCACTAATCTTGGACAGATGGAAATCAGTACAACCATCGGGTATGACTATAACCAATTGGCATTATACGAATTGAGCTTAAACAACGATATTATACCATCAGCAACACAAACAGTTGATTTCTCGATAGACAATGGAGCAACTTATTACACAGGTGAAGATTTGAAGCCAGCATCGGCAGAGTTTAAGAAACTGCCAATTGTCAGGCTAAAGAAACACCCAACGTTGAACGAGTGGTTGGTATTGGCAATGAATAAAAACTTAGAACATTACCAAAACCAAACCATAAAAATAAAAATCAACGGTAAAACAGTTGATATAGTTTTAAAAGGTCAGTTTTCAACTTTGAAAAGAATCAATTTATCATAAAGACAATGAAAAAAGAAACAGCACCAGTACCAGCCAAAACAGGGATGCCAAAATCAACAAAGAACATTCTTTTTGGATTAGGTGGCATAGCTATAATTGCTGCTACATATTTTATCTTAAAAGGCAGCAAAACCGATGAACCAAGCAATAATGTAACAGGTTCAAAATCGCCAGATGAAAAACAATCAGGCATTACATCAATTAAAATTCAGACACCGATTATATCGGAAGTAGAAAAAAATACGACAAATATATTTTATAATAAGTATTCTTTTTCTGCTACCATTACAGTTATAAATCCACCAAAATCTGGAACATTAATTGTTAGTCTCGATGGCAAAGTTATAAAAAGTGCATCTTTACCAATCCTAAATGACGGTTTTGGAAAAGATACCCTATTTGTTTTAAGTTTTGAAGTAGCCGACGGTTCAGAGCATAGCATTACTGCAACGATTGACGAAGGAAAAGCAACAGAAACATATAAATTTAAAGCACCAATGCCAGTATAAGATTGTTGATCATGCAAAAAAGCCTATCAGTCAAAAATTGATAGGCTTTTTTGTGTTACAAACTTAAAAAACGCCTATTGTAATTAAAATATTCCTTTTGTAATAAAT
>JAFEIL010000324.1 GCA_017495105.1 Emticicia sp. | reverse complement strand
AACTTGATTTATATCTTATAAATATATGATAATCAAGGACTTACAAAGGCATATAAACACGAAATACTACAAAATGGAAGTTTTATAATCAAGAATCAATTTGTATTAAAACAGAAAAACACAAAATTTAATTAAAAATATTATATTTTAACTAAGGGTATTTATTAGATTTTACGTCTTGTAAAATAGAGGTTTGATTTATTTGGATATAAAATGCAAAAACTATTACCTAAAAGAACAAATAACTTATTACAAGAAACAGAGTTTTCCCTATTAAAAGACTCTGATGAGAAATTAGATGTTGAGGTAAATACCACATTATTTTCAGATGATGAGATATTTATAAAGAGAGCTTTTGACCAAAGCCCAGAAGAAGGTTGTGAGTTGTTGTTTCGTCGCTACCATCGTGCCTTGTGTAGTCATGCTGTGAGATATGTATATTCGAGAGAAATAGCCGAAGACATTGTGAGCGATGTTTTTGTTAAGTTTTGGACAAAAAAGGTATTTAACTCCATTAATTCCTCGTATCGGTTTTATCTTTTTAGGAGTGTTAGAAACGAAGCATATTCCTATTTAAGGTCAGAGTTTAAGGGTTTAGATAGCCTTGAGAATACAGATCAAAATGTAAGTTCTGATAGCCTTCGACCTGATAATATTACTCAATTTGAAGAATCATATAATAGAGTGAAAGAACTTGTAGAGTCGTTACCACCACAATGTCGAAAAATATTTTTGATGAGTAGATTTGAAGGTAAAAAGCACCAAGAAATTGCCAATGAATTAGAAATTTCTATAAAAACTGTTGAAGCTCATCTAACCAAGGGTTTAACAATTCTAAAAAATGGCATGAAAGACTACCTTAGTTTCTCAGTAGGAGCGATTATATTTTTATTATTCAATTAATAAAAACTTAGGTTTTTTTTTAAAAAAAACGTTTTGCTAAAAAAGAAATAAATATGAATACTGATATTACAAAAGAGTTGATATTAGATAATTTCGCAAATAAGACCACACCTTTACAGCGAAAACAGATAGATAATTGGTTACAAAATACTTCAAACGAAGAATTATACTATAAATGGTTGGAAGAATGGGAAAATAGCAACTTTGAATATTCTCCCGATAGCCAAGTTTTAACTGAACGGTTTAAAAACTTTTTAAACCTTAACTCTGAGGCTCCAATAGTCAGACAACCTTCGAAAATATTAGGTAGAAAATCTATAATTGTAAAATGGTCAATAGCCGCATCAATATTATTATTTTTATCAATAGGATTATGGTTATTCCAAGATTCAATCATTTATACAACATATAGAACAGCATATGGAGAAGTGAAGTCATTTGTATTGATAGATGGTACACAAGTTACACTCAATGCCAATTCATCATTTAAAGTTCCACGCTGGGGATTTGGAGATTCTAAGAGAGAGGTTTATTTAACTGGAGAAGCAGATTTTTCCGTAACACATTCTTCAACAAATCAAAAATTTATTGTAAAAACGGACAAAAACTTTGAAGTGGTAGTATTAGGTACAGAGTTTTCTGTTTTTGCACGTCCAAGAGGTGCAAATATTGTTTTAAAGAAAGGTAAAGTTTTGGTAAATTATAAAGAAGGCAAAATTGCTAAACGATTAATAATGAAACCGGGTGAACTTGTTACTTTTAATAAGTATAATCAAGCTCTATTAAAACCAGTCATACAACCATCCAATTTTTCATTGTGGAAAGAAAAGCGTTTCGTTTTTGAGGAAACACAACTTTCGGATGTAGCTCAAATGTTAGAGGAAACTTATGGTTTAAAAGTTACAATAAATAACAGAGAATTGGCTGAACGAAAAATAATGGGGTCGTTCCGTGCAGAAAATGTAGATGAACTTTTATACACCATTTCCGAACTCTTAGATATCAATGTAATTAGACAAGAGGACAAAGTACAACTTTCAGAAAAATAATTTACTATTTTATATTTAACCCTTACCAAAATGATAAAACGTTTACTAAAAGCTTCTTCGTGGAGGCTTATGGTTATTCTATTAATTTCGGGTTTACCGAGCCATTCGCAAATGTTTGCTATGGCAACGCAAACCAGGCCATCGGAGAAATCAAAGTATGAAGCAATTCGTTTATTGAACGATGTATTAAATGAACTTAAAAATCATTATCGAGCAGACATTTTATTCGAGCTTAAAACCGTACAGGGAATTACAATCAGCAGTAGATTGGTCAATACGGATTTAAGTCTTGAGCAAAATCTTGAAAATGTATTACGGCCTGTAGGTTTAAAATACAAAAAAATAAACCGTACTTCTTATACAGTTTTTGCAGATAAGAGCATCAAAGTAGGTGTATCGAATGAGCGATTTCAAGAAAATAATGTGGAAAGTACTACACCAATCGAATCTACTGAAAAATCGCTCGTGGCAAATATCAATATGTCAAATATTGGTAATAAAACTGAATATTCAGTCATTGAAAAAAATGTAAAGGGAAAGGTAACGGATGCTTCGAGTGGGGATGGTTTACCAGGTGTTAGTGTTACTATAAAAGGTACAACTCGTGGAACTACAACAGATGGGGCAGGAGAATATTCGATTAAGTCGATTGATGAAAAAACAACTTTGGTTTTTAGCTTCGTAGGTTATGAAAGCCAAGAGGTGCTTGTTGGAAACAAAAACAAGATAGATGTTTCACTTAGTTCGGACAATAAAGCATTGGACGAAGTTATAGTCGTTGGATATGGTACTCAAAAGAAAACTAGTTTAACAGGAGCTGTATCAAAATACAAAAACGAACGATTAGATGAAGCACCTGTAACCAGACTTGACCAAGCTTTACAAGGAAAAATAGCAGGTGTTCAGATTCAAAATATATCTTCAGAGGCTGGTGCAGCACCAAAAATTACAATCAGAGGTATAAGTTCAGTTAATGCAGGTGCAACACCATTAGTTGTTGTTGATGGACAGCCTGTGCCAGATGGACTTGCTTTTGTTAACATGGCTGATGTTGAATCTGTGGAAGTTTTAAAAGATGCTGCTTCAGCTGCCATTTATGGCTCGCGTGGAGCAAGTGGTGTAATTTTAATAACTACTAAAAGCGGAAAATCTGATAAACCAACTTATTCTTTCAAATATTCGATTGGTCAAAAAACGCCCTACAAGAGATATGATATTATGTCAGCAACTGAGTATGTTGAATTACTGTTTCAAGAAGCAGCTTTAAAAGCAACTGACCCCAGTGCTCCAGCCCGAACTATAGCAAATACTGCAGGCGATAATGACAGAGCAGCTTACATCATCGAACAAACCTTGTTAGGAGGAAAAGGTGCTGATTATCAAAGTGAATCCTTAAGGTCTGGTAAATTCCAAAATATTTTGTTAAGTGCTTCTGGAGGAAAAAAGGAAGTGAGGTATTTTATTTCCGGTGGATATCAGTCTGATGAAGGAATGATGTTTAAAAGTAATTATGAAAAATTAAATATCCGAGCAAAAGTTGATGTGGATTTAACCAAAAGAGTTAAATTATCATTAAACCTTAATCCATCATATTCTACAAGAGAAACACCGTCTGAAAACTTTACAAATTTTATGCGTTTTCCGAGTTCTCTTCCTGTTTATCATAACGAACAATCAGCTGCGTGGGTAAGAAATGTTCCTCAGTGGGCAAACATTCAAGCAGGAGATTTTGCACATCCAAGACATTTTAGTAATCAAGTTTACTCTGGTTTAATGCCTGATGGCTCAACTTGGACATCAACTGGCCCAACTGGACCACAAACAGGTTCGTCACAAAATAATCCAAAATCTTCAGTACTAAACCAAGACATAAATACGAATGAATACCGTTTACAGAGTTCAGGAAATCTTACCTTTAATTTGGCGAAGGGCTTAGATTTTAAAACTATGGCAAGTATTTATGTCAATAATTCGGCAGGTTTAAACTGGGCAAATCGTAACGCACAGGGTGATGGTATAGTGAGTAAGGGCGTTTATACAAACAACTCCTTAGTTGACTTACTCTCAGAAAATACGCTAAATTATGTCAAAACCTTTGGAAAGCATTCAATCAATGCATTACTTGGTTATACTGCCCAAACTACAAAAGTGAGCAGAAGTACAGTAACAGGCTTGGACTACCCAAGTGATGAGATTAGAACCATCAATAATGCTTCACAAATTGACAAAGCAGGAACTACAAGTACAATCAATCAAATTGGTTTATTATCATATTTGGGCAGAGTAAATTACGAGTTTAATGATAAGTATTTAGTTTCGGCAAGCTTTCGTGCAGATGGTAGTTCTTATTTTGGACCGGGTAATAAATGGGGAACATTCCCGTCGGTTTCAGTTGGTTGGGTAGCAACTGAGGAAAAGTTTATGAAAAACATTACATGGTTAGATAAATTAAAGGTAAGAGCAAGCTATGGAATATCTGGTAATAACAGAATTCTTGATTTTGGTTTTGTTGATTTAATGTATTCAGCTAATTATCCATTAGGTACGGGCAGTGGAAACTTGGTTGCAGGGCAATCAACTTCGCCAACAATTGTAGCCAATAAGAATATTACTTGGGAAAGTACCTTTCAAACTAACTTAGGAATAGATTTGGGAATTCTTAAAAACAAAATAGAATTGTCTGTAGATGTTTACCAATCGAAAACAAATAAGTTGTTGCTTCAACAATCATCAATGGCATTTATTGGCGTTCCTCTTTTTTGGAATAATATTGGAAGTTTACAAAACAAAGGAATAGAAGTTGAATTAACGACAAGAAATATTTCTACCAAGGACTTTAAATGGACAACTTCGGCTAATTTTTCGCATACTAAAAACAAGATTTTAGAATTAGGAAATGAAGCTTATTTGCTGAATCAAGGAGAACGTACAGAAGTATATCAGAATAAAGTAGGGGACCCTTTGATTCAATTTTTTGGATATAAAACTGATGGTGTATGGCTTTCACAAGCCGATGTAGATAAAGCCAAAGCCGATGGTGTAAAGAGTAGTTTGACGAACTATTTTGTTCCTGGAGGACTCAAATTGGTGGATATAAATGGTGATAAAATCATTGACAATAATGACCGAACTGTTATTGGGAATCCATATCCTGATTTTACTTGGGGAATAACAAACAACTTTAATTATAAAGCATTTGATATTAGCTTTTCATTGCAAGGTGTACAAGGTGGTTCACTTATCAATGGAGACCCAAACTATAATGAGGCAAAACAGAAAAACAGAGTTTACAATACCAATCGTTGGTTAAGCCCAATGTTTCCTGGAGATGGAAAAACGCCATATAATACAAACGGTTTTAATTGGCTTCTGACAGATTATGTAGTGGAAGACGCATCTTATTTTACACTTAGAGATATAAATGTAGGCTATAAACTACCATCCAAATTTGCAAGTTTAGCAAAATTAAAGTCGTTGAGAGTCTATTTTTCTGGGCAAAACCTTTATTTTCATACTGCAAAGGGATACCGAGGCTTGAATCCCGAAGGACGCTTTACGAATGGTGCTTATGGCTCGTCGTTGGTTGATGGATACCAACGAGGTAGTTTTCCAATTCCTAAAACTTTTATTTTTGGTATTGACGTTAACTTTTAATTTTAAATCGACTTTTCAATGAAATCAATCAAATATATTATCCTTTTTACGTTTGTGGGTTTAAGCAGTTGTAATAATATCATTGACTTATACCCGCAATCAAACCTAAATGCCAGTACGTTTTACTCAAATCAGGCAGAGGTGAGTAGTGCCTTGACAGGCTGTTATAGTGGTATGCAAAAAACCTTGGTCGAAGAATGGACGCTTACCGAGCTACGAAGTGACAATTCTGTCATGGGGGCAACTGGTAGTAGTTCACAAGTAAACCGTGATTTGAGTGAATTGGACATGTTATATCCAAGTACTTCACATGCTGGCAATTATAATTATTGGCTGTCAGTTTACTATAATATTCGTAATACCAACCTTGTACTAGATGCATTAGGGGCAAATTATAACCCAGGTTCAGGGGCATTGACTTTTGGTGAAATCAAAATATCAATTGATGAGGCCAATCGTAAAAAACTCTCTGCAGAAGCTTCATTTATCAGAGCGTATCATTATTTTAATTTGGTGAGGTTGTATGGAGGTGTGTTTTTGGCACACGAGCCTGTTACACCACAGGAGGCAAAAGATATCAATCGGGTTTCAAAAGAGGAGATTTACAAACTGATTGTGGCTGATTTACAGAATGCAGCAGCCAACGGTAACACGGTGAAATTTGCGTCTATCCCAGCCGTTGATTTAGGACGAGCAAATGCTTGGTCTGCAAAGGCATTATTGGCAAAGGTTTATCTTACACTCAATAGAAAAGCTGAAGCGGCTACTTTACTGCAAGATATTATTGCCAATAGTGGTTATAGTTTACTTGCTTCTTATGCAAATATCTTCTCGACTGCGACAGAAATGAGTTCTGAAATTCTTTTCTCGGTTCGTTACAAAGCTGGTGGTTTGGGTTTAGGTTCTCAATTTTCTAACCTTTTTGCACCTCTTAATAGCGGTGCTGCAGTAGCTAATGGGGATGGCAGTGGTTATAATTACCCAACCTCTGAAGTTAATAACCTATATATAACAACTGATGTAAGAAAAGCGGTAAATATTGGCGTATATGGAACAGGGACTGCTGCAAAATTTTATCCAAAAAAACATATTTCTGTGATGGTTGTCGCCAAAGATTCTGAAAGTGATTGGCCTGTCATTCGTTATGCTGATGTATTGTTAATGTTGGCTGAAGCACAAGGAAATATACCTGCAAGTTTAACACTCATTAACCAAGTTCGTAAACGTGCTGCAGTGACTGATTTAACGGCGACACAAGTTAATACAGTAGCATTGTTTGAAAAGGCATTAGCGGACGAAAGAAGACTTGAATTTGCTTTTGAAAACCAACGACTGTTCGATTTGTTGAGATTCAATACAACATTTACAACAATCAAGGCAGAAAAAACATTGCAAGACCACTTTGCACTAATGTATCCAAGTCATTACAACACCTATTCAGCACCTAGGCTATCTGTGATAGATTTGCAAACTAATGCAAATCCTAATCGTTTATTATTACCTATTCCACAAAGAGAAATTGATAATAATACGCAAATTGTAATCCCTCAAAACGCTGGTTACTAATCAATTACAATGAAAAAAGTATCATTACTTAGCTTGTTCCTAATTTTATTGGGAACAAGCATTTTTGCCCAACAAAAGAGCAAGCCCAACGTCCTGTTTATTGCAGTAGATGATTTAAAACCCGTATTGAGTTGTTATGGAAATACGCAAATAAAGACACCTAATATTGACCGTTTGGCAAAAATGGGAACTGTTTTTATGAATAATTATTGCCAACAAGCGGTTTGTGGACCTACCCGTGCAAGCTTAATGACAGGTAAAAGACCCGATTATACCAAGATTTGGGACTTAAAAACCCAAATGAGGGACATAAACCCCGATATTATTACACTTCCTCAATATCTCATTACGCAAGGTTATGCTACCTCCGGAGTTGGAAAAATTTTCCACCCTTCAAGTGCCATTAAAAAAGTAGATCCAGTTTCTTGGAGTGTTCCCTATCTTTTGGAACAGGATAATGACTATGCCAATGGTTTGGGTAAACCAGCCAACGGCCAATACCAAAAGGCTGAAATGAAGGCATTCTTCGATAAAAAAGTTCAAAAAGCTAAAGTTGATGACGGTGACGATGAAAATCCAACGAGTAGAAAAGGCCCTTCGTTTGAAAATTTGGACGTACCAGATCATGCCTATACCGATGGCGTAGATGCTCTATTGGCAAAACAACAATTGATAAAGTTTTCAAAAAACACCCAACCTTACTTTATGGCGGTTGGGTTTCATAAGCCTCATTTACCTTTTGTAGCACCTAAAAAATATTGGGATTTGTACAAAGATGCCGATATGCCTTTGGCGACTTTTCAAGAGCATTCAAAGAATGGCGTTGAAATGGCTTATCACCGTTCGGGAGAATTAAGAAATTATACAGATATTCCCGCCTTTGCTACTTATAATGAAGAGGGGGGACTTCATGTAAATCTTAAAGAAGAAAAGCAACGAGAATTGATTCATGGATACTATGCTGCGGTTTCTTATATGGATGCCCAAGTAGGAATCCTCTTAAATACGCTTGATTCATTAGGTACATTAAACAATACGGTTATTGTACTTTGGGGCGACCATGGTTGGCATTTGGGCGACCATGATTTATGGGAAAAACATACCAATTTTGAACAAGCAACGAGAGCTCCACTCATTATTGCCGCACCGGGAATAAAATCAGGAAAATCAAGTTCTCAGACTGAACATTTAGACATTTTTCCGACGATTTGTGATTTGGCAGGTACGCCCATTCCTACTTTTTTAGATGGTAAAAGTTTAAAGCCCATTATGGTCAATAACAAAGCGAAGGTAAAAGACTTTTCCATAAGTCAATATCCTAGAAAATTGAAAAAAGAGGAACAGAAAAGTTTGGGTTACGCCAATAATAAATTGATGGGCTATGCTATGCGAACCGAAAAATATCGATATGTGCTTTGGATGAGTGACTTTACCAGTAATGAACCCTATTCTTCTAAAAAAGTCTATGCCAGCGAATTGTATGACTACGAAAAAGACCCATTAGAAAAGGTGAACGTAGTGAAAGATAAAAAATATGCAACAACTGCAAAAGAGATGAATGAAAAAATGTTGGCTTTCTTCAAAACGAATCAAAAATGACTAAAAAATTTTTAAT
>JAFEIL010000355.1 GCA_017495105.1 Emticicia sp. | reverse complement strand
GCATTGAAAATAAGAATGATTTTTATGAATTCAAAAGAAAAATATAAAGCCTTAATCGACATTGATAAAGATAGAATTGTAGAAATGGCTTGGGAAGACCGAACACCATTTGATGCGATTGAAATTCAATTTGGTTTGAAAGAACAAGAGGTAATAGAATTGATGCGTAGAGAAATGAAACCTTCCTCTTGGCGAATGTGGAGAGAGCGTGTTCAAGGACGAAATACAAAACATTTGGCCAAATCGGCAATAGCTGATTTTAGACATAAATGTAGTCGTCAGCGAAGTATTTCATTTAATAAAGTTTCAAAACGATAATAAACCTAACTTCTGTTTTCGTTGGCTTTTCCAAAATAAGATTTCTTTTTTGTGATTTTTTCAGAATTTATAATTGATTAATTCAAAAAAGCAGTAACTTTGTGCCAAATAATATATTGCACTTCTAATAAAACAATTACTCCAAATGAGTATTAACAAACTTGACCAGATAGACCACAGCCTTCTGGAAATACTTCAAAGTAATGGTAAAATTACCAACGCTCAACTTTCAAAAGAAATCGGTTTATCTCCTGCACCTACCCTCGAAAGGGTAAAAAAACTAGAAACTTCGGGTATAATTAAAAGTTACCATGCTCAAATAGATAGAGAAAAAGTTGGTCTTGGAGTTATGACATTTGTGCAAGTTTCACTTGCCGGACATAGAAAAGCAGTAAGTGAAGCTTTTGTCGAAAAAATTTCTACAGTACCAGAAATCATCGAATGCCATCACGTAACTGGTTCATGCGATTTTTTACTTAAAGTTATTGCAAAAGATATAAATTCTTATCAAAAACTTATCATGGAAACCATTAATGAGATTGAAGAGGTAGCAAGCACCCAGACAATGGTGATCCTTTCTACTTTCAAAGATACGCAGGTTTTACCAGTACCTTGATAGAAATTTTGCTAGTCTACAGATTATCAGTTGGTAGTCCAAAGAAACTTTAAATACAACACAAAAAAGCTCTAAAACAAATGATTTTAGAGCTTTTTTGTGAGTTTATAAATCAATTTTTAAAGATTTTCTTACTGAATATCAAGGTAGATGATTTAATATTGATAACGTATATACCTGAATTCAAATCGTTTAATGAAACTTTCTCTATTTGATTAAATGATATATTCTTTTGTAAAACTTGTCTTCCCCTTGCATCTTTGACAGTTAGCGTTCCAATAATTGGTCTAGCAGTATGATTTTTAATCGTGATTTCATCAGAAGTTGGATTTGGGAAAATACTAATTTTTTCAGAGGCTCCTTCATTGCCCAAAGGTGCTAACACACTCACAATATTTTCTGGTAAAATCAGACCAACTCCACATTGATTACTCACTTTTTCGATGGTATAATTAGTGGCTACAATTTGTTTTACCTTTAAGCTAATTTCTTTTACTGAAGTAGTTGATTGTGGTAAAGTAGTAATTTTATAAGTAAATGGCGAAGTTCCTGCAAATCTTAAATTTAGGGTTAGTGTAGTATCAAATGGCACAACTTTATTACCTACAAAACCTACTGAGGCTGGCATGCTGATTGAAAAACTTTTACTTGGAATTTCCTCGAAATAATCTACATTAGCTCTTACTCTAAAGCGATAACTTTTCCCTTCTGGCAAAGTATCTGACAAAACTATCTGAAACGGGCTTTTATTTGATTTTCCTAGAATCAAAGGTTTTGTAAATGAACCATTGGCATCGGAAACTTCGAGTTGATATTCCCATTTATCCATTTGCGTATTTTTTACTAAAAATGACACATTTACATTGTTTTTGATACATAGTTGTGAATTTTCTGGAAATTCGGTTAAAACAGTCGGCTGAGGTAAAACCGAAATTTGAAAATTGTCTTTTAGAAATCCCAAAGAATCTACCACAGAAATAAGCGTATCTTTTCGAGGAGAAAACTCAATAAAATCTTTATTATTAACCCCATTTGACCACAAATGTGAGCCTTTCCAAGAGGAAGTCAGACGTATATTTTGGCCATATTCAACGGTTTTTTTCTCAGTTTTATTAACATTTTTAAAAACTGTAAAATTATCACGAATCACGCCATCGGTGGCTAACCAACGGGCATCAAGACGGTTGTCATTGATGGTAAAAAGCAGCGAACCACCAATCGAAATATTAGAATATACAGAACTTGGATGCGGAATTGGCTCACCATTCCAATCGAGGCGACCAGCCGAACCCACTACGCAGTAAATTGTACCTTCATCTTTATTGATATACGGTCGAGAGTCAGCCTTTTTTTCATATTTACCATTGGCCCATTGGGTTGGATGTATGTAATCGTTGAAAGTGAAAGATTTTCCGATATGGTCTTTCATTAGATGTGAACGTTCGTATGAATGGCTATGTCCATTCAATACTAGATCTACCTTATACTTATCAAAAATCGGGACTAATCCTTCCCTGATAGCTACTAAATCAGCTTCCCTATCAGAATCATGCGAACGCTTTGTATAGGGCGGGTGATGAAAAGTAATAATAGTCCATAGAGACTTGCCTTTATTCGCTTCCAAATCACTGATAAGCCATTTGTATTGTCGACTTTGAGAGTCATTTAATCTATATTTACCTTCATCTAAACCATAAGAATCGAGGGCAACGAAGTGAATATTTCCAAAATTATAAGAGTAATATTCTTTAGTTCTCGAAGCCAAACCACCCATTTCTCCTTCGGTTGGGACACTAATTATATTAAAATAATTAATTTTCTTATCGATTTGAGCAGTTGCAGTTTCATAATATTCGTGGTTGCCAGGTACTGGAAAAAAAGGAGTATTTCCAAGAATTTTACTTCCATAAAAATCAAAAACTTGACGTTGATACTCAATATCGGTTCCGCAACAATAAGCATTATCGCCTAACCAAAGCCATAAATCGGTATGGTTTGATTTATTTTTGAGATATTGCTCTTTTACAGCCGTTTGATTTTTTATATACGTTCCCTTAGAATCATCACCAAAATCTCCCATTGCCCAAATATTTATTGGACGATTGTCAGTTGAAGATGGAGCTGTGATAAAATAATAGTCTTTACTTATCGATAAAGTTTTGTCGTTAGTTGCAACAGAGTAAAAGTATTTTGTATTTAGTTTTAATCCAGATAACTGAATGATATGGTCTATTGCAAGAGCTGGATTTCCAACAAAATCTGATATCTGAATTCCTTTTTTATCATCCTCCTCACTAATGAAAATAATTTTACTACTCGTCGGCACATTGGTTCGCCAGCGAATAATGACACCATTCTGACCTAATTGCTGTAAATACGGCCCACGAATGATGGTTTGTGCTTGAAGAAAACTCACCCAACCCTCTCCAATCGGAAAGGCCAATATTGAATAAATAAATAGCGTTATTTTAAAAACTTTTTTGAGCATATTTCTGGAAAATTTCCTCAAAAATACGCTCAAATGTAGTTTTATCTACAGAAACTTATTATTTCTTTTTCTTATCGGCCTTCATCAACTTTTTTGTATCTTCAACAAGTTTCTTAGCTTCTTTATAGGTTTCAAGTTTTTTATCGCTATTCTTTGTTACAATATTGAAATATTGTAATGCTTTTACATAATCTTTCTCAGCACTAGCAATTTTACCCAATGTAAGGTTTGCTCCAATAAAATATCCCGAATCTTTTGAGTCATTTTGCAAGGCAAAATCAATGGTTTTTTGATAATATTCTTTGGCTTTGGGCAAATCGCGTTTATAGTTATAATTGATATAACCCAAAATATAGGCCGCATAACGCCCTGCAGTGCTTTCATAACCATATTTAGCCAGATTGACATTGGCTAATAATTCTTCGGCCAGTTTTTCTGCTTCCTCAGATTTTCCAAGCATAAAAGCCGTACGAGCCGCATAGCGATGAAAAAACGAATTATCAGGATACATAGCGTGCATCTGAACAGCCTCAAAGTAGGCTTTTTGGTGCTGGTTTTCCATCGAATAGATTTGCATTAAAAAATACTTTGCTTCCATTCGAGTATAAAAAGCATTGGATGCCACATATTCTAACTGCTTAATTCCCTGTGCTTTAACGCCTTTATGAAAGAAAATCAACATCGGTTTGAGCGATGGGTAATTTTCTGGTATCCATTTTGAATAATAGTTATACAACCCATCACCAATGGCTAATTCGGGGCTAAAATCGCCAAAACCACGACATTTGTCCAAATATTTCATAGCTTGTTTTCCATCCCACGCTGCTTTTATCCAACTTCCTCGCTCTGAGTGCAAACGCCCTTTGAAAGCGTAAGCAGCTGCTTGAAAAAAGGCTGCTTCTTTATCGCCATCATCATCGTCAAGCATTTCGTCGGCTAAATCAATGGCTCTGTCCATGTTTGCAATAAATTTATCATCGTGCGATTCGTCTTTGGTATCGGGAACGATTTTCCACCATTCGTTTAGTCCAAGCAGGAAAAAGCCAATCGGATGCTCGGGGTATTTAACAGTTAACCATTTAAAATCACGCTCGGCGGCATCATACTTAAAATTATACATATTATTGATAGCCTGCGTAGCTTCAATCTGAATTGCTCGATTAGCCAACAAAACTTCGTGTTGTTTCTTTTTTGTACTTCCACCAAACCATGAAAATTGAGCCTCTGCAACTTGGCTCAACAACATCAGCACGAACAAACTTTTAATACTTAAATTCAATAACATTCTTTTTACGATATTCATAGAAATAGCTTTTATGCAACATTAACGCCTGTTTGGTTTCCAAATTATATAAACTTAAAATTTTCTTAAAATTATTTTATAATTTTCAAAAGGAAGTCTTTGGACTGGGCGTCCCCCTCAGAGCGAATGTCGCCCTGCGAAGACTTCCTTCGGCCCTTCAAAAAAGTCAAATCATTTTCTTAAATTGCATCCTAATAAAATTATCACCGAAATGAAACAAGTCAGAGATAAATCGTTCGTACCTTTCATCGCATCTGCAACACTCCAAGAACGGATAAAAATACTTGCTCAAGAAATAAACAAAGATTATGCAGGAAAAAATCCATTATTGATTGGAGTTTTGAATGGTTCATTTATGTTTTTGGCCGACCTTTTCAAATCTATTGAAATTGAGTGTGAAATTACTTTTATAAGAGTTTCGTCATACCAAAATACCGAATCTACGGGCAAAGTAAAGCATATCTTGGGTTTAAAAGAAGAAATTCAGAATCGTAATATTATAATCGTCGAGGATATTGTAGATACGGGAATGACAATGAAAGAAATTTTGGGACAGTTGGCGTCGCAAAAACCCGCTTCAATAAAAATCATGACAATGCTTTTCAAACCCGAAGCCTTGAAAGTTCCTCTAAAACTCGATTACGTTGGTTTCGAGATTGAAAATAAATTTGTGGTTGGATATGGACTTGATTATGATGGTTTTGGCAGAAATTTAGATGCTATTTATGTTTTGAAGGAATAAATGAAATTTGTAAAAATTGATGAATTTATTTTTTTAACATGAAAAGTGAACAAATTCAAACGCTTCATCCAAAAGCTGGAAAGATTAATAAACGTATTGCCTTGGAAAAGTATTTGTTTATAAAAGAGAATATTCTATTTATTTTAAGCATAAAAGAGCCAACTCATACCGAACTGATGGAAGCTATCTATGAAAATCTGAAAGATACTTTTGAGGGTGGAATCCAATGGTACGGCGAAATAGTAAAACTTGATTTAGAGGCAAGGGGAATAATAGAACGAACTGGCTCTAAACCAGAAAAATATAGATTATTGAAAAAAATGTATGAATAAGCACCAAAATTTCATAAAAGACCATCAAAATATCAGCCTTTTTCTTAACTTTATTTATCTCAAACTAAACCCTAAAATCACCATGAAGAAACTTCTAACGTTTGTTTTCTCCCTCGGCATTTCTGCCATTTCTTTTGCCCAAAAGGATTATTTTTTTCCAAAAAAACAATTAAATCCTGCTATTCCAACTCCCGAGCAATTTTTGGGTTATGGCATTGGTTCGCATCACACTCGCCACGACAAATTGGTTGAGTATATGCGTGAACTCGACCGAGTATCTGACCGAGTAACAGTTCAGAAAATTGGAGAAACAAATGAGCATCGTGAGCAAATAATCGTTACTATTTCTACTCCCGAAAACATTAAACGTTTGGAAGAAATCAGAAAAGAACATTTAACAATCACTGACCCAGGCAAACCAATGCCTGATACAAAAAAAGCTCCCGCCATTATTTGGTTGGGCTATAATGTACACGGCAATGAACCTTCGGGTGGTGAGGCTTCAATTCTGACCGCTTACTATTTGACTGCTACCGAAGACCCTGAAGCAATTGGCTGGCTCAAAGATGCAGTGATTTTGATGGAACCTGTCATAAACCCTGACGGTCGAGACCGCCACACACACTGGGCAAATATGCACAAAGGCGAGCCAATGGTGGCAGATGCTAACGACCGTGAACACAACGAAGTTTGGCCGGGTGGACGCACAAATCATTATTGGTTTGACTTAAACCGTGATTGGTATTTGGCGGTAAACGTTGAAAGTCGAAATCGCTTGGCATTTTATCATCAATGGTTGCCTAATGTTGTGACTGATTTTCACGAAATGGGTACAAATGCATCGCACTTCTTTGAACCAACGAAAGAAAATGCAGAAAATCCACTTGTACCAAAATCAGTTTATAGGGATTTAAACAGCAAATTTGCCAAGTATTTTGAGCAAGCCATGAATGAAATCGGGTCTTTGTATTATACCAAAGAATCGTTTGATAATTTTTACCCTGGCTATGGGTCGAGCTATCCTGATATGGAAGGTGGTTTGGGACTTTTGTTTGAGCAAGCAAGTTCTCGTGGACACGTGCAAGAAAGCCAAAACGGTGATTTAACCTTTGGTTTTACGGTCAGAAATCAGCTTGTCAATGCTTTGGCCACCGTTCGTGCTTCTTTGGTTGAAAAAGAAAATCTTTTGAAGCATCAGCGTAATTTCTTTTCGGAAACGATTGCTCAAGGACAAAAATTTGCAACTAAAGCTTACATAATTGGTGATGCAAATGACCAAAGTAGAAATCGTGCCTTTTGGGATTTATTGCTTCAACATAATATCGAATTTTATCATTTAACTAGTGATGTTACAGAAAATGGCTCAACCTTTAAAAAAGGAAAAGCGGTTGTGATTCCTTCGGCACAGCCTCAGTTTTTGATGGTTCGTTCGATTTTTGACCGACCTACAACTTTTGCCGATAGCTTGTTTTACGATGCATCGGCTTGGAACTTAGCTTTGGCTTATGGACTTCCACATGCTGAGTTAAAAGGTTCTTTTCAAAAAGGTGAACGTATCACCAAATCAGATTTAAAGCCTACTCCTGCCCCACTCACCAAAAGTGAATATGCATATCTGATTGATTGGACAGATTACTACGCTCCAAAAGCCCTCAACCAATTACTTAATAATCAAATACTTACAAAAACATCTTTCAAGAAATTTAGTATAGGAGGAAAAGAATACGGTCATGGAACTTTGTTGGTTTCAGTACAAAAACAGCAACTAAATTCGGAAGAGTTATATCAGAAATTGAAACAAATCTCACAAAATACTGGCGTTACGGTTGAGCCAGTTTCAACAGGATTTAGTACATCTGGAATTGATTTAGGAAGCAATAGTTTTCAGACAGTCAAGAAACCACAGGCTATGATGCTTGTAGGTGGTGGCGTTACAGCATCAGAAGCCGGTGAAGTTTGGCATTTATTGGATACAAAAATCGATATGCCAATTACAAAAGTAGAAGTTTATAATTTTGCTCGTTTGAATATCAATCGTTATAATACAATTGTGCTGGTTGGAGGTAACTATGCGGCACTTGATAAAGCTGCTACTCAAAAACTCAAAGCGTGGGTAGCTAACGGAGGAACTTTAATTACCCAAAAAGGTGGCACAGAGTGGGTAATTAAGCAAGAAATTATGAAAGAAAAACTTCGTGAAGCTAGACCTGATAGCAGTCGCAATAAGGTTCGTATCAACTACGAAGATTTTCAAGCATCAGAAGGTTCAAAACAAACGGGCGGTGCAGTCTTTGAAGCCGAACTTGATATTACGAGTCCAATTGGTTTTGGTTATACCAGCAAAAAAATTGCAATTTATAGAAACAATAACACGGTTTTGGAACGAAGTACTGGAGCCGCAAATTCGGTTTTGGTTTATACCCAAAATCCGAGAATTACTGGTTATGTACATCAAGAATCTTTGAAACGAATCTCAAATTCGGCTGCAATCAATATTAGTTACGAAGGCAGTGGTCGAGCAATATTGTTTTCTGACGACCCAAATTTTAGAGGCACTTGGTTTGGAACGAACAAACTTTTCTTAAATGCTCTTTTCTTTGGAAGTAACATCAGTTCTGGTGGACAATTTGGAGCTGAAGAAGAGTAAGATTTAAAATAAAAGGGTTGGTAAATCCAACCCTTTATCAAGTTTATTAACCTGATAAAATAGATATAATATTCTTTTTTACAGTAAACTTTCTAGTATCAGCCTTGATACCCATAAATATTACTAAACTATTAATGATTCTCGTTGGAGGCGTGATGAGGTAATAAGAAGCCAGATTCTCACAAGACCTAAGACCTTGATAATGAACCCAATATATTAAAAACTCACATAATAAAACGCAACACCGAAGTCAAAATTTTTTTGAAAAAATCAACATTTTGTTTTTATGGAAGAAGAAGAGGCTGTCTCAAAAGGGCAGTCTCTTTTTTATTTGCAGATTTATTTGTA
>JAFEIL010000069.1 GCA_017495105.1 Emticicia sp. | reverse complement strand
GAAGCAAAGATACTATTTATTATCTTTACCCACTCTATTCAACATAGACCCAAAATATTTTATAAATTTCTAAATTAAAACTTAGATATTTTTCCTTTGGATAGGGGGGAAGCCTTTTTTTTAATTTTTCAGTATTTCATAATTTTAACAAAAAAATCTTTGGAGGAATGAAATTAGTTTTTGTTTCATGCAAATCTAAATTTTGCATTATTGCATTTCCATTTATTTTCTTTCGTTTTCCGTCTTACAATTCACAATCTTCCCAATATGAACTAGTATTTCCGCAAGAAAAACTTTGGAACAATTGGATTTGGAATATTCAGAGGTCGCCATTTAAAATAAAGCAAGTTCGATTATTAGAAAATAATGAGTCACGACCAGAATTTATCATCGATTTTCCTAATAAATTAGCGATAATGCCTAAAAAATTACTTCAAGTTCGATTAAAAGGATTGGGTATTAAGCAAAAAGGAATAGGAAATAATCCTACCAAATTACATGTAAACAATTGTGAATTAGCCGTAAAAAAACCATTTGACTTATCAAAACTTGACCCAAATTAATTAAATACCTATGGTAACTGAACAAACAACAGAATCAAATTCAATTCAAGATAGTCCGGGGGATCGCAAATTCCTTAAATTCCTTTGGAATTGTGCAGGTGCGGATGTTGAATTATTGGACAAGCATTGTCCACCAGCAGACCATTCAAAATATGCAGGTCTTGGAGGTATCGTGTTAGCAACTGGAGTTCTTGCCGCACTATCAGCAGGGTATGCATTTTATACGATTTTTTCTCCCAAAGGTGATGCAATTGATAATACTATTTTTATCGGGACCATCATAGGATCAATTTTAGGTGGATTATTGTGGGGTTTAATGATTTTTAATTTAGACCGTTTTATTATTTCATCAACCGGTAAAGGAGATGGAGAGGAGAGTATTTCATGGTCAGAATTTAAAAATGCAATTCCTCGTATAATTATGGCTGTTATTATAGGAATTACCATGTCAAAACCCTTAGAAATCCGGATTATGCAATCTGAAATTGATGCTGAGCTTCAAAGTAAACAAAATGCCTATTTAGAGAAATTGAATGCAGAAACAGATACCATTATTAATAAAAAGGCCGTCTCTTGGAAGATCCAATTAGACAAAACTGAGAAAGAATTAAAAGAAAAACAAGATTACTTTGAACTTCGACGCTTAGAGTTAAAAGATCAAATGAAGGCCTTGGACGATGAGGCTGCGGGAAAAACAGCCAATAGTACGGTTGGTATGGGTCCAGCATATCGAAGCAAAAAAGCTAGCTTGGATAAATTAGAGGCTGAACGTTTGCAATCAGTAGAAGCAGCAAAGCCAGAATTATCCCGATTACAGAAGAATGCGGATATCTACCGTGAAAAAGTTCAAAATATAGAGTCTGAACGTGAAGAGTTAAAGAAGGTAAATGTTAGTCGTAAAAACCAATTGGATGGATTATTAGAACGAATTCAAATTTCACACGAGATTGGCGGCCTAGTTCCCTATGCTATCATGTTTTTACTTTTAATGATTGAAACAGGGCCCATTTTCTTTAAATTAATGATGACCAAGGGTGCTTACGATTATTTACAAGATAATAAGAAAAAAATAATTCTTGCTAAGTCAGGCATTATTCAACATCCTCCACATGCAGAAGGAGATAAAGCCGTTGTAGAATACCATTATTTGCAGGTAGAAGCAATGTCAGATGTAGCCAAGAGAGCTAACGAAAGTTGGACACAGCAAGTAAATTCAGACATAAAAGAGAACCCAGAGAAATTCCTATAATTCATTTTGAAACTTCTTAACTATTTAATAGTGGATTCATTAACATTTGGCGGAAAAATTCTGCCAAATGTTAATGATATTTCCTTAGTTCATCGAATTTTAACTTGGTTAAAAATTCAATTGGCTGTTTTTGTATTTGGAGCTATCATACTGTTTTATTTTATTTCAATCAGTTGGGTTGCCGGAATTATAATAGGTATTCTTTTTACGTTTATATATGTTTCCATTACTTTGATTTTACTTTCTGGGTTTCGAAAATCTAGTTATTTGAAAAAGAAACAAAAGCGGCTAACGAATGAAAAAATAATGATTGGAACCACTCAGGTCGAGGTTGAAAATAAACAGTACGAAGATTTACCTGAGAAATCGAAATTAATTGTAAGTATCATCTTACGATTAATCTACATAATTTCTTTTGCGTTTTGTATTTTTTGTGGGCTAGCTCTAGGAATAAGTGTGCTATTTCATCCTAATCTAGACGAAATGCACAGGAATGAGATCTTGCAAAACTATGAAAAGTCTTATCCTAAATTTTATGGCCGACAGATTGATGCCTACAAGTTAAAAATAACAAAGCTCAAATCCGACCGTGCAACAATCGAGACAAAATTGAGCCAAGTTCAATTTGAAATTGATCAAGCAACTGATACTTTTCATAAGGATTTTTTCCTGATGGATAAAAATATTCTAACCAAACAATTACTGGATTGGGATTTATTACATCACAAAGAATTAGCCAACTTACCAATCAAAATTGATGCATTGAATTCGGAATATCAATCAGGGTTAAGCAAGTTGGCTCTATCCACAAAGTATAGCAAATTTGGAATTTATCGGATTCAACATTTAGTTAATAATCATGCAGTAGGTGCCATATTTCTGATTAGCTGCCTTATCTTTCTATTTATATTTCCTTTTTATTTAAGGTATAAAATGGTACTTTCTGCTTCTGATTTGGATAATAAATTAGAGCTTGCAACGGTTGATTTAATTAAGGCAGAATATGAAAAGTCGACCAACGAAATTAATCAAATCTTAAAAGGATTTAAAAATTCAAAAACTGAAGGTTTAGATATGGCAGGAGAAGGGCCATTCAAAGATGGAGCGTCAATGAAATCAGAAAAAGTAGCTTTTAAAAATCAAATGGATACTTTTTTGAAAAATGAATTATTATGAGTTTAATTGTAACAAAGGAAAATTACGATAAAAAGGCAGATGATTCGTTTTTTGCTTATGGTAATGTTGTAGCCTTATTTAGAGGGCCTGAGTACATTGATATTCAGGTGATAACGAATATCTCAAAAAATAAGCTTGCTAATTCGATACGTGTTTTTGATATCTTTCTGTACAAGGATATCAATATTTCAAATGCGAAGGTTATCCCAAATGATCTCTGGGAATCCGAATTGGTTGAAATGAAAAAATCACCTTATTTTCATGCAATCTTAGAGGATCAACTGGCTATACATTTTGATAAGGTCTATTTTAATAATGTAGATTTTTTACGGACCACAGTTTATCAACCGGAATGTTTCATTAAAAATCCAGTATTCAATTATTCATTAGTAAAGGACTGCTTTGCTTATGGAGAAATAACTGGTGAATTATATTTTAAAGTGGGTGATCCTAAGCCCGTGGCAATAAATAAAAATCTAACTATTGCTCCTAAACCAATCACAGAAATTAAAACTCAGGTTACAGAACTTAAAACTCAAGCTGTTTCGAGTTTGCCTGTCCAACCAGGAATTGGCTGTCTTGGATTCTTGATGAGTTGGTTTAGTTTCTCTTGGGCATTGCCATTTTTACCAGGTCTATATACAAAAGCTGATATCCCAGCACTTCAGAGAGCTGGATGTTTTTGGCCAATATTACGGATATTAGGGCTCTTACTCCTATTGCTATTTTTGTTTAAAGGTTGTTTAAATTATTCGAGTAATGTATGGGATAGTTCTAAAAAAGATGCTTTAAAAAATGACAAAAAATTGGACATACCTACGGGAAAAGAAACAATTGAACAAAGTGATAAATTACCCAAAACACAAAAAAATAAATTTTCTGATACCACATTTGTTGTTCCACCAGGTAATTATAAATTAGTGTTTTTTGACTCAAACCTAGAAGATGGAGATAAAATTAGGTTAAGTTTAAATGGACGAGATTTATTAGAATCCGTTGAAATTTTGAATGCCAAGCAAGAAGTTACTTTAAGAAACATGCAATATGGCAAAAATATCATAGATTTTGAAGCATTGAGTAACGGAAGGCTTGGAATTTGTACCGCAGAGGTTTATTTGGTCAATGTAGACGATGGGCAGACTCAGAAGTATAAATTTTACAATGTACAGGGCTTCAAGAAACGTATATTTATAGAACAGTATTAATGGCGACTAAAACTATATTTGTTTGGGTAAAGGGGGATTTAAAAGCGTTATCGACTTTTAATGAGACTTCTTTATCCACAAGTTCAAAGAAGGTAAATGATGTATTATTGTCGCAAATTGAAATAAGCAATGCGGTAATTCTAGATGATTTTGATCCGAAATTGGAACGTAAAAATCCGTACTTGGAATTTGACAGTACCTTACCCAATGTAAAGGTTCGATTTAAAGGGCTTAGTCATGATGAAGTCGCATTTAGTGAGGATATTGATGGATTACTAATTAAAGAAGTAGAATTTATCCAAAAGATTCACCTTAATAATATCGATAATTATGTTGTCAAAGGAACTGCGTATTTTCTGAGAAAAATTGTAACAACAACACCAGATTTAGTTCAAGAAAAACCTATAAATAAGAAAGAGGTAGTTCAAATTAATCATCCCATTGTAGAAAGACCCGATTTAGTTACAGAAAAACCTATACAAGCTAAAGAAGTGTTTGCCGATGATACGATTGATTTAAAATTAACTAACCCTCGTCTTCATTCATTTTTTCAATCCGAGAAAAAGAGTTTTTTTATTTCACTCCTTTTCATAGGAATATTGATATGGATGTTTTACAGTTCTGTATTTTTTCCAATAATTCTGATTGCAGGAATTATCTATTTAGTTTGGTCATTTAAGCGATTTTTCGTTGGTTATTCAAACTTAACTACTAGTAAACAAGATGAATTAGGTACCCCTATCGATATTTATAAATCTAAGTCATCTATTCAAGATCGAAAATGGAGCTCATTTAATAAGGGGATTTTGATTGGTTTAATCTTAGCACTAATATATGCTGTCATAAGTAAACAATTTGACTTGCTTAAATTTTTGGCAATTGTTACCTTTATTTGGGTACTATTCAATTACTTTTCTTCGGGTTTTGGTCTACTAAAACGAATTTTTAATTTAATTGGAGGATTAGCACTAGGATTGCTTTTCATTATGGTGATATGGTTTTTATTAGGTCAAAAAAATTACTCAGTCAATGACGATAAACAGAAAGATGAATTTATCAACAAGAACAAGATCTTGAGGATGGGTGATTCCCTACTCCATATTCGCAACTGGCAAGATTATAAAGTCAATAAATTAGCCGCAAAATATTTCACTTTTTACCCTCAATTCGATAAATCCCTAAGCTTTAGAGAAAAATATGAATCAGGCGACATTTCCAAGGTATATCAAGAACTTGTAAAAAAGGATGAAAACACCATTGGTACCTATGCCCATATTTTTGATAGTTTAAATACTGCAAATCAATGGAATAGGCAGCAATTAGCAGAAGCAATTGTTACATCTATTCAGACAATACCATATGTTTTAGTGCATGATCAGTCATGTCAACAAGCAATTCAAGAAAGCGGTAGTTCATTCTTAATTCAATATCATAAAGATGGAAAGGAATGTTTGCCCAATATAAAGTTTGGTATTCAAGGAGGATATGAGTTTTTACATAATTTGAAAGGTGATTGTGATACTCGGGCATTATTGTGTTTTGAATTACTGAGCAAATTTAAATATCCAGTAGCCATGTTAATTAGTGAAGAGTATGGACATTGTATTTTAGGAATTGATTTACCAATAAAAGGCAAGTATGTTCGGGATTCGAAACATAATTATTTAGTGTGGGAAACCACCGCCCCCGGCTTTAAACCTGGAGAATTATCGCCAGAGATTTCTGATATGGATAAGTGGCATATTGCTATAACCAATTAAACAAATATAAACTATGAACACCATTGCACTTTATTTAGGCATCTTAGAGGTAGTATTAGGCTTAGTCTACGGAATCTTGCTTAGCTTTTTTGTTTTTTGGTTAATGAAAAAGTTATTTTTAGACAAAATGGAAATTCGATATGATAATATGGCATTTGGAGTATTATTGTCATTTGTCTTGTTTTCGGTTGGCAAAATGGTAAGTGCGGCTTTACAACCCGCAGTTGATTTCACGAATCGATTAATGAATATGGGACTTCAATTAGGGGAAGTATTGGGAAGAGCAAGTTATACAATTACCGGATTTTTTGTTGTAAGTACCATCGTTTCGGGTATTATCGTATCAATATCATTTGTACTTTTTAATTGGCTAACCCAAGGTTTAAACGAATTTGAGGAAATAAAAAACAAGAACGTGGCAGTTGCTCTGATTTCAGGCACCATAATTTTAGTAATTACTCAGTTCGTAGCTGGTGGTTTGGAGATGATTTTTGAAGCATTTATTCCATATCCACAAACTCCAAGGATATTTTAATTGATTAAATGTTTTTTTATCCAATTTCCTTAAATGGTTGATTTTTTTAAAAGTAGGTAGTTTTGGAATGGTAATCTAAATTTTAATTTGTGAAGGCACTTGAATTTTCAATGTATATGATTCAAATTAGGGTGTATCCTATTTCTGATTATTATCGTATCGCAACTTGGATTTAGATTCTATCGTAGAAGTTGTTTAAACTTATAAAAAGTATTCCTAAGGAAGTGCGAATTTTTTGTTAAAAAAAATTTATTATGGAAATACTCAATAAAATACAATTTAAAAATAGATTCTACCACATTTTACAAGTGGATGGCTTGGTTTTGAAACAACAGTGCCTTTAACAGAATTAGTTAACACGATTTTTTATCGCAAATAAAATGGTTGTTAGTGGCGACAACCACTAACCAAACAATTTTTACTAATAAAGTTTTAAGTTTGCAATCAGTTATTTATTACCGAACAGGCGGACTCGTTCAACAAATAGTAAAAAAATGAGTAATGGCAAAAAGTTTGAATATATATAAAAAGTTCAAATCGTCAATATTTAGATTTGTCAAGTGTTGAATTTTATGGTCTTCACTCACCTGCAAAGAATGAAGTAGATGCCGTTTGATATTACGGAAGAAAGGCTTGCAAGACAACAAAATCTTTTTTTCTAACTGATAATCAAGTAGTTATGTTTGGAATGTTAACACCCCAAGAAGGATAGCAAAATAATTTATATGAAAATACATATTATCTTGTGAAAAAAGAGGTTATAAATTTGAAAGGCTTATTCTTAAATACAAACCCAAAGCGGTTCGCCGCTGCAATTTGATAGTTAGGGTTTTCGTAAAGTGTGTGAAAGAAAAGATATAACCCTCAATGTTAAACCAAATCCAAGAAATGATTCAGTAGAGTAAAGACACGATTGAACCAAACCAAAGTGGAACGCACTTTTTTTTTAATGACGAATTATACAAAGATCTGTCAGTAATTGAACACTCAAATACTTGGATTGATGGGCTTAAGGCTTTACTAATGAGATTTCAATTTTTACGGGGCCACCCGAGCGGTTAAGAAATGGGTCTAATTATATTTTATCTCATTCTAAAGTATTTTCTTTCGAAAAGTTAATAAAAAATATAAGTTTAAACAGTCTTAATAATAAAAATAACTATGAAAAAAATAAATTATTTCGTCCCATTTGTAATTGTTTTTATGATATTGAGTCGTGCTGAACAACAACCCTTACAACCGGTCATAACAAAGACACAAGTATTAAATGCAGTTGTTAACTTTAGTGGATATTCTGAAATGGGTGATGGCCAAAACAAAATTCAAACGTTATTAATTAAAGATGAGTTTGGGAATTATATTGTACCTATTGATACTCGTCCAATAAAAAGTGGTCGAACTAGTACACATTTTAATATAATTATGGAGACAACTAGACCACCTTCTTCATATAGTATTAATGGTGTTTGGCCAATCACTTGTCGGACTGGTACTTTCGTTTTTTCAAATGTTACTACTTCTTTGAACTCACCGGTATTATATAATATAGATGAAAATGTAGATCCATTTACGTTGTCAAATAAGCCAACAAATGTTAATTTAGGTTGGACTAGCACTCGAATGTTTGATTGTAATTCAGGCACCACAGGAATGCCTGCTTATGGAATAAATGGATGTGCACCACAAGATAAATTAAGTACAAAAACTGTAATTGGTCCAATTTTCCTTTCAATGGTTAAAGATAAATTAATTTTTACTTTGTTTACTAAAATCACTTATGATGAACCAAGTAGTAAATTTAAAATTATACAACCTAAAATATTAGAAACTAAATTTAAGTTTGTATCAATGTATTGAGTTATTGTAAAGCTGTTAAAACTTATATAAAGTATTTTTAAAGAAGTACAATTTTTTTGTTGCGAACAAAAAACAACACATCATGGGAATACTTATTAAAAATATAATTGAAAAATTGATTTTACCACATCAGACAGTTGGAGATCCTGATTTTGAAACAACATTACCTTTAACAGAAGTGGTTACCGCCATTTTTTATGGACTAAAAACAGGTTGTTAGTGGCGAGAACTTCTGACCCAACAATTTTGAGTCTGTATTGAATAGAGTGTGAAACAAAATGTTTTAGAATTTCTAGTTATACTAAATCAGGAATAAGATGATACCATTACAATAAGACCTAAAACATATAAAAGCACAAATGGATGGTCTTCGCCACAGTCATTAAGTAAATTTGGAATTCCGATTTCCGGCGAAAATAAAATGGCCTATTTAGGACTTGAAGAATTTAATTTTTGTGAAATTCTTTCAAATTTCACTTTATACTCAAAAGTAATTGATTTGCAAAAAAGCGATAATTTTCTAATTTTATGC
>JAFEIL010000164.1 GCA_017495105.1 Emticicia sp. | reverse complement strand
GAAAAAGGCTGTTCACCAGCACAAGTGATGCTTGCGTGGGCAGTTTGTCGAGGGACTTCAGTGATTCCAAAATCCGTTAATCCACAAAGACTGGCAGATAATTTGGCAGCAGCAGATATTGACCTTTCACAAACTCAAATGGAAGCAATTAATGCCTTAGACCAGCATTATAGATATATTAAAGGAGATTTCTGGTGTTTAGAGGGTAGCGATTATACAGTTGCTAACCTTTGGGACGAATAAAATCGAAAAAGCCACTGTCCAATAAATAGAACAGTGGCTTAATTTCTATTAACAGAACAACTCCTACTTCACTAATTTTCGGTAAAGTTCTGTTTTTGAAGGGTCAACGGAAGAAAGTAGTGTAAATGCTTTTTGTTTCTCGTCTTTGGTAGCTTCTGAAAAAATATTAACCATTTCTTGATTTTTGGCGTTCATAAAACTATTCAAGAGGACAGAATTTGTCTTTAATTGTTGCATAGATTTTATTGAATTCAATAAGTCCATTACTTGTTTTCTTCCACCTACTGGGTCAATCGTGAAGTTATCAAGAGCAATTCGATGATAATTGTATAAACCTTCACGGAAAGCCAACAACTGTTGATTTTGTAGGTTTTCTACCAACCAATAACGGTTACGTTGGTCGCCCGACTGCTCCCATCCACCCTGTCCAGCACTCGAAGCCAAATTAGCAACATTATATGCTCGCTGTAAATACGGATTTCCACCCAATTTACTAAAAGAATCATAGTCGACGGTAAGAGCAATCAACGAATAAAACCCCAAAATTGATGTGAGATTATTAGTAAAAGTAAGTTCATTAAAATTCATCTGACGGTCTTCGGGCGTAAACGAAATGTTGAAATTTCGGTCAACATAACTCAGCACAACACTTTCATAGGTAGCATTATAGACAGGACGAATTACTTGAAATTGAGCATTACCTTGATAAACATTTTGTTGCGGCGACTTCGTAAATGTAATAATCAGGTTACATTTAATACGTTCTTCTTGGCTGTAAATATCATTTGTCCAGCGTTTATTATTGATAAAATCGCTGATAGAAGCTTTCATCTCAACAAAAACCTGCTTTTCGGCAGCCTGCTGCGACTGCAACTGATCAGAAACTATCGTTACATTACAGTTGAGTTCTTGGGCATTACCTGCAAATGAACAAGCCGTTAATACTAATAATACAAGTTTTTTCATACAGATTTCCAATAGAGTTAAGGTTTTGAATCCAAACCGGCTTTTCATTAAAGTTTTTTAAAATTTATGCTTTATAGTTGCCAAAATATCCTGAGCTACTTCTTTTTTTGTTTTGAGATCAAAATCATAAATCTTACCTTCTTGGTTAATGATTTTGATTTTATTTGTATCATAACGAAATCCAGCTCCAATATCTTGTAAAGAATTTAAAACTATAAAGTCAAAATTTTTGCGTTTAAGTTTTCCTTTCGCATTTTCAAACTCATTATCGGTTTCGAGAGCAAAACCGACAATTATCTGCCCACTTTTTTTCTGATGCCCCAAGGTGGCAGCAATGTCAGTCGTTTTGGTAAGTTCAATCTTGAGTTGAACGCCGCCCGAAACATCTTCATTTTTCTTGATTTTTTTTTCAGCAAAGTGCAGAGGTGTATAATCAGCAACGGCTGCAGAAAACACCACAATATCGCTTTCTGCAAAATATCGAGCCGTAGCCTCAAACATTTGTTGTGCAGATTGCACTTTTTCGACTTTCACACCTTTGGGCGATGCAATTGAAACAGGGCCACTTACGAGTGTAACATCAGCCCCAGCCATTTCAAAAGCTTCAGCAATCGCAAAACCCATTTTTCCTGATGAATGATTACTAATAAATCTTACGGGGTCAATTGGCTCTTGAGTAGGACCTGCTGTAATCAATACTTTTTTTCCTTCAAAAACAGTCGTTTTTGAAAAATGTCGAGTCAATTCATATACAATTTGCTCAGGTTCGGCCAAACGCCCCTCGCCAACTAAACCACTTGCCAATTCACCAAATTCGGGATTGATAATATAATTCCCATAGGAAGTTAATTTATATAAATTTTCAATCGTACTTGGATGTTTGTACATGTCTAAATCCATTGCTGGTGCAAAAAACACCGAACATTTAGCTGACAAGTAACTGGCTATCAATAAATTATCGCAAATTCCGTTGGCACATTTAGCAAGTGTATTGGCCGATGCAGGTGCAATAATCATAACATCAGCCCAAAGTCCAAGTTCTACATGGCTGTTCCATTCTCCCGTATCACCTTTTGTGAAACTTGACAAAACAGGATTTTTTGAAAGTGTAGAAAGCGTCAACGGGGTAATAAAGTCTTTAGCAGATTCGGTCATAATCACTTTCACCTCTGCCTCTTCTTTTACTAACAATCTGACCAATAAAGCCGATTTGTAAGCTGCAATACTGCCCGAAATGCCCAATAATATTTTTTTATTCTTTAAGCTCAATTTTTATTTAAGTTTGAATGAGTAAATGTTTGACTAAATTGCAAAAAACTATCAGAGACTATCGACTATTATATTTTTTCATATTAAGAAATGATTTGCAAAATAGTGATAATTCATAATAAAAATCAAAAACATGATGCTAAGTAAAGGCTTTATTCGTTAAATGTACATAGTTTTTGGTTAAATTTGCACTGATGAAACGACTTCTCCACATAATAGGTTGGCTATTAGTTGGAATTTCTCTACTCTTAGGAGGTATTTTTATATACCTGCAATCTCCTATTGGACAAGATTTTCTTACAAAAGAGATAGTTTCGTATTTACGAAAAAAACTAAATACCAAAGTAGAAGTGGAGAAAGTCAAATTTGATATTCCAGATTGGCTTTCGATTGAAAATATTTATATCGAAGACCAAAATAAAGACACGCTCATTTTGGGAAAAAGTCTTCATATTGATATTGATATGTTGGCCTTACTTCAAAATCAAGTTAAAATAAATCGAATCGAACTCGATGGTATCCGTCTAAAAGTGAATCGTAACTTACCCGATACTACTTTCAACTTCGATTTTATACTAAAAGCCTTTAATGCTAGTACCGCTTCTACTTCAACGTCAAAACCATTAGAAATCGGTTTGAAAGGCGTTGAACTCAGAAATGTACACATCACCTATAAAGATGCTCTTTTAGGAACCGATGCGGATGCAAATTTTGCTTTTCTAGAAACAACTTTCGATAAATTTAACCTCACAAAATCGCAATATCATCTCGCTTCTATTAACGGAAACAAAGGTTCGCTTATTCTGAATTTATACAAACCTTTAGAAAAAAAGTGGAATTCAAAATTGTTACCAAAATTAGCTTCTGATACACTTGATGTTAATTTCAAAAAACTGAATCTGAATAATATCAGTTGGCTATTTTCAAGCAGCGAAGACGGCATAAAAAGTGGTGGAAAAGTAGCTAATCTGGCAGCCGAAGGGGAAAAACTCTATTTAGAAAATCAACAGATTGTTTTACCAAAAATATCAATCAAAAATGCCACAGCTTTTGTTAAAATGGCAAAATTGGCATCAAAACCTATCCAAAACACACCGAAAGATACGATACAAAGCAAATCTTGGCAATTGAAAATTGGTGAAATTGAAGTAAATAATACTAATCTCAACTACGACGACAATAATAGTATTACTCAGAGTAAAGGCTTTGATCCCGCTCATTTTGGCATCGCATCTTTGAATTTCAAACTTAATAAATTTGTCTTTGCTCCACAGCAAATTTCAGGATTATTACAAAATACTACCTTTGTCGAAAAGAGCGGATTAGATATAAAAAACATCAGTTCTGATTTTGTTTATACCGATAAGACCTTAGTTTTGAGTAAGTTACAAATCAAAACGCCAAACACTTTGCTGCAAGATGGCTTGGCAATGCAGTACAATTCGGTAGAAGATTTCGGTAAAAACTTAGGCAATGTTGGCATAAAACTGAATCTAAAAAAGAGCCAACTGGCCGTAAAAGATTTATTGATTTTAGTCCCTTCTTTGGCCGAGAATCCAACTTTTAAAGGCAAAACCAATGAAATTATCAAAGCAGACGGAGTTTTAAGCGGTCGAGTAAATAACCTTGTTGTATCGAAATTGACTGTTGATGGATTTGGCGAAACGCATTTGCAAGTAAAAGGCAGAATCGTTGGTTTACCTAATATTGACAAGATGATACTTGATATGGAACTCGGTGCGTTGAGCATGACCAAAGCCGATATTCTACGCATGGCAGGCGATAGTGCGATTCCGAAAAGTATCGAATTTCCACATTTTGTGAATCTTGAAGGCAAAATAAAAGGTAGTTTGCAAAATCTAGTTCTTGATGCTTCGCTTGATTCCGATTTAGGTGGAGCGACTTTCAAAGGTACTTTAAAGAATATCACTGCTGATAAAAACCAGACTTATGACGGAAGAATTATCTTACAAGAATTTGATTTAGGAAAACTTACCAAACAGCCAGAAAATGTTGGTAAACTTACGCTTGATGCAACAATCGAAGGTACTGGTTTCGACCCAAAAACAATGAATACGACCGTTGATGGTATTGCTCAAAAAGCATTCATAAAAGGTTACGAATACAACAATTTGATACTAAAAGGCACGATAAAAGACCAAATTGCCGATTTTAATGCGTCGGTCAACGACGAAAATGCCAAAGTAGTAATTAGTACCAAAGTCAATTTGTCGGAAGAATTTCCATCAATCGAAGCAAAAGTAAATATTGACGAACTTGACCTCAATAAACTCAAACTTTATCAAGGAAGTTTAAGTCTGAAAGGCGATATTGAGATGAATATGGTTTCGACAAACCCTGAAAATCCAATTGGTAAAATACTGATAAACAATGCAATCTTGAATAAAGATGGCAAAACAATTCCTCTTGATAAAATTGATTTGGATATTCGTAATGCCAATAACCGACGAGATATAAGCCTTAAATCACCGTTTTTGAATGCCCAAATTGATGGACAATTTATCTACACTCAACTGCCCGATATTCTACTGACCGAAGTCAATAAATATTTTGCTTTGCCCAATATTGCCTATCAACCTATCAAAACTCCTTACGATTTAAGCATAAAAGCAAAACTAAATAATCATCCCATAATCAAAAGTTTTGTTTCGAGTATTACGAAGTTGGATACCATCAGTTTCGATGCTCAAATCAATAATCAACGAGATACCACGCTGCAAGCCAATGTTTTTATACCGCAAATAGAATACGATACTTCGAGTATCAACAATGCCAGATTTAAGATTTTCGGAGCAAATAATCGTGCTGAATACGAAGGAAATGTTACCCAAGTTGTTTATAGCGATTACCGATTCCGTCGTATTTTTGTAGGTGGCGAAGTTGAAAAAAATATTTTAGACTTAAACCTAATTGCTAAAGATTCACTCAATGAAAATCGCTACGGTTTGGCAGCAAATCTGCGTTCGATTGACAAAAAGTTGAGATTAAACCTTGCTAAAAAAGGCACATTAATTGACTACCGAGCATGGGAAGCAGATTCGACTGGGTATCTCGAATATAGCTCCGATGGTATTTTTATCAACAATTTACAGCTTCGACAGGAAAAGCAAAAACTAACAATTAATAGTCAGAATACAGCACCTAATTCACCACTCAATATTCAGATTGACAGCCTCAACATCAAACCATTTGTGACGCTAGCTACACAAGATTCAACGCTAGCAGGCGGTACTCTCAATGGTTTATTCAAGTTAACTGATTTTATGAATGCACCTGAATTTACGGGCGATTTATCCATCAACAATTTTAATCTCACTCAAATCCCAATCGGAAATTTGAAAGTAAATGCTGCCAACGAAACACCCGATAGAATCAATGTATTAGCAAGTATTTTAGGAAATAATAATAATATAAATCTTAATGGAAAGTACCTTTTAAAACAAAATAAACCGCTTGATTTTACAATTAACATTAATAAAATTGGTGCAAAAACCGTAGAAGCATTCAGTTTCGGACAGCTAAAAAACGCCCGCGGAAGTTTGAGTGGATTACTCAATTTAAAGGGTGAACTGAGTAAACCACTACTTGATGGAGTTATTAAATTTGACACGGTTTCGTTTAGTTTGGCTCAGTTAGGGGCTATTTATCGTATTCAAAATCAGCCAATTACTTTTAAAAACAGTGTTATTTCATTCAATAAATTTATCGTTGCCGATACATTGGGGAAAAACATGAACATCAACGGAAGTCTTTCGTTACAAAATGTTCCAAATTTTAATTACAAACTTAACATTGATACCCAAAACTTTATGGTGCTAAATGGAAGCCGTAAAGACAATGATTTTTTCTACGGTAAAGGCTTTGTTGATGCCAATCTCAATATTCAAGGAGTTGGTACAAAACCAGCCATCGAAGGCAATGTGAAAGTGAAAGAAGAAAGCGATATTACGGTATTACTTCCGGATCGAGAAATCGACAAAGCCGAAACAGATGGAATTGTCGAGTTTGTTAATCTTAAAAATCCAGTCGTCGAAAATAGCAAAAAAATAGATTCGAGTGAAGTAGCTACAACCTTTGATTTTGCAGAAGAAATATCGCTCAATATTGAGGTCGATGATAAATCAAAACTAACAATTGTAGTTGACGAACTCAACGGTGATAATATCAAAGTTAAAGGAAATGCCCAACTTAATACGGGCATTACACCGAGTGGACAGCCTTATATATTAGGGCTTTATGAACTTACTTCGGGAAGTTATGATTTATCGTTTCAGTTTTTAAAGAAAGAGTTTACCATAAAAAAGGGCAGTACACTACTTTGGACTGGCGACCCAATGCAAGCACAAGTGGATATTACAGCGGTTTATAAAATAGAAGCCGAAGTGCCAAAGGCCGTCATGACTGATAAGGTAACCAGTAAAACCAAAGTTCCGCTTGAAGTACAACTAAAAATGAGTGGCAATTTGTCCAGTCCGGTGATTGATTTTAAGGTGGTAGTTGCTGAAAATGCACCTACTGATTTAATCAACGAAATAGAAAAAGATGGTTATCTTAAAAACCTTGAACAAAACCCCATTGAGATGAATAAGCAGGTTTTTGCATTATTGGTTTTAAATAAATTCTTGGGTGAACAATCAAGCAACTTCTTCTCAGGTATTAACCCCGAAGCAATTGCACGCCAAAGCGTAAGCAAATTACTCTCCGACCAACTCAATTTATTGGCTGGAGATTTGATAAAAGGCATCAAACTTGACTTTAACCTCAACTCAACTTCGATGAGTACGGAAGCAGGAAACAAAGCCCGCACTGACTTAAAAGTAGGTTTAAGTAAAGCTTTCTTAAATGATCGCCTGAAAATTGCAATTGGCCGTAATTTTCAACTTGAAAATTCAGCCTCTGCAGCAACTTCCACCGAAATCGTCGATAATATTTCGCTTAATTACAGCCTTAGTAAAGATGGACGCTATTTGTTTAGTGCGTATCGCAAAAACCAGTACCAAGCCATTCTCGACGGCTTTGTGGTAGAAACAGGAGTAGCATTTACGCTTACACTCGACTACGAAACGTTTAAGGAATTATTTGAAAAGAAAAAATGAGAAAAGCACCTCCAAATCATTCATTAGAGTATTATTATACTCTCTCCTCTTCGATTATTCATTGTTTGGAAATCGGCGTGCTATTGATTTTTCTAAGTTCATGTTCAATAAATAAATATATCCCACAAGGCGAAAGCTTATATACTGGTGCAAAAATAAAAACTAATACAGATTCGAGTTTAAATAAAAAACAAACTAAAGCTCTTAACGAACAACTAAAAACCATTATTAGGCCAAAACCAAATAGTACAATCTTTAGGTTTCCGTTTAAAGTTTGGTTCTATTATATTGTGGGTGAACCCAAGAAAGAAAAAGGAATGAGGAGCTGGTTCAGAAAGAAATTTGGTGAATCCCCCATATTGGCTAGTAAAAGAGCAGTTAATGTAAATACTGAAATTATTAGTAATTACTTGAATAATGAAGGTTATTTTGGTTCAACGGCTGCAGGTGAATTAATAATCAAAGGCAAAAAAGCCGAAGCGTTTTACATTGCTAACGTGAAGCCTCGCTATACGATTGGAAAGGTAGAATTTGTAAAAAAAGATAGTATGGTCTTCTCAAAAAGTCTACTTCAAACCAAAAATGCTTCATTGCTAAAAGTAGATGAACCTTATCGATTTGAAAACATCAAACTTGAACGTGAGCGTATCGCCAAAGCATTGAAACTCAATGGTTATTACTATTTCCGACCTGATTTTTTGATTATCAAAGCCGATACCAACCAAAGCGGTCGAAAAGTAAACCTTTTTCTCGAACTCAAATCTAATATTACTCAAACATCACTCAAGCAATATACCATCAAAGATATTTTGGTTTATGTCGACACTCCAGATAGTACATCAATCAAAGGTATTCAAATAAGACGAGGTTTAAATGTTTTTGACTCAAAACGCTCATTTAAGCCTAAGGTTTTCAACGATGCCATTGGTTTCGGTAATGGCCGACTTTACAATAGCCAAACTCACAATGCTTCACTTTCTAGATTGATAAATTTACGCAATTTCAAGTTCGTTAAGAATCGTTTCGAGATGGTTAAACGCTCTGACTCAGCACAAATTAATGTCGTTTATGATTTGACTTCGCTCAAAAAAAAATCCCTTCAAGCTGAACTAAATGCACTTACTCGCTCAAATAACCTTGCGGGCACACAATTGGGGGCAAGTTGGTTAAATAGAAATATTTTAAAAGGAGCCGAAATTCTTAAGATTGGTATTAATACAGGTTTTGATTTTCAATTAACTAATAAAAAACTTAATAATGCTCCAAATCAATATTATCGCTTGGCAGGCGATGCCGACCTCACTTTTCCTAGATTTTTATTACCTTTTTATAG
>JAFEIL010000333.1 GCA_017495105.1 Emticicia sp. | reverse complement strand
ACACTGATTTACAGTTCAAAGTTATACAAATTTTGATAATTCATTTCACAAATAATCGGTTTTGCCACTCCGCTACTGCTTTGTATTTACCGAATTAACATTTCTCTATTACAACTTTACATTTTGTTAACGTCTTGATAATAGGCAGTTTACATAGAATTCGCTATTTTGTAATCATGAAAAAACACAAGCATTTTCGCACTATAGTGCTTTCCGACATACACCTTGGAACAAGTGGCTCTAAGGCTAAAGAAGTAACCGAATTTCTAAAACAATACCGCTGCCAAAAACTCATCTTAAACGGTGATATTATTGACGGTTGGGCATTGAAAAAATATGGTAATTGGAAGAAAAAGCACACATCTTTTTTCAGAGTTGTATTGAAAATGATGGACAAACACGATACAAAAGTTGTCTATTTGCGAGGAAATCACGATGATTTTCTTGACCAAATTCTGCCTTTAGTCGTCGGAAAACAGTTCCAGATTCGTCGTGACTATATCCTTAATTCGGGCGATAAAAAATTCTATATAACGCATGGCGATGTTTTTGATAGCATCACAACTCATATGAAATGGCTCGCTCACTTAGGCGATTTGGGCTATACATTCCTTCTTTGGCTCAATAAAAACTATAATGCTTATCGTGAATGGCGTGGACTTCCTTACTATTCACTTTCTCAAATCGTAAAGCAAAAAGTGAAATTGGCTGTCAATTATGTTAATGATTATGAGGAAAAGCTCGCCGATTTAGCCAAAGCAAAAGGTTGCGATGGTATTATCTGTGGACATATTCATCAGCCAGCCATCAGAGAGATAAACGGTATAACTTACTTAAATTCAGGCGATTGGGTAGAAACGATGTCGGCACTCGTTGAAGATTTTGATGGAAAATGGAGTTTAGTTTATTATTCCATCAGCGATGAAATTTCTGCAGCTAACGAGGATTTGGACGACGAAGAAGAAACCATTATCGAAAAGTTCGTTTTACCCAGAATAGCAGCTTCTTTGTAAAATCTTCAGTTTGCAGTTTTCAGTAGGCACTTTAACAAAATTCCCTTTTTGGGGCTAAGAGGTTTTATGAAATATCTTTTTATTATTCAAGGAGAAGGACGTGGACATCTAACACAGGCGATTGCCCTAAGTGAAATGCTTTACAAAAGTAACCATGAAGTTGTTGGAGCGTTAGTTGGTTCGGCTGATGGAAATATTCCAGTATTTTTTACCGAAAAATTTCAATCACCAAGTGTTGCTTTTGCAAGTCCGTGCTTGGTTTATTGCAAGAAAACTAAAGGTCTTGATATTCGTAAAACCCTCGTCAACAGTATTTTTAGATTAAAAACTTACATTTATAGTCTTCAAAAAATAAACACCATTATCAATCAACTGAACCCCGATGTTATTATAAATTTTTATGATGTTTTGGGCGGAATCCATCAGTTTTTCTTTCGTCCAAAAGTCCCAATGGTTTGTGTTGCTCATCAATATTTACTACTTAACCCTGACTTTAAACACCCTAAAAACCATTGGCTAGATAAATTTTTGGTCAATACTAATACTCGAATTACGGCTTTGGGAGCCACTAAAAAACTTGCCTTATCTTTTACACCATTTAGCAATTACGAAACGCAAAATATTTACACAATTCCTCCACTATTACGTCCTGAAATCACCCAAATTTCACCCACAACCGAAAATTATATTTTGGTATACATGACCCAACATTCTTTGGCTGACGAACTTTTAAAATGGCACGCAAAAAATCCGAAGGTGATGGTACATTGCTTTTGGGATAAACCACAAAGTACAGAAGTTTATAAATATTCAAAAAACCTGCATTTTCATCGCATAAATGGACAAAAATTCCTAGAAATGATGCAAAACTGCAAAGGTTTGGTTACTACGGCGGGCTTTGAATCGGTCTGTGAAGCTATGTATTTAGGTAAACCAACGATGATGATTCCTGTGCCAAAACATTATGAACAAGCCTGCAATGCTCTAGATGGCAAGCGAGCAGGTGCGGGAATTTCTGGCGTCAAGTTCGACTTAACGGCTTTCTTAGATTACATTCCTAGTCATAAAGATACTCGCTCTGATTTTCAGACTTGGCATAGCCGTAGTTCGTTTGTTTTTTTGCGAGAAATTGAAAGTATATTTGAACAAATAGAGCAATTTCAGCCATTACTTGCTGAAACTGCTCTTTAAAAAATTGTTTATTTTAATATTTTATTTATCTCTTTACCCACTTCCTTCCCATTTTCAAAATCATAGCCTAATAGCTTCGCAGCAGTCTTAGCAACTTGATTTTGAAACAGTTGACCTTCGGTTTTTACTTCTCCAAGGGCAGGAGTATCAGGGCCAATGGCAGCCATCCAAATCTGATAACAATCGGCTACTTTTTGTCCGTGACTTGTCCATTGAGATTTGATTTTATCGCCTCGGCCGTGGTCGGTTAATATCAAAAATGTTGTTTTTTCTTTATACTCTGGCGTTGATTGGCAATAACTCCATAAATCTCCGATAAATTTATCAGCAGTGTTTGCAGCAAAAAGATATTCATCATATTTGGCTTCGTGGGCAAATTCGTCTGTTTCATCAAATGATAAAAAGAAAACTTTTGGTTTATTTTTTTTGATGTATTCTTTGGCTAAATAGTAAGTAATAAAATCGTGGCGGTCGCTGGCCAGACTTGGATAATTTTTTAAAATTTCGTTAAGCATTTCTTCTTTTTCGGTCAGATTGCCTTGAACTAAATCTTTTCCAGAATTGACAGGAATTCTACTACGTTTGTCATTTACAATATACAGAAAAACATCCCACGTGGTATAGGCTGCTACCTTTCCTTTGAGTTTTGGTTGGTTGTTTAGATACTCCAAAACCGTCATATTTTTATTGTATTTTTTATCGTTTGAATTGATGCTATCATCGGCATATCCACTTAAAATTTCGTTGTATCCTGGGTATGAAAACCAGTACGGATTCAGTACATTTACTTTATTTCCTGTCCAACGATTGCCGTATAGTTGTCCTTCTTTGGCAACGGTATTCCACATAAAAGGCATTAATTTTTGGCGACTTTCTTCTGGTGTTTTACCCACAAAATTATTCTTGATTCTATCACGATTTCTGACGAATTTATCGTCTTTCAAAAGTACCGAGTCAACTCCGCCAAACATTTCTTGCCAACGAAAGCCATCGGTTGTGATAATGAAAATATTTTCGGTTTTGTTTTGAGCAAATACCGAAAAACTAAGCATGAGTAGGAGGAATGTTTTTTTCATTTATTTGTAAGGTAGATGTCTATAATATTCATAAAATGGTCTAAATTTGGCAATTTCATGGCTTCTACTTTAGCGGCTTCGTCCCAGCGTCGCATTTTTATAATAAGCTCAAAATAAGGATTTTGCTCAAATTCTTTAGCTTCTATTTCAGTCATTCGTCCACCTTGAAAAATGAGTGTTTGTTTACTTGCTTCTGAAAGAGCTTCGAAATAATCTTCATCAATAAAAGTTAAATATCGTTTAGCATTCACATGGTTTTCGACTAAAATGGCCGTTTTTTCGCTAAAACCACGTTCACGAAGCCAATCTGCCGCTACCGATTCATGGTCTTTTCTACCGTAAACCTCCATTAATTCTTCCTCTGTTTGTGCAGGAAACAAATGCCCGATGTCATGTAAAAATGCGGCAATTTGTACTTCTTCGTCGTAGCCTTGTCGTTTGGCCAGAATGGCGGCTTGAGCTGCGTGTTCGTATTGGCTTACATTTTCGCCGTAGTATTCGTTATCTCCCTGAATCTCAAAGAGCTGTCTGATTTCTAAAATTGTATTTTTCATTATCTCTCAGAATTTTTAACCAAAGAAAAGCGGAGTTAAAGATAACTCCGCTCTTGAAAAACTTAATGTATGATGCTTTATTTTTTATTTTAATAACCAAAGGGCATCGTTAATATCATCTTTTCCTGCAAATTGGCTATCAATTGCCGCTTTATAGTTGGTTGCGTTAGTAGTACGCTCCGAAAGTGGATACTGCCAACGAACTGCAATACGATTAGAATTTCCGTTACCTACACCAGCTTCAAATTTCGGGAAACCAGTACGTCTCCAGTTGAAATAGGCTTCCATACCTGAATTCATGAAAAACGACAAATATTTTTGTGTCAAGATTTGCTCTTGTCCTTTGGTTGTTTTTCCAGCGTATTTAACTGTTGTTTGAGCGTAGTATTTCTCAAAATCAAAATCAATAGTAAAAGTAGCTAAGTCAGTTGCTTCACGTCCGCCAGATTTTGAATATGTCATGGTGTTTGTGCCGTTTTTTACGCCATAAAAGTCCATTGATGCTTGGATGCCTTTTTTGTACCAAGATTCAGGATCGCCAGTTGCCCAACCTAAATGATAAGCTTCAGCAATATTAAAACACATTTCTGAATAACCTACAATAAAAGTAGTTTCGGCAACATAATTTCTATAATAACGGTAACGATTTTGGAATGAATAAACTCCTGGAGCGAAACCAGCACCGTTGCTACGACCAGCTTTATCACTCATGTCAGTCAGATCTTCGGCCGAAGAAGCACCTAGGTAAGCACTAAAATCTGATGGTTTTTTTCCAGCTTTCAACTCTGAACCTGCTGGTTCACAAGTAATCATCACACGCGGGTCATTCATCGAAGATAATGGCTGAACGTAGGTTTTCGCCATATTTTGACGAGTTGCATCAAAACCAAAATTGTCTGGATTTGATGGGTATTTGTTGAAGTTATTGAAAGTGTATTGTAAGCTTTCTGAAATACTACTCAACAATGGAAACTTAGTTGGATTGCCCATTACTTCAGCAAAACGAGCTTTCACGTTTAGGTCAGCATCGGCATCTTTTTTGCTCAAAGCAATCAAAATCCTTAGTTTGTAAGCATTTACTGCCTTTTGCCATTTACGTATATCACCACCGAAATAAAAATCACCAGTTACCGAATTTTCACCTTTTGTAATCAAAGCTGACATGTCGGCATTGGCCTCATCAAGCCATTTCAATACTTGTACAAAAACTGCTTTTTGAGTATCATATTTTGGTGAAGTATTTTCTATACCTTTCAATGCTTCTGTCATTGGCAAATCGCCCATGCGAATAGTCATTTCGTAAAAATAAAACGCACGGAAAAACTTACCCAATGCACTGTATCCATTTACATCGGCCAAACCTGAACGTTTAGCTTCTTCTTCCATTTTAATTACGTTTTTGAGCGTATTATAATGGTTTGAGCCAGTTGTCCAAGTATATTCGTTGGTCGCATAATAGTTATAGTTTGAACAATAGAACTGATTCCAACGCATTTCGGCACTAAATGGGCGACCGATGTTATTGAACATATCCGATTCTACGCCTTGAAGTACCAAAGCTGCAGGTACGTTTACAGGGCGATTCTGGTCTTTTTCGAGTTCCTCGAAAGATTTTTCACAACTGCTCAAAGCTAGAGCAACTACTGCGAAAATTGAAGTGAATATTTTATTTATTTTCATTTTTTTGAAATTCAATGTTTGTTAAAATTCCCCCGTGCGACGGTCGCTCCTCATAGAAGAAGGGGAAACTAAAAAAGTGCTTAGAATGTAAAATTCAAATTAACACCGTATCTACGTGTCGATGGTGTTTGTAAGCCTGAGCCACCATCACCAATGTATTGATTTAAGTCGATGTCTTTTTTCTCAGCAAAGTATAATAAGTTTCTACCTACAACCGAGATTGAAGCATTGCTGATTTTCTTACCAAACCATTTTGCTGGCATATTATAACCAATTACTACTTCACGCAACATTCCGAACGAACGGCTCATTAAATTACCTTCGTCAGAGTTATAATAACGGCTTACATAATCCTGCACAAATTGCTTCGCTGTATTTGGAGTATATTTTAGTTCGCTATAGTTTGTTATGTTACCATCAACATCGTACTTAATTGCCACGCCATTTGATACCACAACACCTTCGCCAACAAACGCCTTTACACCTAAATAATCTTGGACACGAGCCTCAGCAAATTTACCTGTTGTGGTTTCGATATGACGGCCACCACGGAATGTCTGACGTTGAACGTAGTTTGAAATTACACCACCAATACGACCATCAAATTGGAAACTCATATTGAGATTTTTGTAGCTAAATCTGTTGTTGATACCGAATACAAACTTAGGATTAATGTAACCTAAGAATTGGTTTGTTGGATTATAAATCGGACGACCAGAAGCATCGTTAATAATCTGACCATCAGGAGTTTTGGCAAATGCACGACCATAGAATTTATCCAATCTATCGCCTACTTTGAAGAATGTATTTAGGTTATTAACACCTGGATAAATTTCAGTCAAAACTTCTTTAAAAGTTGAGTAGTTGGCTACTACATCCCAGTTAAATCCACCGATATTTTTGATTGGTGAGCCTGTGATAGCAAATTCCCAACCTGTTTTCTGAGTTTTGATACCATTCACCAAAGCAGAACTGTAACCAGTAGCTGTTGAAATTGGCAAAGAGAAAATTCTTGGACCTTCATCAGAGATAAAATAAGTAAGGTCGAAGCCCAAACGGTTTTTCAATACTTTGAAATCAAGGCCAATTTCAGTTTGTGAAGTTGAACTTGGTTGCAAATTTGGATTGTTCAATGCACCTGTGAAATAACCTGCTGGCTGATTATTATAAGCAAATGGCGTAGAATAAACAGCTGAGTTTAAATAACTCGGACCATCGTAAGGAGCATAGTATTGGTCACCATAACCAAGTGGATTTCCGTCACCAGTCAAGGCTGGCGTTGTTCCAATGGTTGAGCGAGTTAAACCGTCTTTTACGTTGGCATAAGAGGCACGCACTTTCAAGAATGAAATTACTTCTGGTACTCTAACATAGTCAGAAATTACAGTTGCAAGCGAAACTGATGGGTAAAAGAATGTATTATTTCCAGATGGCAAAGTTGAGAGTTTATCAACACGACCCGTTGTGGAAAGTGTCAACAAGTTTTTGTAAGAAAAGTCAGCCGAATAATAAGCAGAATTTACTCGCATTGCTGATCCAAAGTTTGCTGTACGAACTGGATTTGAAGAGTTATTGAAATTATATAATCCTGGAACGTTCAAATAATCTGTTGAACCATATTGAGAATTGTATTCAAATGTACGAACGTTTCCACCCGCCCAAATTTTAGTGTTAAACCCTGCAAACAAATCTTTGTCGAATTTTACCAAGATGTCAGTATTATTCTCAAATAAGTTACGACGGTCTTCACGGTAATCGCCACGACGCTCATCACGGCCATACGAACCAGCCGAATAAGGCATTTTCTCGCTACGGAATAAACTCCAAGTAGTGATTTGTGAACGAAGTGTTGCTTCTAAATAATCAGTAAACTTGTAAGTCAAACCTGCTTGACCGATAATATCCGACTTTTGGTGTCCACGCAACCACTCATAGCTCATAAAATATGGGTTGTTATAGCGTTGGTATTCAGCATAAATTTGTTGGATACCTTCTTTGCCTGGCTGCCAATAATTACGCATATCGTCAACATCCCAGTCAGCACCAGCCCAAAGTGTCATATTATAAATGATAGAGTTTGGTCCGTAGTTTACGTCAGGAATATTTGGCGTGTATTGACGGTTATATTGCAAGCTCGAATTGAACGAAAGTTTATCCGAAAACTTATAATCAGAAGCCAAATTGAAGTTTGTGATATTCAATTTAGTATTTGGTACTATACCACGTTGCGTAGTTTGCGAGGTAGAAAAACGCAAGTTATACTTATCACCCGATGAAGAAACAGCGATATTATTTGTCGACAAAATACCTGTTTGTAAAAAACGCTCCATATTATCTTTTCCACGAGCTAACCAAGGAGTAGAGGTTCTTTTGCCTGTAACTGGGTCGATTGGACTATCATATTGTGGAATTAGTTGGCCATCAAATTTCGGTCCCCAACCACCATCATAATCACCATCGTTCAAACCACCACCTTTTCCATCACCAAATGCATAACGACCGTGGTCACCTGGGCCATATTCGTCTTGTACTTTAGGAATTGCGTAAAAACCATTATCAAGCATTGTTGATGAATTTACATCAACTGAAAATCCACGCTTATCTTTTGTTCCACGTTTTGTTGTAATCAAAATCGCTCCGTTTTTACCACGGAAACCGTATAAAGCCGATGCTGAAGCACCTTTCAGAACTGAATAGTTTTCAATATCGTCAGGGCTGATATTCCAAGTGTCAGAGTTAATAGGCACACCATCAACCACATACAAAATTTCGCTATTTCCACGCAATGAAATATTTGGTTTACGTAGCATTTCTTGTTGAACACCAACCGTCAAACCAGCAACTTTACCAGCAAGTGCGTTGATAGCATTTGGCTCACGAGCTTTTATTGTAGAAGCTCCATCAACTGACTGAATAGCGTAACCAATTCGACGAGCATCTTTTTTGATACCTAGGGCGGTTACTACAACTTCATTCAAAGTTTTGTTGTCTTCTTGTAATGTAAGATTAAAAACCGATTGATTACCAACAGTTTGCTCTTGTGTAACGAAACCAATCGCCGAAATAACCAATATTGTTCGAGCTGATAAATTGTTTAACTTGAAGTTACCATTGGCATCTGAATTTGTTCCTTGATTGGAACCTTTCACAAGTACGCTTACCCCCGGAATCGGGTCTCCGTTTGGAGCAGAAATTTTACCACTTACATTTTGGTTCTGAGCATTGGCATACGTTACGGCCAATAGCAAACAAAACAAAATTCTGATGAAACCAGAAAATCTGGTTTTGAGTAGAGATTTGTTCATAAAAGATGATTAGAATAATTTGGGTTTATCGTTTTAGTTTCAGCAAAATGAAGGTTTTAAAAGCTGAAAAATTGATGGTGCAAAGGTCATCATGTCTTATGACTTGTATATGAAGTTAATATAAAGC
>JAFEIL010000475.1 GCA_017495105.1 Emticicia sp. | reverse complement strand
TCATAGAATATTGGCAAGGTTTTAGTCGTTTAGTTCTTTAAACTCCTTTTGAAATTTCCTAAAAACTGTATGTTCAGACAGCTGTTAAAACTAAATCGTGTTACTTTACTATTACTTTTTTGCTTTTTAGAATTAATAAGTAACAACTACTTATACGCTCAAATTCGTAAGAAAAGTACAGCTACTATTGAGAAAACAAAGATAGACTCACTTGCTATATCAGAGAAGGATACGGTAATTTCTCGATCTGGAAGCCGACCGAGTTATCGGTGGCAAGACCGTTATTTGAATCGATATGCTGCTAAAGTTCCGCAATCTCCTTTTTATTTAAAGGATTCCAAAAATATTATTACAGATTTCAAACTTTCGCCAAACGCAAAAGAAATCTCAATTAGTGAAAAAGCTGGAAAAAGAATTGACTATAAAATTCCCCAAGCTATTACATTTAATGAATATTCGAGCATTCAAAAAGTCAGTGTTCGCCGAAGCATTTTAAGAGATTATGAAAATCTTCAAGATGGGAAAAGTGCCGTCAGTGGTCGTGGACTTAAACCTTTATTAGAAAAAAATCCAATTGTTGATCGAATTTTCGGAGGAAGTCTACCTGACCTCAAACCCAATGGATTCGTAACACTCGATTTTCAACTCATCAAACAATTTATTGATAATCCTTTCTTGCCACTCATTCAAAGAAAACAAACACTATTTAACTTTAATGAACAAATAAATATCAATTTTAACGGCAAAATTGGCGATAAATTAGGGGTTTTAACCAATCTTGATACAAAAGCCGCCTTTAATTTTGAAAATCAATTAAAATTAAATTTTAAAAATAAGCCCGAAGATATACTCCAAAAAGTAGAAGGTGGAAACATCAGTATGCCTGTTAAAAGTCAATTGATTCCAGGCGTTCAGAACCTAATGGGTGTAAAAGCTGCATTCAGATTTGGAAAATTAGATGTAACTGCTGTTGTTGCTCAACAGCGTTCAAGAACCGAATCTATTGTGTTAAATGGAGGTCAACAAAGTCGAACTTTTGAGGTGCGTTGTGATAATTATGACGAAAACCGACACTTCTTTTTAGCTCAATTTTTTAGAGATAATTATGAAAAATCGCTTCAAAATCTCCCTTTAGTGCTTTCAGGAGTTAGAATTACTCGTTTGGAAGTTTATGTTACCAACCGGACGAACAATATTGAGTCGATGCGAAACCTAACTGCATTTACCGATTTAGGAGAACTTCCGAATGCTACAGGTAAATATAATGCGGTTGATAACAAAGCAACACCTCTTTTCGATAACTTAAACAATAATCCAAATTTTAGAAGAGTTGATGATAGTACAGGATCTCTAGCAAAACTTGGTTTAAAGAAAGGAATGGATTATGAAGTTTTGAGAGGTTCAAAACGCTTAACAGAAAGAGAGTTTAAATACAACCAAGAACTCGGTTACATTTCATTGGTTACTCCTCTACGTAATGACGAAATTTTGGCCGTTGCCTATGAATATACTTATAACGGACGTACCTACAAAGTCGGAGAGTTAACTGAAGATTATTCTTCTCGCCGTGAAGATGAGGTAATCATGTTAAAACTCATCAAATCATCAACGATTCGTAATCGCACGAATAGCCCAATGTGGAATTTGATGATGAAAAATATTTATTCACTAGGTACACCTGGGGTTGGTAAACAAGGATTTCAATTACGAATCATTTATAAGGATGACCGTACTGGTATGGATACACCAAACTTACAAGAAGGGCGTAGGTTACAGAACGTTCCACTTATAAGAATAATGAACCTAGACCGGTTGAACCCAAACAACGACCCACAACTTCCAGATGGCGACGGTAATTTTGACTTTGTGGAAGATATTACGATTGATACAAAAATGGGTAGAATAATTTTTCCTGTTCTTGAGCCATTCGGAAAAACCCTCGAAACTAAATTTGATATTGATGAACAAATCTTGAAAGAAAAATACGTTTTTAATGAGTTGTATCGAACTACAATGACTGATGCACAGCAAGTTACAACTAAAAACAAGTTTTTTATTAGAGGAAGTTTACAAGCGAGTAGTGCTTCGGAAATTTCACTTCCTTTAGGAGCTTCCGGACAATCAGTTAGAATTTTTGCAGGTGGCGTACAGTTGCAAGAAGGTGCTGATTATACGATTGAGCCACAGCTTGGCAAAATAAAAATTACTAATCAGAGTATTTTAAATTCTGCTCGTCAGATTCGTATTGAGTGGGAAAAGCCCGATTTATTCAATACTCAACGTAGAATTATGCTTGGCACAAGGCTCGACTATAACCTCAACAAAGATATTCACATCGGTGCAACGGCCATGACGCTTCGAGAAAGCACTCCAGGTTTCTTGACAAGGGTTGCCATTGGTCAAGAACCTGTCAATAATACAATACTTGGTGTTGATATAAATTTAAGAAAAGACTCTCGTTTCTTGACTCGAATGCTCGATGCACTTCCATTGATTCAGACCAAAGAAATGTCTTCCATTCAGTTAACTGCTGAATATGCCAAATTGATTCCGGCAGTAAATGATAAAAGAATTGGTGGAAACGCCATGATTGATGATTTCGAATCGACTCGAAACATCAATGATCTCACTCGCCAACCAACTCGTTGGAGACCAGGATCAACTCCCGAATCGTTTCAAGGGAGTGCCATGAATTATGATTACAATTATCGTCGGGGCAAGATTTCAGTATATACAGTCGACCAAACTACTTATTTTAGTGGTGGTTTTGGAGCAGGGGTTCTTCCTGACAATGTAACCGCTGATGCCAATAATAACCTCTACGAAAAAGCTTTTACACCAAATCAGATTTTTACTGGACGTTCGTTGCCTGCTTTCAACTCATCTATTCCATTAAACATTCTTGATATTAGTTATTTCCCTTCTGAAAGAGGTCTTTATAATTACAGCACGAATTTAGATAATAATGGTTTCTTATCGAATCCAAAAAACAACTTTGGTTCGGTCATGCGTGGAATCACAGCAGATAATGATTTTGAAAATGCTAATACTGAATACCTAACTTTCTGGATGCTTAATCCATTCGTTGATATTGTTCGCGATGGTTCACCAAATGGTAATAAACGAAATACCAAGGGTGGCAAACTCCTATTTCATTTGGGCGATGTTTCGGAGGATTTTATTCCTGATAGTAGAAATAACTTTGAAAATGGACTTTTGCCAAGTGGCGGATCATCTTCACAGCCAGTTACTACTCGTTGGGGAAAAGCCCCGAGTATTCAATTTATAACCGATGCTTTTGACAATCAAACTGGTTCAAGAGAAAAACAAGATGTTGGTTTAGATGGACTTTCAAATACAGAAGAAACCAACTTTCCACATATTAAACGTTATTTAGAGGAAATAAAAGGAAAAGTAAGCACAAAAGTTTATGAAGAAATTGCTAAAGACCCTTCAGGTGATGATTTCAAGTTCTTTATAGATGAGGATTATGATGCTCAAAATAAAAACCTTTTGCAACGTTTCAAAAATTATTTGGGGGTAGAAAACAATTCACCGCAAAGCAATACTCAATCCAACAACGTTGCTACACCTGCAAATTCAGTAACACCTGATAAAGAAGACATTAATGCCGATAACACGGTAAATGACGTAGAAAATTTCTACGAATATGAGATTGACCTCCGCCCTTCCAAAATGGATGTTGGACAAGGATTTATTGTCGATAAAGTAACCGTCCCTGGTACAGAAGCAACTTGGTATCTTTTCAGAGTTCCAGTCAAACAATTTACTCGTAAGTTTGGAGATATTAACGGTTTCAAATCAATACGTTTTATGCGTACTGTTTTGACTGATTTTGAAGAACCAGTTGTATTGCGTTTTGCATCGCTTCAACTCGAATCGAATAGTTATCGTACTTATGATAAAAATTTAAGCAATGCTGGTCTTACAGAAGTTCCAGAGCCGTATGATGCTAAATTTAAGGTCGGTGTGGTAAGCATCGAAGAAAACGGATGCTCAGATGATGGACAAAACTGTAATGTAAAAGATGGAAAAACTCCATATGTTGTACCACCAGGTTTTATTCGGGATCAAGACGTAACTCAACAACAATTCAACATCAAATTCAATGAGCAATCAATTTCACTTGGAGTAACCAATCTCCGTGATGGCGATTCGAGAGCTGTTTTCAAAAATACCCGTGTTGATATGCTTAATTATAAACGTTTACGTTTATTTATTCATGCAGAAAACGATAATGATACAGAAAATGAAGTTGGAGGAGCATTCATAAGGATTGGAACTGATTTAACAGAAAACTACTACGAAATTGAGATTCCTCGACTAAAAATGACTCGAAAAGGAGCAATTAATGAGACTGATATTTGGCCAGATGAGAATGCAATTGATGTTGCTTTACAAGAACTTGTAGCTTTAAAAGGAGAAAGAAATCGAGTAGCAAAGAACCTATCTGTACTATATTCTAAACCAACCGAAGACAATAAATTTAAGATTTCAGTTTTTGGAAATCCAGATTTAAGTACGGTTTTAACTATTATGTTGGGAGTTAGAAATCCAAAATCAATAGACGAATCGGCAAATACTTTTTTGGTTTGGATGAACGAACTACGTGCTTTTGGATTCGACCAAACTTCTGGAGACGCCGCTTTGCTCGCAGCAAATATCAAATTGGCCGATTTGGCAACTGTCACTGTTAATGGCAATTATAAAGGATTGGGCTTTGGTGGAGTACAAGATAAAATATCTGAAAGAGCCAGAGATAATGGAACCGGTATTGGAATCGCTTCAAATATCGAACTAGATAAATTAATGCCAGAAAAATGGGGTTTAAAAATACCTTTCTTTATCAATTTCGATAAACAAACCGTAAAACCTCACTTCAATCCACTCGACCCAGATATGCCTTTGGAGATTGCTTTGGCAAATATTACCGACCAGACTCAACGAGAAAAATACCGCAGACTTGTTGTAGATGACAATACACGTCGAGGTTTTAACTTCTCAAATGTCCGCAAAATAAAGACAAAAGAAGGTGCAATATCACACTTTTATGACATAGAAAACTTCACTTTTACCTATGCACAAAACAATGTAAGTCGGAGCAATATATTGATTGATGAATATGCACTCAATCAATATAAAGGTGGTTTTACCTACCAATTTCAGCCAAAACAAATTAATTGGGAACCGTTTAAAAGTAAAAAATCGCTTGACCGTCCATTCTTGTATTGGTTAAAAGACCTAAATTTCTCGCCATTACCAACTGTAATGGCTTTCAGAACAGATTTTGATAGAAGTTTTGCTAAAACTCAATTACGCAATTCCGATTTGACAACAAATGGTATTATTCCAATGTTTGAAAAATACTTCTTGATGAACCGAATGTACGATTTACAATGGAATTTGACGAAAAGTATTTTGTTGAACTATTCAGCCTCAATTAATGCCCTGATTGACGAGCCACAAGGTGATTTGAATACAAAGAGAAAAACCGATTCGCTTCTTACAAATCTAAAAAGATTAGGTCGTGCCAAAAACTTCAGTCAGGAATTGCGATTTACCTATCGTTTACCTCTTGATAAGTTTTTCTTACTTGATTGGATGACGGCCGATGCCAAATACAACAACCAATTTAATTACCAAGCCGTTTCCTTGAATATCCTTGACGAATTTAATATTCCATTCGGCAATACAATTCGTAATGGTCGAGATAAAGGCGTACGTGGCAAAGTTGACTTTGTAAAACTTTATAACAAAGCAAAATATCTACGATTTGCCAATAGTCCGAACCCTGTAAAAAAACGTTTTACTCGAAACCCTGGTGATGATGAAAACATCGAAGTGTCGACCAGTAATCTAGCCAAAACCTTTACTCGACTTTTAATGAGTGTTCGTGGAATTGACTTTGATTATTCAATTACCGAAACATCAATTTTACCAGGTTTTATGCCAACCCCTCGTTTCTTTGGACTTGCAACAGACAATGAATCAGCCCCAGGCTTAGGTTTTGTGATGGGTCAGCAAGACCAATTTTTCCAAGTAAAAGCTGGAGAAAAAGGGTGGTTATCTCTAACAACCGAGCAAACACAACCTTTTACTCAAACTCGACAAAAGAAATTTAGTTACCGAACCACCATTGAGCCAAACAAAGATTTAAGAATACAGATTAGTGGAAACATGAGCCGTGGTGATACTTATCAAGAATATTATACTGCTGATGCTAATGGGAGTTATAGTGCTAAAAGTCCTGTAAGAAATGGAAATTATGGCATGTCGTTTTGGGGATTCAGAACAGCATTTCAACGCATGAGCACCGATAGCGGAAGTAATTATCAGTATAAAATTTTTGATAATATGATTAAATACCGTAATCAAATTATTGAAAATCAATTGGCATCTGGAAACGAGTATTACAACAAAAACTCACAAGACATTCTAATTCCAGCCTTTTTTGCAGCTTATAGTGGCAAAGCCGGGCGTGCAAGAATCGGTTTTAATCCTTTCAATCCAAACAACAGAAAAATTAATTTACCACTTCCAAACTGGCGAATTGATTATAGCGGTTTGGCAAATCTAGAACCTTTCAAGCGTATTTTTAGTTCGATAACAATTAATCATAGCTATACTTCAAACTTCAATGTTGGTAATTTTACGTCTTCCTTGGAGTATAATAAAACAAATATTGCTATTAATTTGTCACAAAAAGGATACCCACTTCCTTCAACTGATGCACTAAATTCATTAGGCCAATATATTCCTGTTTTTGTGATGAGTACGATTACGATTGATGAAAAATTTGCTCCATTTATTGGTATTCAGTTTGTAACCAAAAGCAAAATTTCAGGTAAATTTGAATACAATAAAGAACGTAGAGCTTCGCTTAATTTATCAAACTCACAAATTGCCGAGTATTCGAGTGACGACTTTGTATTTAATTTTGGTTTCAAGAAAAATGGCGTAAAATTACCATTTAGAGGTAGAGACGGAGCTATTATTACACTTAAAAATGATTTAAACTTGCAATTTAATCTTACACTAAGAGACATTAAGGGAATTCAGAGACGACTTGACGGCGACCCACAACCAACACAAGGAAACTATAATTTCCAACTTGGGCCACGTATTTCCTACCAAATAAATAAAAGAATCTTAATGAATTTCTATATTGACCACTTGGTAAACCGCCCGTTTGTAACCAATTTTTCATTCCCACGTACAACGACGACGGGTGGCTTGAATGTAAGGTTTAGTCTTTCGGAATAAAGTTAAATTGCCTTGACAAATTTGCTCGATACAATATTTAGCAAAGTTGTCAAGGATAAAAACTCCAAAAACTTTTTAAGTGACATTTTTTCAGTTTTCCAACATTTGCTGTAACTTGCAGCCATAATTTAAAACTTTCATCAATAATGAATTTTCCCGCTGACTTACGCTATACAAGCGAACACGAATGGTTGAGAATTACCGAAGGAAATATTGCGGTAATCGGAGTAACTGATTTTGCTCAAAGCGAATTGGGTGACATCGTATTTATAGAAATCGAAACTGTTGGACAAACTTTTGCTGCAAACGACATTTTCGGTACAGTTGAAGCTGTAAAAACGGTTTCGGACTTGTTTTTACCAGTAGCAGGAAAAATACTTGAGGTAAATCCAGCACTTGGTAGCAATCCTGAATTAGTAAATGATGACCCGTACGGCGAAGGCTGGATGGTAAAAATTGAAGTTGCAGACCTCGCAGAAGTAGAAGCATTGATGGATTCAGTAGCATATCAGAATATTATATAAGCTATGAACCATAAAATCATATAATACAGAATTAAATGCCCTCATTAGGGCATTTTTTTTGATTTTTGAATCAAGATTATAAATTTGAACTTAATAATCCGACATTCGAGTAATCCTATTTAGTCTAATAAGAAAATGAAAATTTTATTAAAATCAGTAAAAATCGTCGATAGTTTGTCAGAATTTAATGGTCAAACGAAAGATATTCTGATAGAAAATGGTATCATTCAACAAATTGCCGATTGCATAGAAAGTAGTGCTGACCAAACTATTAGCGATGAAAATCTCTATGTTTCAGCGGGATGGATTGATATGAGAGTTTCGCCAAAAGACCCTGGTTATGAATCAAAAGAAGATTTGAATACGCTTTCGGCAGCTACTATGACTGGCGGTTTTACCGAAATCGTGACTTTACCAAATACAAAGCCAGTTGTTCAGACCAAAGAGGCGATTGCGTACATTAAGAACTTTACCTTATCGCAGCTTATCAATATTTATCCGACTGGAGCAGTTTCAAAAAATTGTGAAGGAAAAGACTTCACCGAAATGCTCGATTTACACCAAGCAGGTGCGGTGGCATTTACCGATGGTGACCACACGCTTTGGAATGCCGATATTTTATTAAAAACGTTACAGTATCTCGCACCTATTGATGCCTTGTTGATGAATCGCCCCGAAGAACCTTCGATGACAATTTTTGGACAAATGCATGAAGGCATTGAAAGTACCTTACTTGGTATGAAAGGAATTCCATCAACAGCAGAGGAACTAATGTTAATGCGAGATTTGAAATTATTGGAATATTATTTGGGCGAAAATTTCAATCCAAATAATAATAGTTGCTTACATTTTTCAACTATTTCTACAAAAAATGGAGTTGAATTAATTCGTCAGGCAAAAGCCAAAGGGCTTCCAATAAGTTGTGACATAGCAGCTCACCAATTGGCATTTACCGATAAAGATTTAAGAGATTTTGACACAAATCTTAAAGTTAACCCTCCTTTTAGAAGTCAAGAAGATATTGTGGCTTTACAAAATGGCCTCGAAGACGGAACAATTGATGTGATTGTTTCTGACCACAATCCACAAGATGAAGAATCAAAAAATCTTGAATTCGACATGGCCGACTTTGGGGTTATTGGACTCGAAACTGCTTTTTCAGTGGTAAATAC
>JAFEIL010000077.1 GCA_017495105.1 Emticicia sp. | reverse complement strand
AGTAAAAAGAGCAGTATTCTTTGAAGTCTCGTTGAGATGTAGAAAGCTTGTAAAATAAGAAGGATGTTATAATATTGGCCTTTCGCTTAATGTAAGTCATGGTTTGATATTTGTAGGTAATATGATAAATTTTGGTTGGTTAGTAGTTTATAATTAAAATCTAACTATTCATTCGTGCCGACGTCTACGGCGCGACATTAATTCAGACTACAAGGGCTTCCCCGTCTTTGCAACGGTTTTTTGAGCAATATTCTTCTTTGAGTCAACATTTTTTGTGACCTCAGGTTTTTTGATAAATTTTAAATTGGTTTTACGCTTTGTTAGTGTTTCCTTTGCCGTGTGTTTTGCTTTCGTCTCGAGCCGGTTGGAACGAAGTGAAGTGCTATACTACAAACGGTTCTATCCATATTAACGCGCATATGGATACCATGATAAAAGACGCACCTTAATTCCTCATTCGTTAGTCGACACCTATGTGTCATAGAATTAAACAGGTCCTATTAAGGTGGGTCCAACCCTTTGCTTATCAACGTTTGCACAACTCACAGTGGCAGGTTTCTAACTCATCGTTTTGTTTGTCTATTGCATGCTATTCATCCTGTTGACCCCTTGGGGCCTTGTTAAACTTCGCTGTGTTTAAAAGTTTGCGCGAATTTATTGCGCTGTATTTTGTCTATTATTTGCGATGGATTGCTGCATGGTAGCATTTCTTTTTTCGTGTAACTGAAAATCAAAATCTTCTCCTTTTTTTAAAATAGCAAAACATAATCGTGCATTTTTAGCGGCAATCGCAATGACAGTTTTCCAATAACCTTTTCGTTCGCGTAACGCCAATGCCCATTGACTTAGGGCATCATTTCTTTTCTTTGCAAGTGATAAAATAGATCTGGCCCCCATGACTAAAAGTGTGCGGATATAGCTATCACCATTTTTGGTGATGCGACCTAAGCGTGCTTTACCGCCTGAGCTGTATTGTCCTGGTGTTAAACCTAACCATGCAGCAAATTGTCGGCCATTTTTAAAATCGTGAACATTGCCAACGGTGGCAACAATCGCACTTGCGGTAATGGGACCAATACCATGCGCTTTCATCAATGATTGTGCAAAAATATTTTGACGTGCCATTTTTTCAATAAGACGATCATACTCGTTAACTTTTTCATCGAGTCGTTCAAGTTCACCAATTAAATCGGCAATCACATGATTGCAATAATGAGATAGCTTATCCAGATGTAAACAGGCATGACGTTTAACACTTTCGGGACTTAATGGAATGGTGATGCCAACTTCGGATAATAATCCACGCATGCGATTAATGATGCTGGTACGCTGCTCGACATAGCCTTGTCGGGTGCGGTGCACAAATAATTCACCTTGTTGTTCAATCGATTTTATCGGTACAAAGCGCATGGTGGGGCGTGTGACGGCTTCGCAAATGGCGGCGGCATCGGCAGCATCATTTTTACCTTTGCGTCCTCCCATACGATAGGGCGACACAAATTTTGGGGCCATTAATTTAACGGTGTGTCCTGACTCTTGAAAAAGCTTTGCCCAATAATGTGCTCCGCTACAGGCTTCCATGCCGATGGTGCAGGGCGGTAAATTGGCGATCATGTCATGTAGATCTTTGCGTGCGACAGTGGGTTTAATCAAGTCGGCTTTGCCGTGTTCATTAACGCCGTGTACAGCAAAAACATTCTTGGCTAAATCAATTCCAACGGTTACTATAGTCATGGTCTTCTCCTCTCGTATCTTTGTGGATCGATGGTGGCTTCTCCATCAGGGCGGTATTATCTTTTTGATAATAGGTGCCGTAAATCACCGGCTGCGGTGATTTGATGCCGTGAGGGGAAGGCCCTTTTATTCGTTAGCGGCTAAGGAAAGTTATGCGCATTGAACTAAAAGGAATCTACAGCCCTGATCTGAATTCCCCCCACACTCCCGATGACCCGGAGTGCTGTGCGGTGTTCATGAACGCTGACGTTGGAATTCTTGGCTCGGAAGGTGCCGACATCTTCGGCTTTACCGTAGTTACGCCGGCATTTCTGGTTAAGAATCCTGAGACACACTGGGGTCGTGGTTATCTCTTAGTCCAGGAGTTCTCTTGGCGTGAGGTTGAGAGAATGGTGTCTCGGTTGGTCTCAAGCGTCTCAGCCGAGAGTTGGGAAGATGCGGCAAAGCAACTGTCACGCTTCATGGACTGGGAATTTGATAACTACCAACCATACGAGAGTGTTAGCCGCTAACAATTCGCTGCAGGCCGATGTCCCTGACGGGCCGCGGCCTGAGCTCAAACGTTAGGTAATGTTAAGGAACTAAAATGAGTGGCAATAAATTAATCTTTGGACTGTTATTTTTATTCATAGCAATAGTATCTTTATTTAGCATTGGTATTTCCTCATCAATTCCTTTTGAAAATGAGCTTACTAAAGTTTCTGGCCAACTGGAGTGGGTGGGTAGTAGTAAAAAAATCCGTATTCAACTAAAATTGTTGGAAAATAAGCATGTTTTTGAATATCGTCAAGGTGATAGGCTTATATTGGATAAAATAAAAAGTTCAATCGGGAAAAATATTTCTGTTCTTGCAGATTTGCGTTCACCTGTACAAGATGATTATGTGCCTGTGTATGATATTAAAATAGATGGAAGTAGTGTTGTAAGTTATATAG
>JAFEIL010000004.1 GCA_017495105.1 Emticicia sp. | reverse complement strand
ACATCATATAATAAGACAATGTGGCGAAAGCGGTATGATAGTTTACGAACCACTTCGGGAGGGATGGCTGCATTTTCGGAATTAAAACAAATCGAGAAAAAGCCATGAGCATGCAAGCTCATCACATCTTTTTCGCCGCCAGTGATAAAAAGTACATCGCCACGTGGTGGCAAGTGGTCGAGTCCGAAAACGTAGTTATCGGACTTTTCGCCCAGAAAGAGGAAACGTAGTTCGGAATTCGGGCGATAGATTTTGATGAAATGTTTGTGTTTGTAGCCATAAACTGGCTCAAATTCAGTACTATGTATAGAATAGGATTTGTCATTCTTATTTTTAGCCTGGAATTGTTGAATACTGACGACATTGAAAGTTTCCAGAGTTGTTTTTTTGATGCCATACTGTTTCCAAAACGCTAATTCTGTTTCGGAGAAATCCTTGAAGGTGATATTTTCGAGTGTATTGATAGGTGTTTCTATTGTTTCTGTAAGTTTGGGTAATTGTCTGAGTTCATTGTTGGGTTAGCTATGAATAATTCATCCTCGATGGTTTTTAAGATTTCTTTGAAATCTTCTTTTCTTGAAATATCCAAGTTTTTGATTGTTGCCACTAAGGAGAAACAGTCGCCGTTGTAGCAACTGTCTCCAAAATCTTTAATTTTGTAAACTCCATTTTTTTTATCGAAGTAGATATTACAAGCTGCTTTGGTATCTTCATAAAATGGATTTAAGAAGTTTTTTCCTATCTTGAAATTATTCGGCAGGAAATGCTTGAACACAGCAAGGCCACCTTGGGTTTTGCCCAAAATTTCTTCTTTTGTCATACTTTATTGAATGAATTGATGAAATAATCCCCCTTCGGAACTTGAAGGGAGATTATTGAATTTATAGATTTTACTTTTGAAGGGTTACTTTGTGGGTTGGAAAATGATTAGGCTTTTACCTTGCCTTTTTCTATCATTTTTCTAATATCATCGGAGTCGTAAAAGATTTTTCCTCCGAGTTTTGTATAAGGTAATTGCCCTGAAACTCTCAGGTGCTGGAGTGTACCTGGAGATATATTGAACATTTTGCGTACTTCAAAAGATTGAAGATACTTTGGGTTGGTTGGATTTTCTTTGAATACTTTTTTAAATTCAGCAAAAAAGTCAGTTTTAAATTGTTGTAGGTCGTCTTTTGTAAGGATTTCTACTGCCATAAATTATTTTTAATTGGTGTTAATAAATAGGTTCAATACGAATGCAAATTTCGGCAGTAGTGAAAGTTATAATTCAGTATTTAACAGTACAGTGCAAAACATTTTTTTTGAATTGCCTTATTCGTGAATGATTAACATTTTAATTTTTAGATGCGTATAAATATACATTGTCCAAAAACACCGAAGGTGGGTGTAATGTGGTGAAATTTAATTACCCAATTCATGGTCAATTTTTTCGAGTAGTTTGTCTTTCAGGTGGTCAATATATCAGGTAGGATTTTTACGGTTTTTAATCTCAGCGTACGTTCGATAGATATTTCCTAAGTCTTCATTGAATACTTCTGAGAAAATTTCTGCTATAATATTACCTCTATTAATGCTATTTGATGTATGAATAGCGTATATTAACTCTACTAAGTCGATTTTTTTATCCGTCCATTTGTACTGGCTTTGAATATTTTTATTTTGCTTTGATAGCTTAGAAATTTCTGTTTGAAGGCTCTTCATTAGCATATCATGAGCCATTATTTTGGCAGTTAAATAATCATGAGTTGTACTAAAGGAATTATCTAATACGGTGTATAATGGCTCTACGTAGATAGTTAAGTCGGGGTTATTTCGAGTAAAGAACTTTTCATCAAAATGAGTTAGACCAGAGTGAAGATAGGTTTGAAAATCAATGGTTTCTTTGGCGAAACGCTTTAGTTTTCGATATTCTTTTTGATAATATTTTATAATTGTATCATTATCAAAAGCAATTTTGCGAATCTGTATGTAATACCATTTTAGATAAAAAAAACAGTTTAGATTGGAATTTGGGCTTGGTAAATTTAAAAAAATGGATTTCTTCCTCAGTGGTTTTAAGAGGATTTTCTTCAATGTGCTTTTTAAGTTTTCCAAGATACTCTTGGCAGATATTGATTGCTTTTAGGGCTTCAAGGATTTGATTGTTTTCGTTGATGGCATTTAATTCTTCCTCCATCAAAAGGTAAAGGTTAATCATTTAGCAAAAGGATTAAAATTATATAAAATGATAGGTAAGTACTTTTGTTTGGTGCTTTATTTATAAGGTGTTGTTATATAATCGTCGGGGTCATAAATAGTGTTGGACAGACATAAAAAGAGGGTATCCTCTGAGAAGTCATACATTTTACGCCAATCTTCTGGGTTTAGTATCAAGCATTTTTTTGGAGAATCAAGCATGAAAACTTGCTCATTTATGCCATCATTGATGTATATTTTGCAAGACCCAATAGGACATATAAGGGCATGAGTGGCATTCTTATGGCGGTGTCCGCCTCTCGCCTCTTCTTGATGGTCGTATATATAGAATACTCTTTTGATACCATCTGGAAGTAAATCTTGAAAGACTGTGAGTTTTCCTCTATTATCTTGGATGGTTGGTAATTGGATTAATTTAGCCACATTTATAAAAGTTTATTTGAGAAAAACCCCCAATTGAAGCCCATTGGGGG
>JAFEIL010000125.1 GCA_017495105.1 Emticicia sp. | reverse complement strand
ATCTAATGGTAGAGTTTTCTATATATAACGTAATAAGAATAGAAATCTTTTATTAAAAAGGTAAGGCTACTTAATATTTTGAATTTAAGTAGCCTTACACCAAACTATTTGAACAAAATTGGATTTTTTCTTAAAGTTTATTTCTGTAGTTGATCAAAAACTGAGTTTTGGTTAAAACTTTTTAAAATCCAACCACCACCAACAACATCATCGCCTTCATAAAAAACCGCTGCTTGACCAGGAGCAATTCCGCTGACGGGTTCGTTGAAAATCACTTTCATTTTATCTCCTTCTTGGGTAATTATGGCTGGCGAACCATCGTGTTTATATCTGATTTTGGTTGTTGTTTCTAAACTCAAACCATTCAAATCGGCATATTTTTGCATTACGATTTTACCAACCATCATACCATCTTTATCCAACGATTTTTCGTGACCCAAAACTACTTCGTTGGTGTCTTTTCTAATTTCGGTAACAAACATAGGCGTTCCGAAAGCAATTCCTAAGCCTTTCCTTTGTCCAATCGTATAAAAAGGATAACCTTCGTGCTTTCCTACTACTTTTCCATCTTCCAAAACAAAATTCCCGCCTTTTACTCTTTCTTCTAAACCTTCAACCCGACGTTTTAAGAAACCTCTATAATCGTTGTCAGGTACGAAGCATATTTCGTAAGATTCTTTTTTGTTTACCAAATCATAGAATTCTTTTTGAGTTGCCATTTCTCGAATTTCTGATTTTTTCAAATATCCCAAAGGTAATTTTGTACGTGCCAAACTTTCCTGCGAAACTCCCCAAAGTACATAACTTTGGTCTTTCCAAGTATCAGTTCCTTTCGATATTACGTATCTTGAATTTTCTTTACGCACATTAGCGTAGTGTCCTGTGGCAATATATTCACAATCAAGCTTATCGGCACGGCGAAGCAGTGAGTCCCATTTAATGTGCGTATTACACAATACACACGGGTTTGGCGTACGCCCTTCTAAATATTCACCAGTGAAGTGGTCGATAACATAATCGCCAAATTCTTCACGAATATCTAATATATAATGTGGAAAGCCTAAATTTACGGCAATGTTTCGTGCGTCGTTGATTGAGTCGAGGCTACAACATCCTGTTTCTTTTTTACTACCGCCCGATGAAGCATAATCCCATGTTTTCATGGTCATACCGATTACTTCGTAGCCTTCTTCGTGGAGCATAACTGCTGCCAACGAGCTGTCTATACCGCCACTCATGGCGACTAAAATTCTTCCGTGTTTACTCATTTTGGTTACTGCGTTGGTTCAATGCCAACCGTTTTAGTGCTTATGCACAATTAAGAATTAAGAATGAAGAATTGTTTATCTTGCAAAATTACTCAACAGAATTTGATTATGAATAGTTCTGAGGTAATTTTGAGGCAAAGAAAGAAAATTGAACTTTTGTCGGAAATTTGACTTCGCTCAGCCACCAACTTCGCTTTAATTTGTAAATTAGCGGATTGTACTGCCGAAGCAGCCGACATTCATGAAATCGTAAATCAAAAAGATTATGTCATTAAAAACACTGGTAAAAGTAAGTAATATCACCAATTTGTCGGATGCACGTTATTGTGCAGGTATGGGCGTAGAAATGATTGGTTTTGTGATGGATAAGTTTTCAGTAGATTATACTTCGCCCGAAAAAATGAAAGAAATAAAATCTTGGGTGGCAGGTGTAAAAATAGTTGGTGAAACTCAAGGTGCTGATTATGAGGATGTAAAGGCTTTGGTTGAGGCATACGAAATAGATTTTCTACAAATTTCGGAAGCTAGACTTTTACCACAAATTGTTGATTTAGGGAAGCCAATTATCTTAAAACTTGAATTTGAGAGTGCACATTTCGAAGATTATTTAGAAAGATATTCACAATTTGTAGAATTTTTTTTGGTCGGTGGAGGAGATTTCTCAGATTTTGCCCGTTGTACAATTAAAGAATATTCTGTCAATTATACAATAGTTTTAGATTTTGGAATCACTGCCGAAATTGTAAACGAACTCCTCGAAGAAATGCCAATCAGAGGAATTGCACTGAAAGGTAGCAGCGAAATTCGTCCAGGATATAAAGATTATGATGAATTGAGCGAAATTCTGGAAGTTTTAGAAGAAGATTGATAGTTCAGAAACTCCAAAAGATAGATTGTTAGTCCTGTTTTTTGGAGTTTATATTCCTTTAAAGTTCATTTATATTGCACATTTTATCTTCCAAATTTTGCCATTCCTACATTTAGTTTCCAAAATCCTCATCAAAAAAATCCCTTTGACATTATTTTTTTTCCATTCATGTAGTTTGCATTACATAGTACCGTCTTAAGCCTATATCTTTGTTTCATCAATCACACAAACAATGGTTGATTTAAAAAGAAAAACAAACATATAAACAATATTAAGACAATGGAAAAGCGATTTGGCGGCACTCCGCTATTTAGAATTAAATCAAACAAAATGATTGGTGGCGTAGCGGCTGGTTTGGCTGAGTATTTCAATCTTGATGTAACACTTGTAAGAGTATTGATGGTAGTAGCATTCTTTACCCCAATTCCTTCAATTATCCCTTACATAATTCTTTGGATTGTGATGCCAACAAAAGAATCAGCACAAATAACATCAGTTAATTTTACACCGGTAAATTAACAATCATAAAAGAAGCCTTCGGACTGGGAGTTCCCATCAAGCGAATGTAGCCCAGCGAAGGCTTCTTTAAAAATATAATAATAAAATTATGGAAAAGAAATTGTATAGAATCAAAAACCGTCATGCGATGCTCGGTGGAGTTTCGCAAGGTCTGTCTGAGTATTTTAATATAGATGTTACTCTAATTCGAGTAGTTTTTGTATTATTGTTTTTCACTCCTGTACCTGCATTCTTTGCCTATTTTATCTTATGGGTGGTTTTACCTGTAAAATATGATTATAGCTTTTCTGGAATAGGAGACTCACAAACGTTCAGTTCAACAAATGATATTAATTCTCAAACTTCAAATTTTACTTTTATGAGCAGTCACAATCAAAAAAACAATTTAGTGGGTGGTGCAGTACTAATTATCTTGGGTATTATCTTTTCGTTCAAGACATTTTTTCATATTAATTTATGGCACTATATTAGTCAAATGTGGCCTTTGGTTTTGATTGGTTTCGGGGTTTGGCTTATAGTTAAAGACAGAAAAGACGATAATTTTACGAATAACGATAGTTCTTCAAATTTGTAAAACAAATATACAAATCCTGTAAGATTTCAAACAGCTTGCAGGATTTTTTACTTCAAATCACAATTTTTTAATCAAAATAAAAACATGGAACGTAAAAGTAATATTTTCTGGGGAGCAATACTTATCGTGTTGGGCTTCTTGTTTCTCGGTACAAACCTTGATTGGTTTGAGTTAAATTGGACATTCCGAAAAATTGCTCAATTTTGGCCAATTATGTTGATTTTAGCTGGTGTAGCAGCATTTTTAAGTCATAAAAAAAGTATTTATAACGCAACTTCGGCACTTTTGATTGCCTTTGCCATTCCACTCGGAATCTTTACGTGTGTGGATGATGGTGTAAAAGACATAAAAGATGAAATCAGCGATGGAATCAATATAGACATTGATGATTTTGATGATGACGAAGATGATTATTCATCAAACTCGGATACAACTAAAGGTGATAGAAATAAGCAATATTTTGCTGTAGAAATGACACCTGAAGTAAAAGAAGCAACTTTAAAACTTGGTGGTGGTGCAGCCGAATTTGATTTGGAAGAGTCACCTAATAGACTTTTCGAGGCTACAACTTTACTAAATTTCAAAACAGGTTATACTTTAGAAGAAGAAACCATTGATGGAACTAAAGTTATTAACTTTTCGATGAAAGATAAAAAAGCTAAAGATTTTAATTTCGGGGAAGATAATAACATTAATAATGATGTATTATTAAAACTAAGCACAGCACCCGTTTGGAATATTGATATGGGAATCGGTGCTGGTGAATTGGATTTTGATTTTACAAATTATAAAGTTAAAAAACTTGACATCGAAACGGGAGTGGCATCAGTTGATATAAAACTAGGAGATAAACAAGATAGAGTAGATGTTGATATTGAATCGGGAGTGGCAAGTGTGAAAATCAAAGTACCTGAAAGTATTGGTTGTGAAATCAAGATGGACGGAGCATTAAACGCCAAAGATTTTGATAATTTCGAGAAAATAAAAGGCGGAGTTTGGCAAACCAAAGGTTTCGATAAAACCACAAAAAAAATATATTTAAATGTTGATAGTGGACTTTCTTCCCTAAAAGTTGACCGTTATTAAAAGTAATTACGAATGACGATTGTCTTTGCGATGATGATTAAAAAATTATTCTATTCATTCGTAAATCGTCATTCGTAAATCGTAAATTTCTTCCCTATATTTGCAGAAAACCATTATTCTGCATGAAAAAATATTTCTTCTTAGTTGTTTTTGCTTTTATAGCCTCGGTTTCTAATGCACAAACCCTTTCGCCTGAAGCCACAATTAGCCTTTTGACAGTTGCCCCTGGAGCAGAGTTATACTCAACTTTTGGGCATAGTGCCATCCGAATCCGTGACCCACGCCAAGGGCTTGATTTTAACTTCAATTATGGTGCTTTTGATTTTCGTACGAAAGGTTTTTATGTTAAATTTTTGCGTGGAACACTCCCGTATCAAATTAGTGGAAATTATTTTGAAAATGATGTAGCTGGCTGGAGTCAAGATAACCGTGCAGTTATTGAACAGGTGTTGAATCTTTCGCAAGCCCAAAAACAAGGTGTTTTTGATTTTTTACAAAATAATTATCTACCACAAAACCGTGAATATGCTTATAAATTCTTTTATGATAATTGTTCTACTCGCTTACGAGATGTATTTAGAAGAGTTTGTGCCGATAGCTTGCAATTAAACAAAACTCTCCATGCCGATAGCTCATATCGCCAATGGATTGATTTATATGCTCGTAAAAACGAAAAACTTTGGGCAGATTTTGGAATGGATTTAGCCATTGGCAAACCTTCAGATGAAATTACTGGTGCAAATGGAGCTATGTTTTTGCCCGATAATTTGATGGATGGCCTTGATGCCGCAAAAATAAACCGTGATGGGAAATGGCAGTCATTGGTTTTATCAAAACAACTTATCAACCGAGATATGTTAGTAGTTGCCGATAAGGGAAAAGAGCTAATTACGCCAAATATTTTGTTTTGGACATTGTTTTTGTTAGTATTAAGCTTTACAGCCTTTCAGTTTAAAAGTGAAAGTATGAGTTTCCTTTTCGATAAAATACTTTTTACAATAGCAGGTATTTTTGGTTGGTTTATTTTCTTACTTTGGTTTTTTACTGATCATGGCGTAACCGAGTATAATCTAAATATTATTTGGACATATCCACTTTTATTTCCGATTGCTTTATTTCTCAAAAATGAGAAAAGTGGTACGCCTCCCAGCGGAACGACACCCAAAAGAGCTTGGCTTTCAAAGCATTTTTTAGCTTATGGAATCATTTTGATATTCTTTTTGGCGGCTTGGAATTTTTTCTCGCAAGAAATTAATTATGCGTTAATTCCTGTAGTATTGATGCTTTGTGTTCGAGCTTTCTTTGTTTGGTGGCGAATCAGAAAGAAATTGAGTTCGTTTTAAAAAAAGAAAGCCTTCGTTTTAAGCGAAGGCTTCCTTAATACTGAATATTATATTTTCTTCCATCTAAAAATCTCTTTTCCTGCTTTACCAATTAAACCTTCTTCACTCCAAGTAAATTCGTAGAAAATAATTTCATTTCCTGCAAATTTATAACCGTAAGTGGTTGATTTATTGGATTTTGCGTAAAAATCTATCAAATCAATATCGGTTTGGGTAATTATATAATCGTTCCAAACGTAAAATGTTGAAAGTGAATCTATTCCAGAAACTTTACCATCGTATTTTAGTTCGATATTTCCTTTTGAAGTTGAATATTTTCCTATCCAGTATTTCTTCTCAATGAAACCTGTGGTATCAACTTTGTTGAATAAACTATTTCCGATTTTCAAAACTCCATTGCTTAAAGTTGCTTCAAACTCTGGTTTTGATTTTGCTTCATAAGCATTAAAAAATAATATTTTCTCTCCTTTTTTTATGGTATACGACGAACCTTCATGGAAATTCCAAACGATACTTGCAGTATCGGCTTTGGCGTCGAAGTTTATCATAACTGTATCGGCAAAAGGCTTTGCTTGTAGCGGTGATTTTGTTCGTTCGAGTGTTTCTATGTATTTGGCATTTACCCAAATTGTATTTCCAAGCGATTCAGGTAGCGTTGTTTCTTGATTTGTTTCTGATTTACAAGAAAAAACAACAGTTGCGAAAGCAAAATAAAGGATGTTTTTTTTCATACGAGCTTAAGGATGAAGTGTACGTTCGTAAATATAAAAAAAATTATGCTTTTCCTCCATTATTTCCGAACCATTTCTTTTTTGGTTTGCTACTGCCTTGTGCAGCACTTCCTGCGTTATTAGGTTTTGGTGCCGTTCTGGTATTTGTGTTTGGTCTTTGCGAAGAATTGTTCGGTCTTGAACCTCCTCGCCCTTGTGGCTTTTGTACTACTGGAGGCCCAACACTATAATCAGGCTGAATGGCATAAGGATGTTCGTTGATGACAGGTATTTTCTTGCCAATTAAGCGTTGAATATCTTTCAAATAAGTCAATTCTTCATCTTCACAAAACGATAATGCCGTACCGTTTGCTCCAGCACGACCCGTTCGTCCGATTCGGTGAACATAAGTTTCGGGAATATTCGGCATTTCGAAGTTGATTACATAAGCCAAATCGTCAACATCAATGCCACGAGCAGCGATATCTGTCGCTACCAAAACTCTGGTTTCTTTTGATTTAAAGTTAGTCAAAGCACGCTGACGAGCATTTTGAGCCTTGTTTCCGTGAATAGCTTCGGCTTTAATTCCTTTGGCCAAAAGGACTTTTACAACCTTATCAGCTCCGTGTTTTGTACGTGTAAAAACCAATGCTGTTTCGATTTTTTGGTCTTTCAGAATGTCTAAAAGTAAAGCATTCTTGTCTTTTTTATCAACATAATACAAAAATTGGTTAATTGTATCAGCCGTTGAAGAAACTGGCGTAACACTCACCGATGATGGATTATGCAATATAGTTGAAGCTAATTTTACAATTTCGTCGGGCATTGTCGCTGAGAAAAACAACGATTGACGTTGCTTTGGCAAAAGCGTAATCAAACGCTTCACATCATGCACAAATCCCATATCAAGCATACGGTCGGCTTCGTCCAAAACAAAAATTTCTATAGCGTTTAGTGTGATAAAGCCTTGCGTGATTAAGTCAAGCAAGCGACCCGGAGTTGCCACTAAAATATCAACACCATTGTGCAATTCATCAGTTTGACGTCCTTGTTTTACACCACCAAAAATTACAGTATGGCGTAGGTCGGTATTTGCTCCATAAGCAGCGATACTTTCATCAATTTGAATGGCTAGTTCACGAGTTGGAGTTACGATTAGTGCCTTTATTTTTCTACGACCTTTACGGTTTATATCTCTGTTTTGATAAAGTTTCTGTATAATTGGAATGGAAAAAGCGGCTGTTTTTCCAGTACCAGTTTGAGCTACGCCTAGTAAGTCTTTTCCTGCTAAAACTATTGGAATTGCTTGTTGTTGAATGGGTGTTGGAGTTGTGTAACCTTGGGCAGCAAGTGCGAGCTTGATTGGCTCAATTAAATTTAATGATTCAAATGACATAGATTGGTGCTAAAGCACAATTAAGAATGTAGAATTAAGAATTAAGAATGGTGGTTTTTCTATGAATTTAAACCATAATCAATCAAAAATCTTGTTTATCCAATAATAAAATGAAAATAATCTACAAATATAGCTATTTTTTATGCTTTTCCCTAAAATGGTTTTTTAAGGGAAATACTCAATTCTACATTCTTATTACTCAATTCTTAATTAAAGGCAGTATCTTTGCGAAAAAATAGAGCAATATGCGTAAAGTAAAAATTGGTTTAGTGCAGATGTCATGCTCAGCTGATGTTGCTGCAAATACACAAAAAGCAATTAAAGAAATCAAAGCTGCTGCCGCTCAAGGAGCAAATATAATTTGTTTGCAGGAGTTGTTTTCATCACTTTATTTTTGTGACGTAGAAGACCATGCAAATTTTAATTTGGCAGAAGCCATTCCAGGCCCAACAACAGATTTATTATCGACAGTTGCCAAAGAATATAATGTGGTAATCATTGCTTCATTATTTGAAAAACGTGCAGCTGGACTTTACCACAATACAACTGCCGTACTTGACTCTGATGGGAAATATTTGGGGAAATACCGCAAAATGCATATTCCAGACGATCCAGGATATTACGAAAAATTTTATTTTACTCCTGGTGATGCTTCGGCTGATGATTTAGGGTATAAAATTTTTGAAACAAAATACGGAAAACTCGGAGTACTTATCTGTTGGGACCAATGGTATCCAGAAGCTGCACGAATCACTGCTTTGATGGGTGCAGAGATTTTGTTTTATCCAACGGCTATTGGTTGGGACACGAACGAGCCCGACCTAACTATTAACACCGAACAATATAATGCTTGGCAGACCATTCAACGCAGTCATGCGGTGGCAAATGGCTTGCATGTAGTTTCGGTAAACAGAGTTGGACGTGAAGCAGACCAACAGTTTTGGGGCGGAAGTTTCGTGGCAAATCCTTTCGGAAGTTTGCTTTATTTGGCTTCTCATGATAGCGAAGAAACTCACGTGCAAGAAATTGACTTGGATTTAACCGAAAAATACCGAACAACTTGGCCATATTTACGAGATAGGAGAGTGGATAGCTATGGCCCGATTTTAAAGAGGTTTATTGATTGAGTTGTAGCACAATTTTCTAAATTGTGCATTCGGTCAAAGTTTACATAATTTATAATCGGAGTTGCGGACAACTTGTGTTACAATCAAATTTATAATTAACAATTAATCATACAAAGTGCTTACAATC
>JAFEIL010000037.1 GCA_017495105.1 Emticicia sp. | reverse complement strand
ATTATTATATTTAAAATACAATGGCAAATCATAAGTCAGCATTAAAGCGTATCAGAGCAAACGAAACCAAGCGTTTGAGAAATCGTTACCAACACAAAACCACTCGTACTTTAGTTAGAAAACTACGTGGTTTAAGCGATAAAACAGCAGCTTCTGAATTATTTAAAACAGCAGCTTCAGCTTTGGACAAATTAGCTCGTAAGAACGTTATTCACAAAAACAAAGCAGCAAACTTGAAATCAGGTTTAGCTAAGCATATAGCTGGATTAGCAGCTTAATTTGCGATACGTCGCCCGCCTTTCGGGAATTCAATATTTTGCTCATGGAAACATTTTCTCCGTGAGCATTTTTTGTTTAAATTTAGGCACAATGGGGCAAAGGAACATAGGCACAAAGATATTTATACTTAACCGAAAAAGGTTTGCGAAAATTCAGATATTTAATTATCTCATTATCAGCATTTTGTACCGAGTGACGATTGCCTCTGAACCTTTGCAACTCTGTACCTTTTGAGTTTAAAACATCCTTAATATGTTCCAACCAAGGTCATTTACAGTCATCAAAAAACTGTGTGCCTTTGCAACTTTGTACCTAAAAAAACACAATGATTAGCAATATTCTATCGTGGGCGGAAGAAGACCGACCAAGAGAAAAACTTTTATTGAAAGGCAAAGCTGCCCTTTCGGATGCAGAATTGATTGCCATATTGATAGGTTCAGGCACAAGAGAGTTATCGGCTGTTGATTTATCAAAGCTAATTTTGCAAAGCGTAAACAATAACCTTAATGAATTAGCAAAGCTCAGTATCAATGACTTAATAAAATTTAAGGGCATTGGCGAAGCAAAAGCTATTTCAATTGCTGCCGCTTTAGAACTCGGAAGAAGAAGAAAAGAAAGTGAGACGCTAAAAAAACCAAAAATTACGTCCTCAGCTAATGTCTATGAGGCAGTTCGCCCCTATTTGATGGATTTGCAACACGAACAATTTTGGGTATTGTTGCTCAATCGAGCCAATGAAGTTATTCGTCCTCAGCAAATAAGTATCGGTGGAGTTTCGGGAACTGTGGCTGACCCAAAGATGATTTTCAAAGCTGCTATTGAGCATCTGGCTTCGGCAATTATTTTGGTGCATAATCACCCTTCAGGAAATTTGACACCGAGCCAAGCAGACAAAGATTTAACAAAAAAAGTAAAAGAAGGAGGCAGAACACTTGATATCCCAGTGCTTGACCATCTTATTTTTAGCGATAATAGCTATTTTAGCTTCGCTGACGAAGGAATATTCTGAAAATATTTGATTGAAATATAGTAATTTTACATACTTTTAATGAGCCAAATTAAAGAAGATATGAATTTACAATATTTAGCTGACCACGCAGGAAACGTTACTGGAGTTTTTATTCCTATTCAAGAATGGGAAGGAATTCGTAAACAATTACACCTTCCTGACGAATCAGCAAAGATATTGCATCGCCAAGAGCTACTTGAGGCATTTGAGGATATGAAAATGATTAAAGAGGGAAAAATGCAGAAACCTAATTTAACTGATTTTTTGAATGAGCTTTGAAATAATACCAATTTTGCCTTTCCAAAGGCAAGCAAAAAGACTCATTAAAAAATTCCCTTCTCTTAAAAATGAAGTATTAACATTAATAGAGACTCTCAAAAACAACCCACATCAAGGAACTCCGCTGGGCTTTGATTGTTATAAAATCAGACTTTCTATTGCTTCAAGAAATAAGGGTAAGTCAGGTGGAGCAAGACTAATTACTTGCGTATATGTTGCATCAAGTGAGTTATTCTTACTTTCAATTGATGATAAACCAGAACGCTCATCGCTTAATGACAAGGAATTAAAAGAATTAATTAAGATTGTTCAGGATATACAATAATAACCTTGCACGTATTTTCTTTAAATATATAACCTCCAAGTATCAAAATTTTCACAAAAATATTAAGTAGAACTTTTTTATTCTACAATCACAAAAAATGCTTACAGTTTCAAATATTTCGCTAAGTTTTGGCAAAAGAACTCTTTTTGAAGAGGTAAATCTTAAATTTACACCTGGCAACGTTTATGGTCTTATTGGAGCAAACGGTGCCGGAAAATCAACGTTTGTAAAAATTCTTTCCGGCGACCTTGATGCAACTTCTGGCAATGTAAGTATGGATCCAGGTGAAAGGATGTCGGTTTTGAAACAAAATCAAAATGCGTTTGATGATGAGACCGTTTTAAACACCGTTGTTCGTGGAAATGAGCGTTTATCACAAATCATCGTAGAAAAAGACGCCATTTATGCCAAAGAAGATTTTTCAGAAGAAGATGGCAATCGTGCGGCTGAATTAGAAGCAGAATTTGCTGATATGAATGGCTGGGATGCCGAATCTGATGCAGCAACTTTACTTTCGGGCTTAGGTATCAAAGAAGATTCACACTATACTTTGATGGCCGATATGAATCCATCGGAAAAGGTAAAGGTTTTATTGGCACAAGCGTTGTTTGGAAATCCAGATATTTTGTTGCTTGATGAGCCTACCAACAACTTAGATATTGAATCTATCTTATGGCTCGAAAACTTCTTGATGAATTTCAAAAATACTGTAATTGTCGTATCTCACGACCGTCACTTCCTTGACAACGTTTGTACATACATTGCTGACCTTGACTATAAAAAAATCTCGCTTTACGGTGGAAACTACTCTTTTTGGTATGAATCAAGCCAGCTAGCTGCTCGTCAGAAATCTGATCAAAACAAAAAAGCAGAGGAGAAAAAGAAAGAATTGGAAGAATTTATTCGTCGTTTCTCTGCTAACGTGGCTAAATCGAAACAAGCAACGGCTCGTCAGAAAATGATTGAAAAATTGAATATTGAGCAAATTCAACCTTCATCGCGTAAATATCCTTACATTGGATTTAAACCAGAACGTGAAGTAGGTGACCAAATTTTATTAGTTGAAAACCTAAGTTATAAACTCGAAGACGGCACTTATTTGTTTAAAGATGTTAGTTTTCAAATAGGTCGTGGCGAAAAAGTTGCATTTTTGAGTAAAGATGGCTTGGCTGTTTCGGCTCTATTTGATATTCTTGCGGGTGAAAAACAAGCTTCAAACGGTAGTTTCAAATGGGGTATTACAATAACAAATACTTATCTGCCTAACGACAATTCTAAATACTTCTCAGATGGAAGTCTTGACCTAGTTGATTGGCTTAGACAATATTCTGTAGATAAAGATGAAACGTTTGTCCGTGGATTTTTGGGCAGAATGTTATTCTCAGGCGAAGAAGCTCTGAAAAAATGTACGGTTCTTTCTGGTGGAGAAAAACAACGTTGTATGTTTTCGAGAATGATGCTTTCAGGAGCAAATGTATTGATTTTCGATGAACCAACCAACCACTTAGATTTAGAGTCCATTCAGGCACTAAACAAAGGAATGGAAGATTTTGCGAGCAATATATTATTTACTTGTCATGACCATCAATTAACACAAACAGTAGCAACTCGTGTAATTGAACTTGCACCAAAAGGTTACTTGGATAAATTGATTGATTTTGATGATTACTTGACCGACGAGAAAATCAAAGCTCAACGTGATGCTTTGTATAAGTAATTGATTAGTAACATAAAGTACACAAACGTGGCATATTATCTAAATGTGCCACGTTTATTTTATACACAAAAATCATGCAAGACTTCACCGAAATATCGCAAAACGACTTAAAAAGCATTCTTTCTAACCCGAAAAGTATATTGCTTGATGTTAGAGAAATTAGCGAATTTGCTGATTTTAATATCGGTGGAATAAATATACCTCCGCATGAAGTTATAGAGCGATTGGAAGAAATAAAAAACTACCAAACCATTGTAGTAGCTTGTTCAAACGGTACACGAAGTAGTATCGTAGCAAGACTTTTAAGAAAGAAATTGCCAGAAAAAACTATTCTGCACCTTGAAGAAGGAGTATTTTGATGTTTGATGATGAATGTTTAATCAAAAAACAATTTGAGCATTAAACATTCATCTTTTAACATTGACCTCAGAACCCTTTATAATCTCTGTCATTTTTTACTAACCATTTGCCAACTGCAAAAGCTGTAAGCATCAGAACAACAAAAAATGCAATTGGAAGCCAAGTTGGATATTGATAACCGAACATAATCGAATGAAGTTTAAATTATTAACCCTGCAAAAATACAACAAAATGAAAAAGATTGTAGCTTTTTTCTAAAAAAAGTTATAAAAAAGTAACGAGTTATTTTCCACCTTTCAAAATTGAATTATAGCGAGGAATGTCTTTAAATAATTTTAAAGCTTCCTGCACTTCTTTATCGCGATCAAAGGCTACAAATTTCATCGCTTTCTGATAGTAATAACGTCTCAAAATCTCAGCTTCCAATTGTTCTTTAATGTCTTCTTTATTTTTTACTAAATCTTGCTGTTTACCTTGATTAATTTTTTCACGCAAAGATTTGATTTGCTCTTGTACCAAATCTAATGAATTTTCTTTCTTAGCCGATGCTTCCAAATTATCGAGATTACGTTCCATTGTTGTCGTATAAGTAAAATCTTTATTTATGAGCCAACTGATAAAGTCTTGATATTCGGCTTCGGTAAGCGAAAATTTTTCTTTTGGTTTTTGATTATCATGTTCAAAATAATACTTAGTGGCGTAATCAAAGATGTAATTTTTTTGAAGCAAATTAACCGCCACTGTTGATAAAGTAACTACGTCAGTTTTGATGTCGGGGTCAACACCGCCACCATCATAAACTGTGCGTCCATTTTTGGTTTTGAAGGCAGTTTTTAATGAGTCTGCCACACGCCCAACGCTTCCATCGGGGTTTCGGTGACTGTAATCTAAAGCCTGAATACATCGTCCGCTCGGAATGTAGTATTTGGCCGTTGTGATTTTCATTTTTGTTCCATAACTCAAATCACGGGTTGTTTGAACCAAACCTTTTCCAAATGATCGTTGCCCAATAATTACGGCACGGTCGTAATCTTGGAGCGTGCCACTCACAATTTCAGAAGCCGAAGCACTTTGGCTATTTATCAAAACCACAATCGGAATTTCAGTATCAAGCGGAGTTTCCATTGACATGTATTTATGATTCCATTCGGCCACTTTCCCACGAGTTTCTACAATTAGTTGGTCTTTCGCCAAAAATGCGTTGCAGATTTCAACCGACATGTTTAATAAGCCACCTGGGTTTCCACGCAAATCTAAAATCACTTTTTTCATACCTTGCCCTTTCAATTCAGAAAAAGCACCTTTTACTTCTTTGGCAGCAGTAGCAGTAAAATCATTTAATTGAATATAGCCAACTTCGTCGTTAATCATACCTGAATTTGGCACGTTTGGTGTTTTCACAATATCACGCCCAACTACTAAATCAATCGGTGAGTTTTGCCCAAAACGCGTTACTGACATTTTCACGGTCGTGCCAGTTTGACCTTTCATTAATCGACCAATATCCACTCCTTTGCGAGCAACTACGTCTACACCATCAACTTTTATGATTTCGTCACCAATTTTCATTCCTGCTTTATCGGCTGGCGAACCTTCGTAAATCATCACGATTACATGTTTATTATCACGGTGCGAAACTGTTGCCCCTATACCATTATATTTCCCTGTTGTCATGGTCATGTAATCTTCGATGTCATCTTCGGGAAAGAAGTTGGTGTAAGGATCAAGTTGTTTGAGCATAGATTCGATACTCAAACGCATTGCTTTGTTTGGATTGATTTCGTCAACGTAATAAGCATTAAGTTCCTTAAACATTGTTGCGAAAATATCTAAGTTTTTGGCTATCTCGAAATAGCGGTCATCGTACTTAAAGGCTACAAACGGAATCGTAACAACGGCGAGGGCAATTAATGTAAATCTGCGTAAGTTTTTCATTTTCAAAGGTTTTGTGACACTATCGCTTCGGCGAACCTATATATAAATTGTGAATATCAAAATAGTAAGCTAGAAACTTACTTTAAATTAAAACGTAAAAACTTGACCAAAAGATGTCATTGTGGTGAAGTTTTTCCATAAGTTTTTGCAAAGAAACGCATTTTTCGAACCGGGAAAAAGTATCTTTTTACAATGTAAAGATTATCGAAATCATTATCTGGAATATCCGTACGAAGTGTATCTCGTTCAAGCAAGCCATTGACAACGTATTTTGTCGTATTGCTATGCCCTACAATCAATACATTTTTACCTTTCATTTGTTTCAATTTTTCGATAAAAACTCTCATCGAATCGGCTGGGCTAGCAACATAAATCTTGGTCATTAAACCCCTTGAATTAGCTATAGGTTTGGCCGTATTTTTGGTTCGTAAATAATTGGTCGAAAAAATCTCGCCGATTCCTTTATTAGCCAATTCGGATTTCAAATCTTCGGCTCTTTCTTGGCCCAAAACACTTAATGGTGGATTGGCAGAATTATCAACTTTTTCGCCATGACGAATCACATAAAACGTTGATTTACAAGAAGTTAAAAGCAATAGCACCCAAACAAGATTTTTCATAATTTGTATTATTTATTCATTTTTAAAGGTGCTATTCGCACATTTTGTTTTCAAACTATATCTATCCCGAAAATGCAGGATTATTGAGGTATGGCTCGGATTTTAAATTTTAAAATTCCGATAAAAATATGTATCTTTACATTAAAATAACACTAAAAACTGTGAATATCAAAGTTAAGATATTCTACTCAGATAAAATCTGATAGTTAAATTTTTATAAAAAATAAATTATGGCAGAAAATCAAGAAGGCATTGAGCCTCAGAAGTCGAGAGCAGATTATGGTGCTGAGAATATCCAGGTACTTGAGGGCTTAGAGGCAGTAAGAAAACGTCCAGCCATGTACATTGGCGATATTGGAATAAAAGGTCTTCACCACCTTATTTGGGAGGTAGTAGATAACTCAATAGATGAAGCCCTTGCAGGACATTGCGACACAATTCACGTAACAATCAACGAAGACAATTCGGTAACAGTAAAAGATAATGGCCGTGGAATTCCAACGGGAATGATGGCAAAGGAGAAAAAATCTGCTTTGGAGGTCGTTATGACGGTGCTTCACGCTGGTGGTAAGTTTGATAAAGATACTTATAAAGTTTCGGGAGGTTTGCACGGCGTGGGGGTTTCCTGCGTAAATGCTCTTTCAATAGCTTTTAGGGTGGAAGTTCACAGAGAAGGAAAGGTTTTTGAACAAGAATATAGCATCGGAAAGCCACTTTATCCAGTACGTGAAATTGGAACAGCCGATGATACTGGAACACAAGTAACCTTTAAGCCAGATGATACGATTTTTACCGCAACCGAATATAAATACGAAACTGTTGCCAATCGTTTGCGTGAATTATCTTTCTTGAATAAAGGTATTACCTTGATTTTGAAGGATCTACGTGAAATCGACGAAAAAGGCGAGCCTTTAACCGATGTATTTAAATCGGAAGGTGGTTTGGCAGAATTTGTTTCGTATATTGATGCAGGTCGTGAGCGTTTGATTCCTGAACCAATGTTTATGGAAGGTATCAAAGATGGTGTGCCTGTTGATGTTGCGATGCTTTATAATACTGGATACAGCGAAAATGTATCTTCGTTTGTAAACAATATTAATACCCACGAAGGTGGAACGCACGTTTCGGGTTTCCGTATGGCCTTGACTCGTACTTTAAAAAACTACGCCGAAAAATCAGGTATTTTAGCTAAAGAAAAAATCGAAATTAATGGTGATGACTTCCGTGAAGGATTAACGGCCGTTATTTCGGTAAAAGTGCAAGAGCCTCAATTTGAAGGACAAACCAAAACCAAATTGGGTAACAGTGAAGTAACAACTGCAGTGAGTTCATGTGTAGCTCAAATGCTAGAAAATTACTTAGAAGAGCATCCAAAAGAAGCTCGTATTATTGTTGACAAAGTAATTTTGGCAGCTAAAGCACGTATTGCCGCTAAAAAGGCACGTGAAATGGTGCAACGTAAGAACGTTTTGGTAGGAAGTGGACTTCCAGGAAAACTGGCTGACTGCTCAGAATCTGACCCAACTATTTGCGAAGTTTACTTGGTTGAGGGAGACTCGGCAGGTGGCTCGGCAAAACAAGGTCGTAACCGTGCATTTCAAGCGATTTTGCCTTTGCGTGGTAAGATTCTAAACGTTGAGAAAGCCCAAGAATTCAGAATTTATGAAAACGAAGAGATAAAAAACATGTTTACTGCATTGGGTGTGCAAATCGGCCGTGAGGGCGATGAGCGTGCTTTAAATACTGACAAACTTCGTTATCATAAAATCATTATCATGACCGATGCTGATATTGATGGTAGTCACATCAGAACCTTGATTCTGACTTTCTTCTACCGTTATATGAAAGAATTGATTGATAGAGGTTTTATTTACATTGCTCAACCACCTTTATATTTGGTAAAGAAAGGTAAAGAAGAAGAATATTGCTGGACAGAAGAACAACGCGAAATTGCAGTAAAACGTTTAGCAGGTGGCGGAAAAGAAGAAAATGTGGGTATTCAACGTTACAAAGGTTTAGGAGAAATGAACCCAGAACAACTTTGGGAAACAACCATGCGACCAGACAAACGTACATTGAAGCAAGTAACCGTTGAATCGGCTGCTGAAGCTGACCATCTTTTTGCAATGTTGATGGGTGATGAAGTTGGACCTCGTCGTGATTTCATTGAACGTAATGCAAAATATGCTAAGATTGATATTTAATTAGTCTAGAGTTTTTTGACTACCATCAACCGAAATAAATTTTTACTTTTACTTCATTGTGAATATTTTAAAGGCAGTTATCTTTAGTATACAATGCTAAAATAGCTGCCTTTTTTCAACCTCCAAAACTTCATCTTAACTATGCAAAAACTGATTATTCTTTCTTTATTATTTTTTTCAGGAAATATAACCTTCGCTCAGAAAAAAATATACCCACTGATCAAAAGCGGCGGTGGAATGTTTATAGTGCCAGAAGCAACCCCTTTGGTTGACCAAAAAATGCAATACAAAATTATAGTTGATTTATCAAAGGCATCGGATAAGCC
>JAFEIL010000416.1 GCA_017495105.1 Emticicia sp. | reverse complement strand
ACGACCTACTGATTACAAGTCAGTTGCTCTATCAGCTGAGCTATGGAGGCAAATTTATTACTTACAAAATTTTTGAAAAGTACTTTGTTTACTTTAGAGCCTCCAGTCGGGATCAAACCAACGACCTACTGATTACAAGTCAGTTGCTCTATCAGCTGAGCTATGGAGGCAAATTGTAGAAATGAACTCAAATTAGGTTCTACTTTCTGTTATTGTGGTGCAAAATTAGCGTTATATTAAATATTACGCAAGTGTTTAGCAAACTTTTTTTATGTGTTTTTTCTCTTTTTATGCTAAGTATTTGGAAGTCAGTGGTTTAAAAGGAAAAAATATTTCAAAAAAATAGAGGCCTCGATAGATACCTCTATTTTTTTTATTAATTACTCGCCAGCAGCAATGATGATTTTTATTTTTTGTTTCAATTCGGCTAACTCTTTTTCTGCTCCTTTGATTTTGGTTTCGTACTCTGCACGAACTGAAGCTGCATTTTTTGAACGAGCAAAAAACTCGATGTTATTTTGCCATAAATGAATGTCATCTTCAACGGTTTTTATTTTACGACGAATATCATTTTCTTTTTTATCCAACTCTTTTGAGCCGCCTCTATCTCCTTTTGTAACAACCTCAACTTCGTTTTGAAGTACCATTTTCTCTTTCTCGGCACCACTGATTCCTGTGCTACCTTTCACGAATGAATTGATGGCATCTACAAAGCGACGTTGGATGTTTTGCATCTCTTTACGAGGCACAAAACCAATGGCATTAAATTGAGTTTTAAAATCAGAAAGTTTGCTAAGTTGAGGATCTCCTGCTTTTGATAGAGCTTCAATTTCTTCGCAAATAACAATTTTTAACTTCAAGTTTTCTTCGTATTCCAATTCTACTGCATTGCCTTTGGCACGTTTTCCATTGAAAAATTCATCGCAAGCTTTTTTGAATCGCTCGTAAATTTTGTCTTTCATCTTTTCTGGAACATGACCAATGGTTTTCCAAGTTTTTTGAAGTTCAACAACCCTATCAGTAAATGATGCTGAAAAGTCTTCTGAAGCTACCAAAGTTTCTACTTGTTCACACAAGGCAGTTTTGGCTTTGAGGTTTTCTTCTCTCTGCGTTTCCAGTTTTGAAAAGAAATCACCTTTATTACGGAAAAAGGTTTTTAACAAACCCCAAAAATCTCGACTAATATCTTTGCCTTTTTCTTTCGGCATTGCACCTTTAATTGCATTCCATTGGTCTTGAACCGCCATTACCTCTTTAGTTTTGGCGTTCCATTCGTTGATGCTGTCGGTGTTGAACTCAATATATGGTTTAAGATTTTCTACCAAACGAAGTTTCGCAGCATATATTTCTTCTTGTAGTTGATTTGTCTGTGCTGATTGCTCACGACGCTTGTTGTGTATGATGTCAAAAGCAACTTTCAGACGCTTCCAAAGTTCATCTTGTGCTTCACGAGCGGCTGGACCGATGTGTTTATATTCTTCTAACAAATCATTCGCCTGACGCAATGTTGTATTGCTCAATCCACCTGATTCGATACCTTGAGAAATTCCTTCTATTTTCGTTACAATTTCGGCTTTTGCAGTGAAATTTTTCTTGCGGTCAAGGTCTTTGAGTTCATTTTGGATATGACGAATACTGAAATACCTATCTACCAAGGCATTATAAGCCGACCAAAACGTTGTATTGTGCGGAGAATTTACGTTTCCTGCATTTTTCCAATCTTCTTGAATCTTCTTAAATTCCTGCCAGTTGCTTTTTGACCCGCTTTTTTCTTCTTCGTCAACTACTTCACGAAGACGTTGTAATAATTTAGTTTTAAGCTCAAAATAATCTTCTTTCAAACGTTCGATTTTTTGAAAGAAACCATTTTTTGCGTCTCTGATTTGTGCATTCAATGACTCAAAACGAACTACGAAATTGTCGTTTTTGTATTCAAAGCCTTCGTTGTTGCCATTATCAGCAATGTATTTTTTTAAAGCATCTGCTTTTTCACGTGCTTTTAGGTCATCGAAAATTGGCTTAATTTCACGCATAACCACATCAGCATTTTTTACATCTGATACGCTCACGCCTTCTGCCTTGATTGAAGCTAAGAGTTTTTCGCCGAGGTCAACAAAATCTTTTTTGGTGAAGGTACTGTAATCCATCTCTTGAGCAACAATTTCATGAGCCTCTTCTTCGATTGGCTCAATTGCAGCTACAATTTCTTCGTTATGAGTAACTTCAATTGATTCTACAACTGCAGCAGATTCTACGGCTATAGGTGTTTCTTCAATGGTAATTTCAACTACTTCCGATATTTCAGACGCCACGCTTTCTACTTCTGCAACAGTATTGCTTCTCGCTTCTTTTGTTGCGTCAAGGGTTTCTGTTGTTGCATTCTCAGCGGTGTTTACTGTTTCTTCAACCGAATTTTCGGTTACGTTTTCGATTGTGTCTTTCTGCTCGTTCATATAATCTTTGGCTGTTTCCTCAATGGTTTTACTCTCTACATTTTCTGTAGAATTTTCTATTGTTGTCGAAAGTGTTTCTTCGGTAACAGTAGCATTCGTGGCATTTTCTGTCAAATCTAATTCTTTATTGGTCATTTTTGAATGTTCTAAAAAGTTCTCATTAGATTTGCAAATGTAATAAAATTATACATGAATTTCCGAAGGTTTCAAAAACTTCATTTCCTGTATTTATCTTATATACGAAAAAAAACATAAAAACGTTGCAAACTAATGAATAAAACAGACGTAGCTGCCCTGAGGCAATCATATTCTCAAAACGAACTGTTAGAAGAAAATGTTTTGGAGAATCCGATTAAACAATTTGGAAAGTGGTTTAAGGAAGCGTTGGATGTCCAAATTTTAGAGCCTAACGCAATGACAATCTCGACTGTTTCGGACGGAAAACCACATGCAAGGATTGTATTATTGAAAGGATTTGATGAAAACGGTTTTACTTTCTACACTAATTACCTAAGTAATAAAGGGAATGAAGTGGCTCAAACTCCTTTTGTTTCTTTAACTTTCTTTTGGGGAGATTTGGAGCGTCAGGTGCGTATTGAAGGAAGTATTGAGAAAGTAAGTGAGGTAGAATCGGACGATTATTTTCATTCACGCCCCCGCGGTAGTCAGATTGGAGCTTGGGTATCTAACCAAAGTTCGGTCATTACAGGGCGTAAGGTAATTGAACAGCGTTTGGCTGAATTGGAAAATGAGTTTAAAAACGTAGAAATTATTCCAAGACCTATATATTGGGGAGGTTATTGCGTAAATCCGGAAAGAATTGAGTTTTGGCAAGGTCGCCCAAATCGCTTACACGACCGAATATTATTTACAAAATTTGACGATAATTGGAAAATTGAGAGGCTTTCTCCTTAAATTTAATGATTGAATACCTCAATGATAGCATGAGTGCATAGGAAAGCATAATATTTAGATTTATTCAATCATTCTATCACTCTATCATTCAAAATTATATTTTTATCAACCTAAAAACCTATAAATTATGCGTTACGACTTCATTATTATTGGAGCTGGTTCGGCTGGATGTGTTTTGGCTAATCGGCTTTCGGAAAATCCGAATAATAAAGTTTTGTTATTGGAAGCCGGAGGACCAGACAAAAAAATGGAAATTCATATTCCAGCAGGATATGCTAAGCTCTTTAAGACTGAAGTCGATTGGGGTTTTAGCACCGAACCTCAAAAACATGTATTAAATAGAAAAATTTATTTACCACGTGGCCGAACTTTAGGTGGAAGTAGCTCTACCAACGCCATGGCTTATGTACGTGGTAATAAAGAAGATTTTAATGATTGGGAAAAATTAGGTAATAAAGGTTGGAGCTATGACGATGTACTCCAATATTTTAAGAAATCAGAAGCAAATGAGCAGATTTCAAATGATTATCACGGAAAAGATGGACTGCTAAATGTAACTTTTGCAACAAGATTTGATACACCTTTTTCGGATGCTTTTGTGGCTGCTTGCGATGAGTCTGGCATCAAACGAAACGATGATTATAATGGTAAAAATCAAGCAGGGGCAAGCCGTTTACAGTTTACAATAAAAGATGCCAAACGATTCAGTGCTGCTGCCGCATTTTTAAAACCAGTAATGCACCGAAAAAACTTGACCGTACAGACAAATTCACCAGTCAAACAAATTTTGATTGAAAATGATAAGGCAGTTGGAGTTGAGTATTTTTCTGGCAAAAATAATACCGATAAAGCTTTTGCTGATAAAGAAGTGATTTTGTCGGCAGGTGCGTTTGCTTCGCCCCAAATATTGATGCTTTCGGGTGTAGGCGATGCTGATGAACTAAAAAATCATAATGTATTATGTAAGAAAAATCTTTCGGGTGTAGGAAAAAATCTCCAAGATCATTTGTTTTCAGGCGTAAGTTGTTTGTCGAACCAAGAGTTTGGACAAAATCATCATCTAAAACCTTTGAATCAGTTGAAAGGATTAATGAAATATGTTTTTTCTAAAAAAGGAGTATTTACGATAAGTCCGCTTGAATCGGCTGCATTTTGGATGACTGATGATAGCCCCGACCGAGTGAATTATCAATTTCATTTTGCATCCTTGCAAGTTGGAGAAGGTTATGATTATGACTTTTATGATATGAAAACCTTTCCGCACAATGACGGATTTACGATTTTGCCAACATTGCTACGTCCTGAAAGTAGAGGTTATGTAACTTTAGGTAGTAATAATGTGATGGACGCACCGATTATTCAGCCAAATTTTTTGGAGGTCGAACAAGACCAAATTACGCTTCTGAAAGCTGCAAAAAAAGCCATTGAAGTATTACAAGCTCCTGCTTTTGATAAATTTAGAAAGAAATTACAGACTCCACCAGATAGAAGTTCGGACGATGCAATTATGCTGCACCTAAAAAAACAACTTGAAACTGTATATCATCCAGTGGGAACTTGCAAAATGGGAAATGATGAAATGGCGGTTGTCGATGACCAACTTAGGGTAAAAGGCATAGAAGGTTTGCGAGTGATTGATGCTTCGGTTATGCCTACTATTGTTTCGGGAAATACGAATGCTGCTGTCTACATGATTGCTGAGAAGGCGGCTGAGATGATATTATCTTAAAAAGCAACTAAATGAATAAGTTTAAATTTTTCCTATACTTGATTTGTGTCAGTTCTAAGGTTTTTTCCCAAATAACACCTGAACAGATTTACGAAAATTATTATGAAGCTCTTGGCGGAAAGGAAAGAATATTGGGTATTAATACTTTGACAGTTATATCAAAAGATATTGCCAGAGTTGGTTATAACGATAAAGAAATTGAAATTATTGATACTGTAACAACAATTAATTATTACAAAAGACCAAATAAGAATCGAATTGAAATCTCGACTCCCAAAATCCGACAATTACAACTTATTATTTATAATAATTCGAAAGGGTATTTCTATGATAGTTTGGGAAATAAAACATCACAGGATAGCGTAAAGAATTATATTTTTGAAAATTTTGTAGGTTCTAGAATAATTGAAGAATTATACTATCGAGAAGCAGGTGTTAAATCTACCTATGCTGGAATTGAAAAAATAGGAAATAAAAAGGCACACAAAATTATTTGCGAGTTAAAAGGGATTAAGTGGTATAATTTTTATAATCTAAGAAATAATCTAAAAATAAGAGAATCTCAATTTTGGGATGGTAATTTGCCTAAAAACACGAATTTTTCAAATTATAAGGTTGTTGAAGGAGTAAAATTTCCTTTTCCAAATTATAATGAAGATGAGTTTAAGAAATTTAGCCCATTTTTTAAAAACCTACAATACACTATCAAAATAAACGAGCCAATTGATGATGAAAAATTCAGAATTGATTAATAAAAAAGCGAAACATCTGTAGGTGTTTCGCCTTCAAATTTCTCTACTTTCCTTCCGATTCGCATCAGCTATTCAGATAATTTTTGGGGTAAATTTCGACAAAACTTTTACTAAATCTGTTTGGGTGGCAATGACATTGTTGATGTCTTTGTAAATAATAGAAGCTTAGTCTAAATCTCCGCCGATGAGTTCTATACCCTATTGGTTCAAAACTTTATTCATCGAATTTTTTATCACTGAATTGAAAGCCACTGCATAATATTCTGTAATATTCATGGTAATTCAATTTTTCGGTGTTCAACATAAGATACTTCAAATGGGTTACCTGTTTTGGAAAAACTGTTGCTTACATTCCAATTCCTTAATAATGTTCTACAATATTTCCAACAAAACCATCTGAATCTAAGTGCGAAAAACAAGCATAAATTAGAACCAATTACTCCGTTTTGAATAGAATCGTTCCAATCATATACATATGTTTATTTGATAGTTTCTGAGATACATTTAGCCTCAAAGGTTAAACTCAGTACCGAACTCGCTTAAAAAAACATCAACTTAGCCGGTGAATACAGAATTAAATTTCAAAGAAGGCTTCGCTCAAAGGGAAGCCTTCTTTTTGTTAACCATCAAAAAATATTACCTTTGTGCAAAATATCAGATAGCAAATAGAGCATAAATGAAAATTTCATACAATTGGTTAAAGAGCCTGATTGAAATTAATGAATCGGCCGAGGAAATTGGTAAATTATTGACCGCTACTGGCTTGGAAGTAGAAGGCATCGAAGAAATTGAATCGATAAAAGGTGGTTTGAAAGGTTTTGTGGTTGGCGAGGTGCTTACTTGCGAGACATTTATGGTGAAAGAAAAACAACTCAGCCTTACAACCGTAAGTATCGGTGCTGAATTGCCTTCGACGATTGTTTGTGGAGCCTCCAACGTAAGAGCAGGACAAAAAGTAATCATTGCTACCCTCGGAACTACCATTTATTTTGAAGATGGAAAGTCTTTTGTAATCGAAAAACGTAAAGTTTATGGACATCCATCAGAAGGAATGATTTGTGCCGAAGATGAAATCGGAACTGGACATTCTCATGATGGAATCTTGGTGTTGGATACGACGCTGCCGAACGGCACGCCAGCGATGGAATATTTCAAATCAATCGGAAAATCGTTTGAGGCTGACTATCAAATCGAGATTGGTCTTACACCAAATCGTGCCGATGCGGCTTCACATTTAGGAGTTGCTCGTGATTTAAAGGCAGTTTTAGGTCGTGATATTAAAATGCCATCAATTGAAAATTTCAAACCAATTTCACAAAATGCGGAACGCCGCCCGACTGATTTTCAAGTACTTTTAGAAAATGCCGAAGCTTGCCCACGTTTTTGTGGTTTAGAAATTCGTGGAATTACGGTAAAAGAATCGCCAGAATGGTTGAAAAATGCTTTATTGGCCATTGGTTTGAATCCGATCAGTAATATTGTGGACATCACAAACTATATTTGCCATACACTCGGTCAACCCATGCACGCTTTTGATGCTGACGAGGTAAAAGGACATAAAATTGTGGTGCGTGTACCAGAAAAAGGCACTAAATTCACAACCCTTGATGGCACCGAACGTAGTCTTTCGGGTAGCGATTTAATGGTTTGTAACGAAACAGAACCGATGGCGATTGCGGGTGTTTTTGGTGGTCAAAAGTCTGGTATTAAGCCAACTACGCAAAATGTATTCTTAGAAGTCGCCTATTTTAGTCCAGTTTGGGTGCGTCGAACTGCTACTTTTCATGGTTTGAAAACTGATGCATCGTTCCGATACGAGCGTGGTACTGACCCAAATATGCCTCCGTTTGCGATTCGTTTGGCGGCAGTTTTGATTCAAGAATTGGCTGGTGGAGAAGTTATTGGCGAACCAATTGATGTTTATCCTAACCCGATTGCAAATTTTGAGATTACGGTAAAACATAAAAATATCAATCGTTTAATCGGTAAAAATTTAGATAACCGACTGATTCTAAAAATTCTGAAAAGCCTTGATATTGAGATTTTGAGCGATAATGGCAGCGAAATGCAAGTTAGTGTGCCGCCTTACAGAGTCGACGTAACACGTGAAGCTGATGTAATCGAAGAGATTTTGAGAATCTATGGTTTTGATAATATAGAGTTATCAGAAACGCTCCAAACCGATTTCTTATCATCGTTTGCCGAGAAAGATGCAGATAAATTACAGTTCCGAATCATTGAATTAATGGCATCCAATGGTTTCAACGAAATACAGACACTTTCAATAACTCGACCAGCTTATAATCAAGCACTTGAAGCTACGGCGAAGGGTGAAACTATTGTACTGTTGAATCCATTAAGCGAAGAACTTTCGGTGATGCGTTCGAGTCTTTTATTGACAGGAATGGAATCGGTGGCTTACAATATCAACCGTCGTCAAAAAGATTTGAAATTGTTTGAATTTGGTCGTAGCTACTATAATAAGCAGGACGATAAAAATGCGGAATGTCGACCGAAAGAAAATAAGCATTTAAGTATTTGGATGACGGGAAATCGTCAGTCAGAATCTTGGGCAAATCCAAGTACAGTTTTGGCGTTCCACGATTTGGCATTAGTTGTGCAGAAAGTTTTGAAGGCAATGAAAGTCGTGAAATTTGACACCCAAGAAGCTGATGCCTCTGTTTTTCAATATGGTTTAACATATTTAATCAACAAAAAGCCTGTTGTGAGTTTGGGTTTAATAAAGTCACAATTGGCTAAATTGGCTGATGTAAAGCAGGCTGTTTTCTACGCAGATTTCGATTGGGAATTTTTATTGAAACAATATTCAGGAAAAGTAGCTTTTGTCGAAATTCCTAAGTTTCCTGAAGTCCGTCGTGACTTGTCGATTGTGATTGATTCGGAAGTGAAATTTGAGCAAGTTTCGGCCATTGCAACCAAAACAGAAAAGAATTTACTCCAAAGCATCAATGCTTTTGATGTGTATGCAGGTGAAAAATTGGGCGAAGGTAAAAAGTCTTACTCGGTTAGTTTCTCACTAATCGACAAGGAAAAGACTTTGACCGATGATGTAATTGATAAAACAATGCAACGCCTCATTGCTGCCTATGAAAAAGAGCTTGGGGCGGTGATAAGAAAATAAATGAATTTAAGGAAGTATTCGTTTTAAACTAAGTCTTCCTTTTTTATGTGTCTTTTAGTAATTTTTGCGTCTTAATAAAAACTAAATTAATTCTGCAAATGAAAAAGTATATAATGTTTGCCATTTCGGCAACTATTTTGAATG
>JAFEIL010000103.1 GCA_017495105.1 Emticicia sp. | reverse complement strand
AAGTCGAATTAGATAAAATTTTAATATATTATTGATGATAAAAATATCAACTCCTGGGCGTATATGTCTTTTTGGAGAGCATCAAGATTACCTCGGTTTACCTGTCATTGCTGCAGCAATTTCTCGCAGGGTTGATATGTCGGGCGAGCATCGTGCTGATAAGCAAATCGTTATTCATCTACCAGATATCGGTTCGGAGTTACTGATGGAAGTTTCTGCTACACGAATCCCTTACGAACAAAAAAGAGATTATTTCAGAAGCGGCTATAATGTGCTTATTGACAAAGGTTTAACTTTCTCTAAAGGTTTAGAATGTACTGTGCGGGGGAATATACCAATCAATTCAGGTACATCGAGTTCGTCAGCATTATTGGTTACTTGGATTCATTTTTTATCGAAAATGGCTGATACTCCGCAGGTATTTACTTCAAAAGAATTGGGCGAAATGGCTTACCAAGCTGAGGTAGTTGAGTTTGGTGAACCCGGTGGAATGATGGATCATCTTTCTACCGCCATCGGTAATGCAGTATATCTGACTTTTGACCCTAAAACAACAGCCGAAGCCATCGAACCAAAACTTGGTAGCTTCGTTTTGGCTGATTCATGTGAGCCAAAAGATACGATTGGGGTCTTAAAAAGAGCAAAGTTTGCCCGTTTAGAGCTAATTGAGAAAATAAAAGAACAATTGCCCGACTTCTCGCTACATACTTTTGACTCTACCGAAAAAGAAAAATTAATGACTTTTTTGAATGAGGATGATTATACTCTTTTGCTCGGCACACTCAGAAATAGAGATATTTTGAGAGAAGCCTTAGACCTTTTCAAGTCTGATAAAATGACTGATGAAATTTTAGGAAAATTACTGCTTGAGCATCACACCATTTTGCGAGACGTATTGCAGATTTCCACACCAAAAATTGAAAGAATGCTCGATGCAGCTATGAGTGCAGGTGCTTTAGGTGGAAAAATTAATGGTTCGGGTGGGGGAGGATGTATGTTTGTGTACGCTCCAAACGAACCCGAAAAAGTAGCCGAAGCGATTGAAAAAGTAGGTGGCAAAAGTTATTTAATCAGAATTGATGCCGGAACCAAGCAACTCATGTTTTAAGAAAAAAATGGAGATATTTTGTAGTATCTCCACATTTCTAAATCGATAAAATTAATTGTTTTCGGTAAAATAAAACCAGCAAGTTAGAAACTTATCCTAACAATTAATCCAATATTATTTTCATTAGTAAAAATAAAATCGAAGGACAAAATAGACAACCCAATCCTGTGTAGAAAGTGGCCGTTAATGCTCCATAAGGTACTAATTTAGGGTCAGTGGCTGCCAAACCTGCTGTTACTCCACTGGTTGTTCCCATCAATCCTCCAAAAACCATGGCAGTATGTGGGTTGTTGAGGCCGATGTATTTGGCAATAAATGGCGTTCCAATTGTTACGGCTACGGCTTTCACTACACCAGCTGCAATGCTCAGTGCCATCACGTCTGAGTTAGCTCCGATGGCTGCACCCGTTACTGGCCCCACGATATATGTACATGCACCTGCTCCGATGGTTGTTAGGCTAATTGCATCGGTATAACCACCAAGCAATGCAACCAAAACTCCTGACAAAAATGACAAAACAATGCCCAAGAAGAGTGATAAAGCACCAACCCAACCAGTACGTTTCATTACTAAAAAACTTGCACCCATTGCGGTTGAGACAATGGCAAAGTCACGAAGCATTGAGCCTCCCATCATGCCAAATCCCGAAAATATTTTGATGTCGGCAATGCCTTTTTCGCCTCGGGTATAAACTCCACCGATATAAGCTAAAATCAAACCTATTAGTATAGCAATTGCTGATGCAGGGATTTTTTTATTGGTTAGTTTATCAGAGATTATGCCTGAAACATAAATTATGATACCCACCAATAGGAAAGCTACCACTAAGCCATTTTTTTCAAGGAATTTTGCGATAATTTCCATGTTAGTCGAGTTGGGTGTTTTTTGAGAGTTTTGCTAAAATTGGAATTGTAATGGCACAAATAACGATAGGAACGAGGCCTGCTAAAACCGCAATAAATCCACTTGAAACTGCCACTCTCACATTTTGAGTTGCTGACATCGCAACAACAATAGGAATATACATCTGATTCCAGAACATAATACCATTTTCGGTATTTCGGTCGAGAAAGCCTTTTTTATTGAACCAATCGCTGAGGATGATTAAAAGCAACATCGCAAAACCAACGCCGCCAACATTGGCATCAATACCAATAGCTTTACCCAAAAATTCGCCAAAAAGTTGGCCAATTACATAACAAAAAGCCAAAATGGCTACTCCATAGATTATCATAGTTAGGTTAGTTTGTATTTGCCGAACGTCAGTCGCCTTGTATTTACAAATAAGTCAGAATATTTTTTCTGTGAAACTCTATTTTTTCAGGGCCTCCGTGGTACCTACATTTAGTAAATTTTATTTCAATTGAATAGTTTTTTTAAATCATTTTTAGTCACCTTTCCCATCGCGTTGCGTGGGAGTTCTTCCACTATTTTGTATTGACGTGGAGTTTTATAAGCGGGCATTTTTTCTCTTATCCAAGTATTGAGTACCTTTAGGTCTAAGTTCGGGTCGTTTAAGATGATGGCAGCCGCCACAAGTTCGCCCCATTCTTCATTCGGTATACCAACTACGCTACAATCTTCGATTGCAGCATGCGTTCGAAGGATTTCTTCAATTTCCAAAGCAGAAATTTTATAGCCACCCGATTTGATGATGTCAATAGAATCACGTCCTAAAATTCGATGATATCCTTTTTCTACAACCGCCACATCGCCAGTTTTAAACCAGCCATCGACCGTGAAAGTCTTTTGTGTTGCTTCGGGTTTATTCCAATATTCCAAGAAAACATTTTTACCCTTTATCTGAATTTCGCCAGGTTGACCACGTTTTACCACAACATTATTTTCATCAACAAGTCTGGCTTTTACGCCCGCAAGTGGTTGTCCGATATATCCGGCTTTACGTTCGGCATCGTACGGATTACTAATTCCCATACCGATTTCGGTCATTCCGTAGCGTTCAAGTAGGGTATGAGTACTGATTGTTTTCCATTTTTCCATCACCGAAACTGGTAAAGCTGCCGAACCAGAAACCATCAAACGGAATTTGGCAAGCGTATCAGTAATTTGTCTTTGTTGATTGGTTGGAAGGCTTTCCCAGTGTGAAATGAGTTTAAAATAAATCGTTGGAACGGCCATGAAAACATTTATTTCTCCTTTCTGAAATACTCCAAAAACTCCATCTGATGAGAAGGAAGGCAGAAATTCAACTGTTGCCCCCGACCACAATGCACACGAAATTACATTAATAATGCCATGCACATGATGCAGTGGCAAGATGCACAATATATGGTCTTTGGCCGACCATTGCCATGATTTTACTAAGGTTGAAACTTGTGCTTCGATGTTGGCATGGGTCGTCACAACACCCTTCGGTAGATTTGTTGTGCCACTTGTATAAAGTATCATTGCCTTGCGGCTTGACTGTAAATTCGGTAGTTTTTTTTGTTGGATAGCTGCTTTATCGACCTCGGATAAAATAATAAAACGAAAGCTTTTTTCGGCAGCTAATGGCTGTAAGATTTCGGCATATTCAGCACCAGCAATCACTATTTCGGCTCTAGTATCCTCAATAACGTATTGCAGCGAAGGTAATGGATAGCTAATGCATAAAGGTACAGCTATTCCACCCGCACGCCAAATTCCCCATTGAACGCTTACGTAGTCGAAGCCAGGTGAAACCATGTATGCTATTCGTGATTCGTTCAAATCAACTACGTTTTCGAGCAGTAAAGAGGCAAATTGATGGGAAGAGTTAAGTAAATCTTGGTAAGTATATGATTGATTATCAGAAATGATAGCTTGATTTTCTGGATTAGCGGTAGCATTTTTTACTATTTTGAGCATGACTGTGCTTGGCTGAATAAGTTTTTTATGAACAAGTTATCTAACAAAAAATAAAAGTCTAAAAGTATGAAATTTTAGTGAAAAATTTGGACAAAGGTAGTAGAATTTTAGTATTTCAATTTTTGATTATCTTTTATTTTACCTTTATAAAAACATAAATTTTCATTGTTTCTAAAATTATCATTTCTCCTCTAAAATGCCAATAATTGATTTTGACTATACTTTAAAAATCTAATATTTTAACTTTAAAATAGATGATTTAGATTGCTGAAAATGATTTGAGTTTCTTTAATAAGCAATTGTATTCAACCTTTGTCGAAGAAAAAAACAATACAATAAAAAAGCACATTCATTTTCTGAATGTGCTTTCGAATATAATTTTTGACTTTATATTAGTGATGCTCATGATTTGCAGGATTATTATTATACCCATTTGCAAAGATGCCAATCATAATGAAAAGACCAACTACGAAAATAAAAGTATCGCCAAAAAAGAACAGCACTGAAATGATTACTAAAAAGATAACCAACATAAGCCAGTCAGGAAGACGTTGAGAGCTTGAATGATTTGCCATGATATATTTATTAGATTTTTGATTCTGACCGCAATTTATTAAATAAGCGTCAAAATATAAAATTTTACTTAACTTTCTGATAGTGATAATAATTGCCATCGGCCAAAACGGCTCCGATTGGTGTTTTTTCGTAAAGAATAATTGATGAATTTGTATCATCGAAAGTTAACAAGGAATACTTTTGATTTTTGGTAAAAACAACCGCTTCTCTTGGCTCTGTTCCCAAAAAACTTACTATTTGTACATCAAAATCGGTAGTTTCTGTAAGTTTTCCGTTTTTGGTTCGAGTAAAAATCTTGCCAACTGCATCAAAACTTATAATTTCAGTATCAACAGCATTTATCTCTGTTGGCCCCCCGGGAAAAGGATAACCAACGCTTATTTTAGTAAATTGCCATTGTCCATTTAATTTAGATAATGATGAGTTCGATGCTTCAATGTTGGTTTCGGCCCGGCAACCCATTAAGAGTTGTAAGATTATTGATAAAAATATGGCTTTCATTTTTATGACATTTGAGTTTCGTCTATTTGGTTAAATGATTCAAAAGTGATAAAAAAGGTTGGAATCAAAAATCGAATTCTAATACTTCGGGGTCGTTCATTATGCTTTTGATAGCTTTTTCGTGGTTTTTTTCAGGGCCTTTCACAATCCAAATACCGCTGATTTGCTCATAAGCTTTGTTTTGTGTGCCTCGCTCGGCTTCAAGTCCAAACTGCTCAAATTTTTCTTCATAATGTTTTAAAGATTTACTTCGAAATTTACACACAATCCTGTAAGTACGAATAGTGTTTTTCCGTTTGATAATTCTTTGAATCGGTACGAGCGAATAAAGAGCTGCAATTACCAAAATCATAGCCACAAAACCTGTTTCATAGAGTCCGTTGCCAAAACCAACGCACATGCCGAGTGCAGCCGTAACCCAAGCCGCCGCTGCAGTAGTGATGCCCGTAATGCGTCCGTTTGAATTATCTCTAAAAATAATTCCGCCACCCACAAAGCCAATTCCTGTAACAATATTCGCTGCAATACGTGAGGGGTCTGAGCCAAGTTTTATAGATATTAATGTAAAAATAGTCGAACCCAAACAAATCAGAATCATTGTTCGGAGTCCGGCCGATTTGCTATGGTATTCACGCTCAAGACCAATAATTGCCCCAGTTCCTGCCGAAATCAGTAGTTTTATAATATCTTCTGTAATAAAAGTCATTTGTTAATTTATAAAAAATAAATATCGGATTTTGTAAAATCAAAAGTATGATTAAGTTTGATTTTTTTTTAAAAGTACTCAATTTCAATTTTATTTTTTTGTATTCATGAAAACTTAACACGAAAATTTTGGTTTTCTGTTCAATGTTTAGTGTATTTGCGTAATAATTAAATAATAATAAATTAACAATAAGTTAATATTAAACATTTTACTATTATGAAATCCGAAATTAAACAAAAATCTGCTGAAATCGCCACTGTGCTTGCAGCAGTAATTAGTGGAGATACAACGAATAAAAAAATCAAGAAAGCAATTGAAAAAGCATCTGAGAAATTAGCAAAAGATGTAATTGAAATAAAGAAAGATGCTGAGAAAAAAGCTGAAAAAGAAGCAAAAAAAACGGCAGAGGAAGTAAAGAAATTAATTAAAAAAGCTGAGAAAAAAGCCAAAAAAGACGCAAAGAAAGCAGTTAAGAAAACAGAAAAAAAAGCTGATAAAAAAGCAAATAAATCTGAGAAAACCTCTAGAACTCCTAAGCCAAAACCAGAAAAAGAAATTTCTGCATCGAAATTAACAGATAAAAAAGAAACCGTTGCAAAAGCAACTATAAAAAAACCAAAACCAGTTGCTCCAATAAAAGCAATTAAACCTAACAAAATTGTACAAAAAGATCCCGAAACGCAAGCATAATATATGAAAAGATGGTGCAAGTCGAGTATAATGAAATGTATTGTTGCATTGACTTGCACCATTTTTTTTATATCGCCTAAATCATTGGCTCAAAATACTAATGAGTTGATAATAAGCGAAATAATGGCCGACCCAACTCCCACAAAGGGTTTGCCTGAGAAAGAATACATCGAACTCTATAACCGAAGCGAAAAAGTAATTGACCTAAATCGTTTCAAACTTTTCTACGGTACAACCAACGTAACTTTTCCGAGTTTTCTGTTACAGCCTAAAAGCTACGTAATAGTCACGAGCCGTTCAAATGAAGGAGATTTTAAGCCTTACGGAAATGTGGTGGCACTCACGAGTTTTTCGCTCCTAAATACAGGTACAACGCTCACTATTCGAAATCCTCAAAACAAAACAATCTTTTCGGTAACATATACTGATAAATGGTACGAAAATGGCAAAGATCAAGGTTTCTCACTCGAAATGATTGATACTAATTTTCCGTGTGTTGAAGACGGAAATTGGACTTCATCTTCGGCCGCTTTACAAGGGACGCCCGCCAAAGAAAATGCCGTAAAAGCTTCAAAACCAGACCTTACACCACCGAGTTTGAGTCGTTTTGAAATAAAGAGTGGAACAAATGTAAAACTTATTTTCTCTGAAAAGCTTGATAGTCTTTCGGCTGTAAGTATCAATGCGTATAGTTTTGATAAAGGACTAAAAATCAATACTATATCGGTCGAATCTCCGCAAAATATTAATGTGAATCTAACTCTAAATTCAGCTTTACAAGAAAATACGCTTTATACACTCACTGCCAAAAATATAGCTGATTGTTCGGGAAATGTTTTGCTTACGGCACAAGCAATTTTGGGAAATCTAAAACCTGCCGATTCGGGAAATGTGGTGATAAACGAAGTATTGTTTAATCCAAAAAGTGGGGGAGAAGATTTTGTTGAAATTTATAACCGAACAGATAAATTGATTTCGCTCAAAAATTGGGCTTTGGCCAATGCTGATGCAACTGGAAAAGTCGCCAATATTCGCTCGATTACTGCGACTGATTTTGTATTACAACCAAAACAATTTTTGGTACTCTGCAGAACTGCTAGTGCGGTGCAAAACCAATATTTTAAAGCTGTAAAAGCTAATTTTTTACAACTCGCATCAATGCCATCTTTTCCTGACGATGAAGGTTCGGTAGTTTTACTGAATGAAACTCAAAAGATTTTCGACCGATTCGATTATACCGAAAAACTTCACCATCCATTAGTTGATGACAAAGCAGGCGTTTCACTTGAAAAAAAAGATTATAATAAAACTTCAGCTGAGTCAACTAATTGGCAATCGGCTGCTTCGACCGAAGGTTTTGCAACACCTGGTTATGCCAATTCTCAGGTTTTGGTTGATAGTCAAGAAAATATTTTCAAAATCGAACCCGAAGTTTTTACGCCCGATGGAGATGGCCAAGATGAAACCACAAAACTTATTTTCCAACTTGACCAAAGCACATTTGTTGCTAATATCCAAATCTTCGATTCAAATGGTCGATTAGTTCGTCAACTTGCTCAAAATCAATTGCTAGGCAATAATGCAAGCTTTGAATGGAACGGAAAAACAACCAATAATGAAGTTGTGCCAGTTGGATATTATATATTTTTGGCCGAACTTTTCAATACTAATGGTGATAAAAAACATTTCAAAGGAAAAGTCGTTGTTGGAAGCCGTTTCTGAGTATCAATCTTTCATCTTTATCAAAACTACAAAATGAAAAAACTATTTTTTACTTTGATTTTTTCTACAATGCTAAATGATATTTTTGCCCAAAAATTATCTATTGAAAATCTAAAGTCAGTTATAGAAGCAAAATTTAAAACTGTTGAAGGTGAATTTGCCGTGGCATTTAAAGATTTACAAACGGGTAATACACTCTTTATAAAAGAAAAAGAAAATTTTCATGCAGCCAGCACGATGAAAACGCCAGTCATGATTGAGGTTTTTATGCAAGCCAAAGCAGGGAAATTTAAGGTCACGGATTCGATTTTGGTGAAAAATGAGTTTAAAAGCATTGTTGATGGAAGTCCTTATAGTATGGATATTGCTGATGATAGCGGTGACGGAATGTATAAAATGATTGGCAAAAAAATGACAATTTATGACCTTACTTATCAGATGATAATTGTGAGTAGTAATTTGGCTACTAATATTCTGATAGATTTGGTTGATGCCAAAAATGCCAATGAATCAATGAGAAAACTCGGTGCAAAAGATATTAAAGTTTTGCGTGGTGTAGAAGACCAAAAAGCATTTGATAAAGGTTTGAGTAATACAACTACAGCTTATGATTTGATGCTGATTTTCGAGAAAATAGCACAAAATAAGGTGGTTGATAAGCAATCATGTGAAGAAATGCGTAAGATTCTATTCGATCAAAAATTCAATGAAATTATTCCTGAAAAACTCCCTAAAACTGTAAAAGTTGCCCACAAAACTGGTTCTATTACAGGTGTTCAGCATGATTCTGGCATTATTTATTTGCCCGATGGACGTAGGTATGTTTTGGTTTTACTATCAAAAAAACTCAAAAACGTCGATGCCGGTGTGAAAATGTTAGCTGAAGTTTCGGAGATGTTTTATGGATTGTTTTGAAATTTATTGACTATATTGTTGAAGTTTTTCAAGCTTTTTGCATTTAAAAGGTCATAAATAATTAATAAATATTTATATTAAGTAAGGGTAACTATTTAAT
>JAFEIL010000468.1 GCA_017495105.1 Emticicia sp. | reverse complement strand
TGGGCAACCTTCGATTGTAACGAATGAAATAAAATGTGCACTTTATTGTATGCCTATTTGGAAGCCAGCAATATCTTGTATTTATGAGAATAAAACAATAAATCTAATTTATCAAAGGCACATATATTATGGAAGTGTTGACCGAGAAAAATGTATTTATTTCCCACATGAAAATTTAAAAAACTAAAATTCCGCTCTGCGAAGAATATTTCTTTGCGGAGGTGTTTTAACATCTCCTGATGTTATTCAAAAAAAGTCGTTCGGGAGAACGAAATACACTCGTGCGAAGTAGCATACTTCGCACAGCATAAATATAACAAACGACAATAAAAATTACAAAAACTCAACCTTAACATGAAAAACAAACTTTTACCAATTATTTTCTGCCTATTATCTACACTTACCTACGCTCAAAAAATGATAACGATGAGCAAAGAAAAACTCAAAGATAAAATCATGGGAGGTTGGGCAGGCCAGACCATCGGTGTTACTTTCGGAGCTCCAGTTGAATTCAAGTTCAACGGAACAATGATTAATGACTACCAGAAAATTCCTTGGTATGATGGGCTTCTGCACAAAACAATGTCAACTAATCCTGGGGTTTACGACGACCTCTACATGGATTTAACATTCGTAGAAGTTTTCGAGCGTGAAGGACTCGACGCTCCCGTTGAATCGCACGCAAAATCTTATGCCAATGCGGGTTATATGCTTTGGCACGCCAACCAAGCGGCTCGCTACAATATTTTGCAAGGCATTATGCCACCTGCTTCAGGACATTGGCACAATAATCCGCACGCCGATTGCATTGATTATCAGATAGAAGCAGATTTTGCTGGACTGATGTCGCCTGCAATGCCTAATACGGCCTCGAAGATTTCGGATAAAATTGGTCATATCATGAACTACGGCGATGGCTGGTACGGTGGCGTTTATATCGGTGCAATGTATTCGTTGGCTTTGACTTCAAATGACATAAATTATGTTGTAAACGAAGCCTTAAAGACCATTCCGAAGGAATCACAGTATTATAAATGTATTACCGATGTAATAAAATGGCACAAAATGTATCCCGACAATTGGAAAAAAACTTGGTTTGAATTGCAACAAAAATGGACAAACGATATTGGTTGTCCCGATGGAGTTTTTGCTCCTTTCAATATTGATGCAACCATCAATTCGGCTTATGTAGTTTTAGGCTTGCTTTACGGAAAAGGCGATTTTACCCAAACAATGGAAATCACCACTCGTTGCGGACAAGATGCTGACTGTAATCCATCTTCGGCAGGTGGAATTTTAGGTGCAATGCTGGGATATAAAGCCATTCCTGAATATTGGAAATTAGGTTTAAAGGCAATTGAAGATATGGATTTTAAATATACTTCTACTTCACTCAATGATGTTTATGAAATCGGGACAAAACACGCACTTCAAAATATCGAACAAAATGGTGGTAAAATTTCGGGCAATATGGTTACTATCAAAAGCCAAATACCAACAGCCGTTAGATTTGAAGAAAGTTTCAAAGGACATTATCCACTTGATAAAAAATGGATTGGTAAAAATTTAGATAACGAAATTGAATTGGATTTTGAAGGAAATGGCTTTGTAGTAAAAGGAGAAGCCAAACCCAAAGAAGGTAGTTCGTGGGACTCTAAAAGTGAAAAATTTGCTCAAATTGAAGTATATATTGATGGAAAATTGCACGAAACTGCCAAACTTCCAGTCAGATTTACTACTCGTCGCCACGAAATATGTTGGAAATACGAACTAAGCGATGCACCTCATAAAGTTAAACTGAAATTACTGGACCCCGACCCAACAATAATTTGCTATTTATCAGAATTAATCTGGTATTCGAGCAAACCCCAACAAAAAATGACCATTGGCACTTTCGGGCCTTATAAGAAGAAATGATTAATTTCGGTGCCTTCGGCTGGCGTTCCAGCCGAAGGCACCGAATACTTCTCACTCAATCAACTTTTTTGTAGTTGACCGGAGTCGAGACTATTAAAAAAATAACGAAACCTAACCTCAATAAAACCATGTTCATTATTCAAGATTATACCCTCGCTGTTATATTTACCTTGGTCACGATGCTCTGCTGGGGTTCTTGGGCAAATACACAAAAACTAACCTCTAAAGACTGGCGTTTTGAAGCATTTTACTGGGACTATGTGCTTGGAATTTTAATTGCTTCACTCATTTTTGCATTTACTTTCGGAAGTATCGGCGATGGTGGCCGAAGTTTCTTAGATGACATACAACAGGCTGATAGTCAAAGCATTCAGTCGGCAATTATTGGTGGCGTTGTATTTAATGCCGCTAATATTTTGCTCGTTGCAGCCATCACAATTGCTGGAATGTCGGTAGCATTTCCCGTTGGTATTGGTTTGGCTTTGGTTATTGGTGTGATAGTCAATTATTTAGACAATCCAGTAGGTGATAAAACCCTACTTTTTGGCGGAATGGCTTTGATTGTTTTAGCGATTTTACTAAACGCCAATGCCTACCGAAAAATGCAAAGTGGTCAAGGAAGCGTTTCTACCAAAGGTTTAGTTCTATCAGTAGTGGCGGGCATTCTGATGGGGTATTTTTTTTAATATGTGGGAGCTGTCTCTTTTAAACATCTCCC
>JAFEIL010000556.1 GCA_017495105.1 Emticicia sp. | reverse complement strand
GCATTAACCTTAGTTGTGTCTATATCTCATATAGTTGTTGTTGTTATTCTTATAAAAGTGAAAAATATTTTTTTCAAATCCAAAAGTAGGAAATAAACTCAAATATCCAACTTATCGAACGGTCTTTTTATTTGGTCAAAGCCTTGCTACTTAGGGTTGTGTAGACTTTTGGTGTTTTTCAACTTCATAGCCAAACAAACTTTGTATTGATTGAATATCAGTGCTATTTTCCAATAAAGCTGAGGCAAAACTATGTCTTTTATTTTAGGTTTAGAGCCTCAATATTCTTTTCCTGCCGAAAATATGAACATCAATTTATGGCGGCGAACAATATTTTGATAGGTTTTGTAAAGCGTGTTTGTTTTTATACGTTAGATTATGTTCGTACAGAATAGTTGTTTTTGATGTGTTTTTGACTAAAAACTTGCGGAAAAACTTGAAATGCCTGTATTCTAATTTGTTCTATGTAATTTTGTAACGCAAATTTTATTTCGCCAAGCCCGAAAATCATTGCACGAAAACGGAAATCTTACTACTCAAATTGTCATGAATATTCTTTTGGTCGAATACGATGAGAATCATGCAAAGCTATTGACGCATGTTTTGGCTGAGTATTTTCCTGTCAGCAGCATTGAGTTTTGCCAAACCAACGAGGAGTTAAGCACAGCACTCAATGCAGGAGTTTTGTATGATTTGGCTCTGTGCGAAGTAGAATTAAGGGACGGATTGATATTTGAAATATTTCAAGAATCAATGCCGAGTTTTCCTGTTGTTTTTATGTCGGCTTATGACAAATATTGGTCACAGGCAATGGCTTACAATGCCATTGATTACCTCAGAAAACCAATTGGAAAGGAAGAGGTAAATCGGGTTTTGGAGAAGTATGAGGCATTGAAATTGCATTTTTTGAAGCGTTTTTCGTCCGAAAATGACTCAAGTATAATAAAATCTACTTTTCAGAAAGACCGCTTGATTGCTAAGAAAGGTACAAACTATTATGTGGTTTCAACGAAAGATATTGCGTTTCTTTATACCGAATCAAGAATTGTATTTTTGATAGACCGAACAGGCGAACGCTACACCGTAGAACGTAGTCTAAGCGAACTCGAAATGGAGCTTCCGTATCGAGAATTTTTTAGAGTAAATCGCAAATTTATTGTCCATATTAATGCTATTCTAAGTTTTAAACCTTCTTTCAAAGGCAAAATTGCCCTCGAACTCCTGCACCTCGCCAAAGCCGAAGTAAGTATCAGCCAAGAAAACGCCGCCCAGTTTAAGAAATGGATTGAGGAATAAATTAGGCAAAAGTCCGCAGACAATAGTCCACAGTTCTTGCTGTTGTCTATCGTCCATCGTTTGTGGACTAAAAAATTAACCAACAAAAAATGAAAAGAACATTTACAATTTTTAGCAGTATTTTAGTCATATTGTTGTCATTTCGAGCATCGGCTCAGTTAGATAGTGTTCAAAATCTCAACGAAGTCGTGGTTTCGGCTTCTCGTATCGAAGAGAGTATTTTTAAAGCCCCAATTTCGGTTACAAAGATTTCAGCCCTTCAATTACAAAATTCTCCGAGTGTAGAATTGATTTCTTCTTTGGCTCGCTACAAAGGCATTGATGTAAGTCAGTCGAGCTTATTTGTAACAAGCCTCAGCACAAGAGTTTTCAATAGTGGAAAAGCCGAAAGATTGCTGCAACTGGCTGATAATGTGGAGTTTATGTCGCCAACTTCATCGCTTTATGGTGGAAGTTGGATGGGAACACCCGAACTAGACATTGATAAAATAGAAATAATTTATGGGGCAAATTCAGCCCTTTATGGTTCTGGAGCATTGAATGGTGTGATTTTGATGAACTCAAAAGACCCATTTAAGCACCAAGGCATAACAGTTTCGATACGTGGAGGTTCACGCCTTTTATTCGATACCCAAATGCGTTATGCACAGGTTTTTGCCAAACGCTTTGCGTTTAAACTCAATGCTAATTTTATTTCGGCTGATGAGTTTCTGGGCGAATCTGATGCTGCTATCAAAGCCATGACTGAAGGCGGTTTGGCTGGTTCAGATGCCTCAAATAATGTTTACGGCTCGCCTTTTGGCTGGAACAAACTCAACTATTTTGGCGACATTGGTTCTACTATTACAAACGAGGCTTTTACTAAATACAATGATGGGAAACCTTACCGAATTTATATGCCAGGTTTTAAAGAAAGTGAAATTTTAACAGTAAATGATGGAAAACAATTTGGTTTTGGTGGAGATTATAAAGCAGGGAATTTACGGTTGAATCCTTCGCTTCATTTCAAAATCAACGAACGTACCAAAGCTGTCTACGAATATCGTAAAGCTATCGGAAATGGTATTTTTCAAAGTACAAGTCGCTTTGCTTGGCGAGAAATGCAGTATGATTTGCACAAATTTGAGATTAAAAACGACCGATGGTTTGTACGTGCTTACTCAATGTACGATTATGGTGGCAAGGCTTACGAAATCGGAGGTGTGGCAAATGCCCTTCAAAATATGCGATTAGCTGACCCTTCGCTAGGAACATTTCCGACTGTAGCGGCCAATTATTTTAGTGCTTGGAATCAGATTTTTGCTTCCGCTCGTGGAAATGGTTTTTCGGGAGGGGGTTTAGCAGGAATTTATGTGCCTGAATTGGCCAATTCGGTTGTTCCATCTGTTTTTAGTTTACCAACAATTCAAGGCGGGCAAAGCATTGAAAATGCCGCAAAATTGGCTTTTGATTTGACACAAAATCTGCAAATCAAGCAAGTCCAAGGAGCATCTGTTCCAACGGTTTTTGAGCGTGTAACGCAGCAGGTAGCTAATGCCGTAGGAGATTTAAAAATCAATGGCTCAATCGTAAAAGGGGCAGCATTTACAAATAATGCTCGTAATATTGATTTTTCGGCACAGCGTGAGTTTCGTTTCAAAACTACTAATGTGGTAGTGGGTGGAGCATATAGAAAATATATTCTAAAATCGGCTGGAACGCTACTTTCAGATGGAATATATTCGCCATTAAATACTGAGCAAAGAAACGAGATAATCAATTGGGAGTCAGGTATTTATGGGCAAATTCAGCAAAAACTTCTTCATGAAAAACTGATACTTGCCGCTGCTACTAGATTGGATGCTTTCAAGAATTTTGATACAAAGTTATCTCCTCGTTTTTCGGCCGTTTATACTTCAGGCCGACATAATTTCAGAGCCAATTATTCGACAGCGTTTCGAGCTCCAGCCCAACTCGACCAATATATTTATTTAGATTATGGCAGTATTTTGCTCATCGGAAATACAGAAAATGGTTTTAAGGGGGTAAATTTAGTAAAGGATTCTGTTGTTTTATTAAATGTAAAAAAGCTTTCTCCCGAAAAAATGAATTCATGGGAAATTGGCTATAAAGCATTGCTCACCAAGGATTTGCAAATTGATTTGAGTTATTATAGAAGCCTTTACAATGGTTTTATTGGAATTGTGCGTTTCCAAGGGCGTGAAGATGGACAATTGCCCGAAGGAGATTTTGTAAAGAAAACAGGCGATTGGGCGAAGCAAGTAGGCAACCGCACCCGTGGAAGATTTATTCAGACTTGGGCAAATTTTGATAAACCAGTAACCACGCAAGGAGCATTTGTGAGTTTAGATTATCGTTTAAACAAAAATATAAATATCTACGGCAATTATACTTGGTCTAAAATATCAGATATTAAAGGTCTGATTGCTGGTTTTAATACACCCAAACATAAGTTTAATTTAGGAGTTAATGGCTTGATAAAGAAAGATTTAACATATTCAGTGAATTATCGTTGGACAGATACTTATACTTACTTTATGCCATTTGATGAAGGCGAAATAAATGCTTTCGGAACATTTGATGTACAAGTAAATTATCATTTTAAACCGCTCAAAACTACCTTCAAATTGGGTGGAACGAATCTTACAAATGCCAATGCTATTACGGTTTACGGATCAGCACCAATCACCCGAATGGTGTATGTTGGAGCGGTATTTGATTTGAAGTATTGAATCTGTTTAATCTCACACATAAAAAAGTGCCAAATCTTTCGAGATTTGACACTTTTTATTAAAAGTATACTTTTCAATCACCTTTCTATCATCCCCTTATAAAGTAATTTCCTATTGACATCTTCAATGTTGTAAGTATCTTTAGTTTTGGTCAAAGTATATTTGTCATTTTTCCATTTATCAGCAGACTCTTTTTTTACGATAATCGTTTGCTCATCATAAGGTACAAAAAGTTCTATTTCTTGGTCGCTGCGATCAGTTTTTATGACTATAAAAGCAGATAAGGTTTGTTCAAGGTCTTTGGATACGGGGTCTAATCTTATGCCTGCTTCAAAAATTCTGATACATTCGTTGCGTAAAACCGACCATTGATAACCTGCCGATGCTTTACAGCCGTGTTCGTCGGCATCATTGCCTACGATTGGCGGTTTGGTTTGAGTTGGCTCAACTATTAGCGAGTCATTTTGTTGAGTAGTTGTATTCGTGTTACAAGCGATTAATTGAAAAGAAAGTATTAAAATTGAAAAGTATTTTTTCATTGTTAAGTAACTTAGAATAGATTTTCTGTAATATTAGGAAAAATAATACTCTGAAGTCATATCTTCTCTTAGTTTTTTCAAATATTGATACTCCATATCAATATTTAAGCTCAATTAATCGCTTTATCGACCGCATTAATCTCAAAATTTTGTCCACCTGAATTATTACGTATATATTTAGCCTTCAACAAACTAAACTTATCCGTATTGTATGAAAAAATACCTACCTATTGTTATTTTCAGTATGCTTTCGTTGGGCGTTGCCAATGCTCAAGAAGAGAAAGTTGACTTAGAGACAACCAAGAAAATTCGTCAAGAAGGGCTTCAAAATTCAAAAGTAATGGATATTGCCTTTAATTTGACTGATGTAAATGGCCCACGTTTACAAGGCTCACCGGGTTATATGAGAGCCGCCAATTATGCTAAAGGAAAATTGGCTGAATGGGGATTAGAAGATGCCAAGCTCGAAGCATGGGGCGATTTTGGTAAAGGTTGGGAACTCAATAAAAGTTATGTGGCAATGACCGCTCCTTATTACCGACCTTTAATTGCATACCCGAAAACATGGACAGCTGGTACAAAAGGAAAACTTAAATCGGCTGAGATTTTATTGATTGAAGAAACTGATACACTTGGTTTAGAAAATTATCGAGGAAAACTAAAAGATAAAGTGATTTTACTTTATAAAAACGATAAAATTCAACCATCCTTCAAGTCAGATGCGAGTCGTTATACTGATGAAGAATTGGAGAAAATGGCTGCCGCAACACTAACCTCCACAACTCCTCCCGATACGGCTTTCCGCTCAATGATGCTGGCCATGCGTAGAACCAATATGCTTTCTACAAAAACCAAAGATATGGCTAAAAAAGAAGGTGCTTTGGCACTTTTGAGTATGAGTGCTAAGGGAAAAGATGGTACATTGTTTGTTTCTGGTGGAGGTTCATACAAAGCTACCGACCCCGAAGGTTTGCTCGATATTATGCTTGCTGCGGAAGATTATCTGTCGCTTTGCCGATTGACGAAAGCGGGAATTCCTGTAAAATTGGAATTAGATGTAAAAACAAAATTTTTTACCGAAGATTTGAAAGGGTATAATGTTTTGGCTGAAATTAAAGGAACTGACCCTACATTGAAAGAAGAAGTAGTAATGTTGGGAGCACATCTTGATTCTTGGCAAAGTTCGACTGGAGCAACTGATAATGCCGCAGGCTCAGCTGTGATGTTGGAGGCTGTTAGAATATTGAAAACTTTAGGTGTTAAGCCTCGTCGCACCATAAGAATTGCTCTTTGGAGTGGTGAAGAACAAGGACTTTTTGGCTCAAGGAATTATGTAAAAAATCACTTGACCAATGCTGAAACCAAGAAAAGTAATGCCGAAGGAGATAAAGTGGCAGCCTATTTCAATGTTGATAACGGTACCGGCAAAATCAGAGGGATTTATTTGCAAGGAAACGACGCTTGTCGCCCGATTTTCACGAAATGGTTTGAGCCTTTTAATGATTTAGGAGCAAAAACCGTTACGATTAGAAGCACTGGCGGAACTGACCACCTTTCGTTTGTCGGAGTTGGTATTCCAGGCTTCCAGTTTATTCAAGATGAAATCGAATATAACACCCGCACGCACCATACAAACATGGATTCGTACGACCATCTTCAACCAGAAGATTTGAAACAAGCAGCAACTATCATTGCCTCGTTTGTCTATAACGCTGCTATGCGTGACGAAAAATTACCGAGAAAGAAGTAAGGGTTTTTAGTTGTACTCCCTTTTTAGATAAGACTTGATAAAGTTTTTTTAATGACTATGAAACCGCTCGGCGGTCTGATAAGATTCACTAAGTTTTTATTTCTTTTTTCTTAGTTTCTTAGTGGTTCAAAAAAACAAATGCTTTTTTTCTAAAAAGGGAGTTAGACTAAATAATTAATATGTTGATAATCAAACTTTCATCTCATATTTCAGTATTCATTGTTTTTTGATTGATTCTATGTCAATCTTTTACGAGTCATTCAATTTATTTAATAATCATTTTATAAACATTGGTTTCTCGTTTACTAAAACCCACTCTTGGGTAAAGTTTATTGGCCGCAATTCGGCTTGGGTGTGAGGTAAGCATCAATAAATTTACGTCTTTGGTTTTTACAAATTCGATTGCGTGTTGCACTAATTTTTCGCCAATTCCTTGTCCACGAAAAGTATCATCTACTACTACATCTTCAATCCATGCTTTTTTGCCGGTTGAGCTATAATAAATTCCTACGGTTATCATTCCCATGATATTTTCGGTTTCATCATAAGCCAAAAACAAATGACTATTTTCTGAGGCCACAAGGGCTGTAAGTGTTTCATTAGAAGCCGTGTACGGAGTACTTACAAGCAAGTCAATGAAATGTTGAATAGCTGTTTGTATGGCTGGCGTAAGGGTATTTATCTGTTTAATTATCATATTTATTAGATTTCAATATGGATATAATTGTTTAATTGACTTCAACGAAATCTCAATCAATTCTTTAAGCACTTCTAGGTTAATGTCTGAAAGTTTTTTTACATAAATACAGCCTTTCCCAGCTTTGGTTTTACCCAGTTTTTGTAATAAATCTTCTCTTTGTTCTGCAGGTAAATGAAGGTACAAAGAGATAGCTGTAACCCGTGGCGAAAACGAAACAATTGGAGCATTGCCTTCGTGTCCGCTGGCATATTTATAGTGATAGCTCCCAAAACCAATGATACTTGGTCCCCACATTTTAGGTTCAAGATTAGTCTGATTTTGAAAAATATCAACTAAGTGAAAGGCATCTTTCCGTTTGGCTTCGTCGGTGATTTGACTGATAAAATCGCTGACGCTTGCTTTAGTTTCAGTGGTTTTTTGAGTTGTCATAATCTTTTAGGGAAGAGGATTTTAAATTCTAAATTAATAAAAAACCTTTACCTATCAAAATACGCATAGTTTTTCAAGATATTTGATTGATGAAAGTATAAATTTGTTTTTCTGTGGATTGTTAATTAAAAACTGCTGCATTTTGGCCAAAACTTCTTAATGTATTTTCACCGCAACTCTGCTTCGAATCAAAAAAATTAATTGTCTCGCTCACAATCCACCGATATTTATCAGTAAATTAAAATCGCAGCGAGAACCGTTTTAAACAGTAATTATAATTGACTTGATAAGAAAAGGCAAAAACCGTAATAATTTTGATAGAATACAAAGTTTCACCCAAATATTTTTTTTATATTTCTGTTAAAATCAATTGCCAAAATCATAGGTTTGAAAAATAAATACATCAAGCAAATATTGGCTCGGCTTTTAGCTATAAAAGTCACCGATTGTAAATGAGATTCGGTCGTCAGCGTAAAGGACTTTTGTATGTGGGTAGCATTGGTTTGCTTACTCACGTTTAATTAGTTTTTTTTATCGCTTAAAAGTAGATTTTGATAGAGAAACGTTAAAAAATTAATGAAAATAGTCAAGATATTATACATAATGGTGATTTTAGGGTCGAAAGGGTATTCTCAAAAATCACTCATACTAAGCCCCGAAAAAGTAACTTTTTCTCCAAGTTTTAGTATTATAAATGTAACTGATGCTCGAATACAGCGAGAAAATATAGGTCAAATCTTTATTTCGGCAACTCAGAAAGAACCTATTGGTTTCAAAGGTGGAACAGAGGTTGCTATCAAGAAATTTCTTTCACAATCACTACCAATTAAAGAAAATCAACTTTTACTCAGATACAGAATTCTTGATTTAAAAATTATCGAATCTAAGTTGTCGAACAGCTATATTTCTGGTCAGATACAGTTAAAAGTAGCTTTTGATCGAATCGGCAAAAAAGATACAATTTCGCTAACTGAGACTACCACTAGTACTTCTTTTTTGCGTTCCGATATTCAAATGCCTAATTCAAAATACGAGTCTATTTTAGTTTCTTTATTTATAAAATCACTTGAATATTTTGATAAATGGCTAACCCTCAATGGCAGTAAACACGAAGCCTTAAACAAAGGTGTAAAAATCGTTTTTCTTCCCGAAAACGATATGAATGATAGCGATACGATTTATTACAACACAAGAAAAATCAATTGGAATGATTTTAAAGGGAAACCTACGAACACACGTTATGGAGCTGCAATTTTTGCTAATTTTGCTTACGGAGCGAGTTTTCAAGTCATTGACGGCTATATTTTGGCCAAAGTTTCTACCAAAACCTATATGGTGCGTGGAATGTCTTGGGTTTTACCTAATTCACTTAATGATTATGCTTTGGCTCACGAACAATTACATTTTGATATTGCAAAACTTGTAACAGAGCGTTTCAAAAAGAAAATTGCCACCATGCAAGCCGATTTGATAATTGACCTTAATAGTATGATTCAGTACGAATATTTAGAATCCTACCGTGAGATGAATCAGTTACAAAAGCAATATGATAATGAATCGAACCATAGTCTTTATCGACAATCACAGGCTGATTGGGAGTTAAAAGTGAAGAAATGGTTAAGCGAAAAAAACTAAAAGATTAAAAAATAATTCATAAATTTAGATTGTAACTCAAAAAACAAAGAAAAATTTAAGTTTATGAGTATATTTGCCGTCATTTTTTAACAAAATACAGTCCTTACTGATGCGAAACCTTATTTTG